>NZ_JARWLB010000006.1:0-335221 GCF_047445835.1 Rhizobium sp. BR 317 | reverse complement strand
AAGCAAATCAGTCTGGCGGGCGATCTCCTGCACAATGCCGATCTTCTCAGCGATGGTACGCATGGCGCTGACGGCGCGGGTCACGGCATCGCCGCTTGCTTCCGCATCCTTGGCCGACTGACGCGCGATCTTCTCCGTCTGCGCGGCATTATCGGCATTCTGCTTGATGTTGGCCGCCATCTGCTCCATCGAAGCCGAAGCTTCTTCAGCCGAAGCCGCCTGCTCGGTCGCGCCCTGCGACACCTGCTCCGAGCTTGCCGAAAGCTGCTGGCTGCCCGAGGAGACATTGTCAGCCGCACCCAGCGCATCGGCAACGACGCCACGCAGACGTTCGACCATCTGCTCCAGCGCCAAGCCAAGAACATCCTTGTCGGAAAGTGGCTTCGGCGTGACCGTCAGATCGCCGTCGGAAATCTTCGTGGCGATATCGGATGTGACGCGCAGGTTGGCGACCATGCTCTGCATCGCCAGGCCGAGAACATCCTTGTCGGAGAGCGGCTTCACGGCAACGGAGAGATCGCCCATCGCGATGCGATCCGCCACAGCGGCGGTGGCGCGCAGGTTCGAGGTCATGACATTGACGGTATCGATCAGATCCTTGATCTCGTCATTCGTCTTGACCTCGACCTTCTGATTGAGGTCGCCGGTCGCCACGGCCTTGGCGATGTCAGACACCTTGCCCAGGCCGCGATTGATCCCGAGCGTAATCCAGAAGGCGGCGCTCAATGCGATGATCAACGCCACGGCGGAAACGGCAGCCAGGATCATCAGCGTGTCTTCATAAAGCTGATCGCCGGCCGCGTCCGTGGCCGCCAGCACCTTTTTCTGAATGTCGACGAGACTGTTGATCGCGCCGGTCATCTGTTTGCTGAGGTCGGTCAGTTCGCCGTCCGAAAGCGCCTCGGCGCCGGCGTGATCGCCCTTGGCTTCAAGCGCCTGCAGCTCGGTGGAACGCTGGCGGAAGGTCTGGCCAAGCGATATCAGCTTCTCCCAGAGGGGTTTGCCTTCCACTGTCGCGATAGCAAGCCCATCCTGAGCTTGAGAGGACATGGTATCGAGATAGGTGCTGGATTCCTTGTAGAAGGCAGTTTCCGCATCGCCATTGGCAATCAGCGCATCTTTCTGCGCCCGAATGGCTTCCACGGCGGCGATGTTGGCGTCGAGCGCTGTTTGCAACTGTTTGACAGGACCCGCCGTCATTCCGTTGCTGGCATCATTGAGGTGACCAAGACTGATGCTGCCATAGACCGCGATGCCGATCAAAAGCAGCGTCATTGTGCCGAAGGCGAGACCTAATTTCAGTTTGATGGAGAAACGCATTGTCCTATCCCCGAAAACAAAGAGGCAAAATGGGTATTGCGGAACGGCGTCACCGTTTGACAGCGTCGTACCGATAAAGAGAGCCTTCGAACCAGGGAAAGCGATCCATTCACTTCCCCGTCACCGGACATCTCAGGAACCACGACGCCAACGCATACACACGTTGGGGATATCAGAACGCCGGGACCACGAAGGTCCCGGCAGAAGTCATCGAAGAAGCGCTCAGGCGCTTTCGCGAAAATCCTCGTCACCGGCATCCGGGCCGCCCATGGAAAGATCGAGAGCAAAGCCCTTGGCGCGAGCCTGCTGGGCGGCGACGGTCTGCGCCGGAACAGCCGACGTGACGCGGCGGTTGGCGAGCGGCGCAACAGCCTTGTTTGCCGCCGCCTTGGCKGGTAACTTCCTGGCCGAGACTTTGCTGCCTGCGGTATCGACCTTGAAGAAGGCGATAGAGGCCTGCAGCTCTTCAGCTTGGGCGGCCAACTCTTCCGAAGTGGCCGACATTTCTTCCGAAGCGCCGGCATTCTGCTGCGTCACCTTGTCGAGCTGCTGGATCGCCTCGTTGATCTGGGCCGCACCAATATCCTGCTCACGGCAGGCAGCACTGATCTCGGAGACGAGTTCGGCCGTCTTGCGGATGTCCGGCACCAGACGGCCAAGCATATCGCCGGCCTCGGCGGCCGCCTTGACGGTATCGCTCGACATCGAGCTGATCTCGGCAGCCGCCGATTGGCTGCGCTCGGCAAGCTTGCGCACTTCCGAGGCGACGACCGCAAAGCCCTTGCCGTGTTCGCCGGCACGGGCCGCTTCCACAGCCGCGTTCARRGCAAGCAAATCAGTCTGGCGGGCGATCTCCTGCACAATGCCGATCTTCTCAGCGATGGTACGCATGGCGCTGACGGCGCGGGTCACGGCATCGCCGCTTGCTTCCGCATCCTTGGCCGACTGACGCGCGATCTTCTCCGTCTGCGCGGCATTATCGGCATTCTGCTTGATGTTGGCCGCCATCTGCTCCATCGAAGCCGAAGCTTCTTCGGCGGACGCCGCCTGTTCGGTCGCGCCCTGCGACACCTGCTCCGAGCTTGCCGAAAGCTGCTGGCTGCCCGAGGAGACATTGTCAGCCGCACCCAGCGCATCGGCAACGACGCCACGCAGACGTTCGATCATGACATTGACGTTGCCCAGCAATTCGCCGATTTCGTCCTGATTGGTGATCTCTACCGTCTTCGTCAGATCACCCTCGGAAACCTCGCGAACGACGGTGTTGGCGCGGGCGAGACCCTTGCTGATCGTGTTCGCGATCCAATAAGCGGTCACAGCGGCGATCAGCAGCGCCACACCGGCGGCAACGAGCATCGTCAGACGGGTGCCGGCATATTGCACGTCGGCGCCGTCATCCGCTTCCTTCATTTTCTGCTTTTCGATGACGAGCAGAGCGTCGAGTGCCTTGTCGATCTCGTTGGCGGCCCTGCGGGCATCGGTAACGGAGACGGTGCTTGCGCCTTCCTTGTCGCCTGCCTTCAGCAGTTGGCGAATCTGATCGTCGGCCTGGATGAACTTCGCCGCGGTGGCTTCGACGGAATCCCAATGAGCACGGCTTTCTTCGGTCGCGACCTTGTCCACGGCGGCCAAGGTGTCAGCAAGCTGCTTGCGTGCGACGTCGCCGGCAGCGAGCGCCGCCTTGGCTTCGTCGTCATTGTGGGCCGCAAGAAGGTTCTTCTGCTGACGAATGACTTGGAGCTGGGAGATGTTGACCTGCTGCGTCAACTCCAGTCGCTCCACGGGGCCTTCGAGCACATTGCTGATGGTGTCGTTGAAAGCGCTGAGGCTCATGATGCCGTAGCCGGCCGTGCCTATCAACATGAGGATGATGAAGGCAAACGCCCCCACCAGCTTGGCTTTGATCGTTAGACGCATCGTCTTGATTCCCTCGAAAATTCGGCCACAGCAATGGTCAGGCGGAAAGCGCCTTGTTTTGCCGGGCAGAAAAAATCGCCTGCAGATTGGGGAGAATGATGAATTCCCCTCCGCGCTTGACCAGGCAGTTGATGTAGTCGGGACGCCAACGCATCCCCACGCTAGGCGGTGCTTCGCTGGAAGCTTTTGCAAGTGTGGTGACTTCATTCACCCTGTCGGTCCGCAGACCCACGAGCGTGGGTTCATCCTGCAGGTCAAGTTCGATAACGATGATACGGCTATCGATAGTCGCTTCCGCCGCTTCCATGCCGAAAGCGAGGCGGAGATCGGCAAGGGGGATCACCTTGCCGCGAAAATTGATGACGCTGCCCACGAAGGGCTGGCTGCCGGGAACGGCGGTTTCCGGCAGAATGTCCAGGATTTCCTGAACCATGACCGCCTCGAGGGCGAAGGTTTCACCGGCAAGATCGAAGGTCAGAACTTCGACCTCGCCGTTTTCATTCCAATGAGTGCCATTCCAGAGATTGTCGGATTTCATGGCTTTTCCGCTCATCCCGCTGCACGCAGATGCGCCTCCTGTTGCTGGCCTGCTGCGACCAGATGCACGACATCGAGAATGAGGGCGACGCTGCCGTCGCCGAGGATCGTCGCCCCGGAGAAGTGGGCGACGTCATTGTGCAGCTTCGACATGGATTTGATCACCGTCTGGTGGTCGCCGATGATCTGGTCGACAACGAGGCCGACCCGCTCGGTGCCGGTCGAGATKACAACGACCTTCTGATGCACGTCCGGCTTGGTGCCGGTGCGGAATACGTCCCGCAACCGCAGGAAAGGCACCAGGCTGTCGCGCAGCGAAATGAAGCTACGGCCGCGCGAACGCAAATCCTCTTCCAGCGACAATTCCAGGCATTCCTCGACCGCCGACAGCGGAATGACATAGCGCCCGGCGCCGACGCGCACCAGCAGGCCGTCGATGATGGCGAGCGTCAGCGGAATGCGCAGCGAGACATCGGACCCCTGTCCCGGCTGGCTGACGATATCGATGGTGCCCCGCAGCGCTTCTACTGTCTGCTTCACCACATCCATGCCGACGCCGCGGCCGGAAAGATTGGTGATCTGCGCCGCCGTCGAAAAACCGGGCGCGAAGATGAGCTGCAGAAGCTCGGCATCGCTGAGCTGCTGACCTGGCTGGATCAGCCCGGACGATTCCGCCTTGGCCCGGACACGTTCGCGATTGATGCCGCGGCCGTCATCCTTGATCGAGATGATGACTTCGCCACCCGATTGCCGGGCCGACAATGTAATGGTTCCAGCTTTCGCCTTGCCGGCAGCAAGACGCTCTTCCGGTGGTTCAAGACCATGGTCGATGGAATTGCGCACCAGATGCACCAGCGGATCGGCAAGCCGCTCGATGACGGTCTTGTCGACCTCCGTCGTCTCACCTTCGGTGACGAGTTCGATGACCTTGCCGGTCTCGCGCGCCAGATCATGCACCAGGCGGCGGAAACGGTTGAAGAGGCTCGCGACCGGCACCATGCGCAGCACCATCATCGTGTCGCGCAGTTCGCCGGACAGGCGTTCGATCTCTTCCGACACCGACCTCAGCCCGATATCGGCACTGGCACTCGCCAATTGGCTGAGGCGCGATTGCGCGATGACCAGTTCGCCGACACGATCCATGAGTTCATCGAGGCGCTCGGCCGGAACACGAACGCTTTCGGCAGCCTTCGCTTGCCGTTGGTCGGAAGCGGGTGGTGCCGTTGCCGCGGCTTCTCGTTTGATCGGGACAATCTCGGCAACGGCCGGCGCGGCGGGAGCAACAACCGCCTGCGAGTCAGCCGAAACGGCGGGCTCATCCGGCGTTGCAGCAACTGCACTGCCATCGATTTCCTCGACATCGAGCTGCATGTCGTCCATCACGAAGATGAAGACATCGTCGATGGCGGACCGCGGCTGCTCGGTCGTAACAGTGACATCCCAGGAGAGATACAATTCCGTCGGCACCAGCGCGCTCAGCGGCGGAATGGCCGATGTATTGGCGAGGATGCGGCATTCGCCGAGATCGCGCAGCTCGTCCAGCAACCCCAGCGGATTGGTGCCGTTGATCATCGCGTTCTGCGGCAGACTGAAGCGAATACGCCAGGTCTTTCGCTTCGAGACGGCAACGACAGGCGCAATCGCGGCGACCGGCTGAACCGGCTTTGCAGCGTCGGCGGCGCCGCCGACGGCTGCATGCAACTGCGCCAGAAGACGTTGGCTGGTGGCGTCGTGATTGCGATTGGGATCGTCGACGAGGGCGCGCATATGGTCCTGCGCGTCGAGAACGGCAGCGACGAGCTCGGCCGTTGCCGGCGCCTGGCCCTTGCGGACGCGATCGAAGGCGGTTTCGCAATGATGGGTGAAGGCTGCGAGCGCATCGAAGCCGAACATGGAGCCCGAGCCCTTCAGCGTATGAAGGCCGCGGAACACGGCGTCGATCAAAGCCTTGTCGTCAAGCTGATGCGTGAGATCCAAAAGGCCTGCCTCGATTTGCTCCAGGCATTCTGCAGCCTCGGTACGGAAGACAGCAATTGGATCGAGCGAGTTCATCTGCCCAGCACTTTCTTGGTGATCTTGACGAGATTTTCCGGATCGAAAGGCTTGGTCAGCCAGCCGGTGGCGCCGGCGGCCTTGGCGCGCGCCTTGAGATCGGCATCGGATTCCGTCGTCAGGAAGATGATCGGAACGCCCATGTGAGCCGGCAGCTTGCGCAGCTCCTCGATCATGGTCAGTCCGTCCATGACGGGCATGTTGAGGTCGGTCACGATGAGATCGAATTGCCCGGCCTTGGCCTTGTCCAGGCCCTCGGCACCGTTCTCCGCCTCGGTGACCTCGTAACCGGCATTCGTCAGCGTCACCTTGGTCGTCAGACGGATGCTGGCGGAATCGTCGACAGTCAGAATCTTCGCACTCATGAATGTACCTCTTTATGGAGCCAGAATTGCGCGTCCTCCGCCGTAAAGGCTTCGACGAATCCGCCCCTCTGCAAGACTTTCAAAACAGAACCGGTAGCCGGAGAAGAAAGACGAAGTGTTTTGCCGGAAGCCTTCGCCTCGGCCCGAGCCGAGTCGACCAATTGCACGAAGCTCAAATCAGCTTCCGCATCCTCGGCAACTTCGAGGACAAGCGTTTTGCTGTCCCGAAACTTCACAGTCATACTTTGATAGATTTCGGAAATGTTCCTGATGCTCAAGATATCAGGCAGGGAAATAGATTCAGAATATTTGTCATCCATTTCAAATCTGGCCCCGCTACCAAACGAATACTTAAGCGATAACTATTGAATCTCATGTCAGCCTTAAGAGGGAGTAAACACAGGTTGTATAATTCGAGATTTCAGGGGCTGTGAATTTTCACCTGATATAAATGACCGCTCAATCTTTACGATGAGAAATATGATTGGGATTCAGGCAGTTAAATCGAAAAGATCAAAACACCGACTTTCCGGTGAGTGAATCTTAACCCTGCTGGGGAAAGCCCGGGGTGCAACGTCTACGAGTCCGGAGAATTTACCGGAATTTTCCATCCCACATTTAAGAGTTGAGTCAAACGAGCCTTTCTCCAAGTAAAGGGACAAACATGAAAAATGGAACAGCTCTGGCACGCCGCATCGATCGCCCCCGGGGAGTCCCGCGGGCCATGGATGTCAGCCGCACCCTGGAGGCGGCGCGTACCGAGGTAGAGAAACGTTTTCTCGACGGTGGCGCTGTTCTCCTGTCGGTCATGGAGGTCCTGAACCAGCTCCTGTCATCTCTCGACCGGTTGACCAAGGCGCTCGACAGCGATGGCGCCAGCGACACCACCGCCGATCTAGTGCAGACGATGAGCGGTCTGTCGGACCTGCCCGGCCTCGAAGCCAGGCGCCAGGAGAATTTCACCGTTCTCGCCGAGGCCGGCGCCAAGCTGCACTCGCATGTCACCGATATGCAGGAGACTATGCGTTACCTGCGTACCTTCGCCGTCACGGTGAAGATCACCGGTGCGGGCATTGCCGAATTTGCCGGTTTTGCCGAGGAGATTCTGGAGCGCATTCACTCCGGCACCACTGAAGTCAACACCTTCGCCCAGCAGCTCGGCGCCCTCGAACGCGACCTGAAGGTCGCCATKACCTTTGGCACCACCACCGCGAAAGCCTATGACCGCAACGTTCCGCAAGTGGTCGCAGCACTCGAAAAGGATGCCCGCACCATCGCTGCGCACCGCAAGGAACTCGCGGTGATCGCCGCCGAGGTTGGCGCCATCGCCCGCGGCGTGCAAAGCAAGGTCGCAACCACCCTTTCGGCTCTGCAGATCGGCGACATCACCCGCCAGCGTATCGAGCATGTACAAAGCGCCTTCGCCTTTCTCGGAGAATTTCTCGCAAGCGACGAGGGCCACAAGCTCGATGCCGATGCCTACCAGCGGCTTGAAAATGTCATCCATCACCTGACGGCGGCGCAGATGCGCGACATGGTCACGGATTTCCAGAGGGAGTCGGGCAGTGTCGTCAAGACGATTGCCAGCTTCAGCCACGACACGCAGGAAATCCTGAAACTGCGCGACGCCATGAAGCCCGAGGACGGAAACAGCGATGCCAATGTGCTGCGTGCACTGGAACAGAGCGTCTCCGCCGCCCACACGATCGTCAAACAGGTCGAAACCGCCCGCGTTCAGGCCGATGGCATCAGCCAGTCGACACTCGGCACGGCCTCGAACCTGTTGCACCGCATCGAGACCATCCGCGCCGTCAAGACCGATATTCACTACATGGCGCTCAACACCAATCTGCGCTGCAGCCGCATGGGCGAGGAAGGCCGTTCGATCAACGTCGTCACCGCCGAACTGCGCATCTTCGCGGCAAAACTCGATGAATCCGCCGACGCGATCGTCTCCGGGCTCGCGTCACTCGAAACGGCAGCCGGCCACGTCGCCTCCGGCCAGGAAGCCTCTGACTATAGTCTCGACGAGAGGCTGATTTCGGCCGTCGACGCCATCCGTGGCGCCGCCAATATCATGGATGGCGAACTGGAAACGCTCTCGGCGCATGGCCGCGAAGTGGCCAACAAGATCATGCTGTCGATCGGCAAGCTCGACTTCCAGCGCGACCTCGGCGAGATCCTGGCAAATTGCGCCGATACGCTCGAAGACATGGCCGGCAGAGATATGGCCGATGTCAGCGATTTGGAGGAAATCATCGCGCCGCTCAGCGCCCGCATCTTCAAGACCTACACGATGGCGCAGGAGCGCGACGTCCATCGCGATATCATCGCCATGGACGCCAGCACCGCACAGGCTGCCGCAGCGCCGGCCAAGGCTGACGACGAAGATCTTTTCGCCGACGCTCTGTTCTAACAGAATTGGAATTCCGTAGAGCGCCATGCGTTCAAATGAACGCTGGCGCTCTAAGCGTTACTGCACCCTGCGAAACTTGTTCGCGGCGTCGATCGCGGCCTTCTGCTGATAGTCCTCGATGCCCTGGTAAAAATCCTCGAGCTCCGGATCTTTGAGGCCGGCGCGGCGCGAGATGACATACCAGGTCGCAGCGGCAACCGGATCCTGCTTCGTGCCGAGCGCGTTGATATAGAGATGCGCCAGCTTGTTCTGCGCTACGACATTGCCGCGATAGGCGGCAACCCGCATCCAGTTGAAACCGTTCTCCAGATCCTGCTTGCCGCCGATACCGTTGATCAGCCAAATGCCCATGTCGAGCTGTGCGGTGTCGAAGCCTGCATTGGCCGCGCGCGACAGCCATTCACGCGCCTGCGACTTCTTTTCCTCGGGCAGGTCGGGCAGATTTTGATAGAGCTGAGAGACAGCATATTGCGCATCGGCAATGCCCTGCTGCGCCGCCTTCTCATAATATGGAAGAGCCATCTGCAGCCCTTTGATGCCGGGATTGTCTGCCGTCAGGCTCTGCGCCCAGTTGAATTCGGCGGACGGCTGGCCGGCATCGGCCGCCTTCTTCATCCACTCGTCCGCCTTCTTCTCGTCGCGCGGCAGATCGCGTCCTTCCATCAGGAGCAACGCGTATTTGAACATCGAAGTCGAATCGCCGCCCTCGGCTGCCTTGCCGTACCAGAAGGCAGCATCCTTGGTGTCGCGCTTGACGCCGAGACCCTGCGACATCAATTCGGCAATCAGGGTCTGCGCTGCGGGATCGCCGAGCTGCGCACGCGGCAGGGCTTTCTGAAACGCGGTCAGGTAATACCCCCGCTGGAAGGCGCCATAGGCTTCGTCGACCTTGCCGGTGAAGGCCTTTTCCGGCGGCAGGTCGGGCAGCTTCGCGCCCATACGGTCAAAGACGCCAACACCTTGGGAGGGCTTGATGGCATCGTCCGTCTTCGGCTCAGCGCCGGGACCGATCTTCTCGGTCTTGAAAGTGCCGGCGGCGGCGTCCAATGGCCGCGTCATCACGCTGTCGCCGGGCGGCGGCGGCGCGCTATCGTCGGGCGCAGCAGCCTCATCCGACGGCGCGGCATCGTCGGATTGTCCGCTGTCGGTCGGCCGAGCGCCCTTGTCCGGCTGTGTTGTGATGCCCGGCAGCGACGTGTCGCTATTGTTCGATTGCGCCACCACAATCGGCGGCAACGCCGTCAGCCCAACGGCGAGCGCAGCAAGGAAAAACCGGTGACTGAATCGGGGCGTGAGCGACATGGATTGCTATCAATCTTCAAACCGTGGCGCTTTTTCGTCCAGAAGCGCATTCACTTCCGCAACGATGGACGGGGCCGCCGAGGGGTCTGCAAAAACGGCCCCGCGCAGCGCCACGAATTCGGCGCCCGTCAAAGCCACCTCAAGCGCCGATTTCGGATCGGTGCCGCCCATGATGATGCAGGGAATCTCGATCATCGATGCCCACCATTCGCCGAGCGCCAGGTTTTTCGKGTGCGCCTCCGGCTTGATGTCGCCATCGAGCTTGCCGAAGAAGATGTAGTCGGGACGCAGCTCGCCGATTTCCAGCGCATTGTGCCTGTCCGTGGCATTGCCGCCGCCGACGATGAGCTTCGGTACGAATTTCTCGACCGCCTCGGTGAGCTCGGCAAGATTACCGGTAATGTGCAACCCGTCGGCCTTGGCGCGGCCTGCGACACGGCTGTCTCCGGCAATCAATGCGGCTGCGCCTGCCGCCTGTACCACCGGCACCAGCTTTTCCGCATGCTTCTGAAAGGTGCTGTCGTCGAGCCCATATTGCGGGATGATGACCGACGCCACATCCCCGCCCCTCAGCGCATCGGCCACCGCCTTCGCCTGCTCTTCGATATCGGCGATATCGGGAACGATGAGAACGAGGCGGCAGCGGTCTTCGGGCACGGTCATGCGGGTTTCCATATTTATGGGTTCGATCGCTGGGAATAGCGCACCCGGTTCTATATTTGTGAGTAAATCCGTTGGGGCGGTCTGACAAGGGGCAGCGCGTTGAAAGCACCCGACATCCACGAGCGCTATTTCACGTTGCAGAGGCCCGGGAGCCGTTCCTCACCGCAATAATGTTAGAGCCGCCGGCACAATCATCATTGCGGCGCACAATTAGCTTGCCGCTCTTGGGCGTTTGACGTAGCTTTCGGCCCATGTCGACCATGGACCCCTTCGCAGCCATCGCGGATCCGAACCGGCGTTACCTGCTGGAAGAGTTGCGCCGCGCACCCAAAACGGTCAACGAACTGGCGCAGGGCTTGCCGATCAGCAGGCCGGCGGTGTCGCAGCATCTCAAGGCACTGCTCGACAGCAATCTCGTTTCCGTCACCACCGAAGGGACGAAACGCATCTACGCGGTCAACAGCCGCGGTTTCGACAAGCTCAATTTGTGGCTGGATCAGTTCTGGGCCTGAGATCGGCTCTCTGGCGCGCTCTGTAGCAATTTCCCGATCTTTCTCAGGAAAGTTGCGCCAACTCCCACTCCTCACGTTTTGAAGTTGGCGCATCCGTATCGACTGGGAGCAGTCACCGTCTCTTACAAGGGAATTGTTTCAGGGCCTTTCGGCCCGCCTGTCTTCCTTGCCACGACCGGTGGCTTCCGTCTCTGGAAGACGTTGCGTCAGTGAACTGACGATCGCAGACGTTGGATTTCGTCTTTGAGGCGCAGCTTCCTGCGCTTGATATCGGCTATTTCAGTATCATTGATAGAGGGAGATGTCAGTGCAGAATGCAGCTCCTCCTCGAGAGCGACATGTTTCTTTTCGAGCGATTCAAGATGAGCTTGAACAGTCATATGACCCTTCCTTCCTCTTACGATCCCTGGCCATCCATCGCCAAGGCTCTAGGTGTCAACCCTACCAGTGTGCCATAATATCGAACCCTTGTCGAAGGCGAAAACGTGGCCTATGAGCGGCAAATTCGTGATGAGGGATAACTTCCCGTTACCATCATTTGGTGATAGGAGCTTGCGGGATTCACGAGGCGGAACGAACACGGGTCCGCAGGGCATTGGGGACATGAGCATGGCCGATCAGGAACAGGCGGAAATCAGGCTGATCGTGGCGCGGTTGCGCCAGGAACATGAAGACTATGACGCCGCGATCGACGCCATGATCCAGACGGGCTGCGATGCGCTTCGCATCCAGCGCATGAAAAAGAAGAAGCTCGTCATCAAGGACAAGCTCACCAAGCTGGAAGACCAGATCATTCCCGACATTATCGCCTGAGGAGCAAGACGCGACGATGATGACAGAAAGACCACCCGTCGCCATCATCATGGGCAGCCAGTCCGACTGGGAAACCATGAAGAACGCCGCAGACACGCTGGAAGCGCTGGAAATCACTTACGACGCGCGCATTATCTCCGCACATCGTACGCCGGATCGGCTGGTGAACTTCGCCAAGGGCGCACGCGACGAAGGCTTTAAGGTCATCATCGCCGGTGCTGGTGGCGCCGCCCACCTTCCGGGCATGGCCGCCTCGATGACGCCGCTGCCGGTCTTCGGCGTACCGGTGCAGTCACGCGCCTTGTCCGGCCAGGACAGTCTTCTTTCCATCGTGCAGATGCCGGCAGGCATTCCCGTCGGCACATTGGCGATCGGCAAGGCCGGCGCGATCAATGCCGCCCTTCTTGCTGCCGCCGTACTGGCGCTCAGTGATGAGGATATCGCTGAACGGCTGGACGAATGGCGCGCCCGGCAGAGCGCTGCCGTTGCTGAATATCCGATGGACGACCTATGACCGCGAAAACGATTGGCATTATCGGCGGCGGCCAGCTCGGCCGCATGCTGGCCATGGCGGCGGCTCGCCTGAACTTCCGCACGATCATCCTGGAGCCGGAAGCTGATTGTCCCGCCGCGCAGGTAGCGAACGAGCAGATCGTAGCCGCCTATGACGATCGGGCCCCTCTCGCCGAACTAGCGAAGCGCTGCGACGTCGTCACCTACGAATTTGAAAACGTGCCGGTCGTCGCCGCCGAAAGGCTCGCCAAGGATATTGCCGTCTACCCGCCGCCAATGGCGCTGGAGATGGCACAGGACAGGCTGACCGAAAAGCGCTTCATCAACGATTGCGGCATTCCGACCGCTCGTTTTCACGCCGTCGACAGCCAGACCGATCTCGAAACGGCGCTTGCCGACTTCGGCGGCCAGGGCGTACTCAAGACCCGGCGCCTCGGCTATGACGGAAAGGGCCAGCGCGTCTATCGCTCGTCGGCCGACAGCGCTGAAGGCGGCTTTGCCGCGCTCGGCGGCGTTCCGCTGATTCTCGAAAGCTTCGTGGCGTTCGAGCGGGAGATCTCCATCATTGCCGCCCGCGGCTTGGACGGCACCATCGCCTGCTACGATCCGGCGGAAAATATCCATCGCAACGGTATTCTCCACACCTCCACCCTCCCCGCCAGCATCTCCGCCGAGACGGCGGCAGCGGCACGCGTGGCGGCGGAAAAGGTATTGGCCGCGCTCGGCTATGTCGGCGTCATCGGCATCGAGTTCTTCGTCCTCGCCGACGGCAGCCTGATTGCCAATGAAATGGCGCCGCGCGTTCACAATTCCGGGCACTGGACGGAAGCCGCCTGCGTCGTCTCGCAATTCGAGCAGCATATCCGCGCCGTCGCCGGCCTACCGCTCGGCAATCCAGCACGCCATTCCGACTGCGTGATGCAGAATCTGATCGGCGACGATATCCTTTCGGTTCCTGATTGGCTGAGCCAGGACGACGTGCTGGTGCATCTCTACGGCAAGACAAAGTCGCGTCCCGGCCGCAAAATGGGGCATATTACACAGCTTCGTCGCTAACAGCGCAGGGAAAAAACCCCTGACGTGGTTGACAGGGCTAAGGCGACGGGGTATTTGCTGCCCACCCTAAAGAGCGCGCCGTGAGCGCGCTTTTGATTGTTAAAGATACCGGGCGAATGTGACATTCCCCCTCAAACATCGCGGATCAGAAAAATGAAGATCAAGAATTCGCTCAAGTMGCTCAAGGCGCGTCACCGTGACAACCGTCTGGTCCGCCGTAAGGGCCGCATTTACATCATCAACAAGCTGAACCCGCGCTACAAGGCTCGTCAGGGCTGATTTTGCGTGGCGCCTGGCCACGGGCCGGGCGGACCGTTCGCGGTCGCTTGAGATGATCACATCAAAATTATTTTGATCTTCGACATTGGCGGGCTACTATGCCCGCCATGCGCATTTTTGCTTCGTCATATCTGGCACTGCCGATTCTCCTCGCCCTGACCGCCGCCACACCGCATATCGCCATGGCGGACGATTCTGATATCGTCGAGAAAAAAGATCCGAACGCCGCCTCCGGCACGCTCTCCTCGAAGCAGCAGATCGATAATCTCTTCATCGCTTTGAAGCGCCAGCGCAATCCCGATCAGGCGAGCCTCATCGCCGATCAGATTCGCATGGAATGGAGCGATTCCGGCAGCGCCACCATCAATCTCCTGATGCAATGGGCGGATAAGGCCATCCAGGAAAAGCGCAATGCCGCCGCCATGGATTTCCTCGACCAGGTGATCTCGCTGAAGCCGGACTACGCCGAGGGCTGGAACCGCCGCGCGACGCTGAATTACGCCATCGGTGACTATCGCAAGTCGATGGAAGACATCAATCAGGTGCTGCGGATAGAGCCGCGCCACTTCGGCGCGCTCGCCGGCATGGCCGCGATCTTGAGCGAAACCGGCAATGACGAGCTAACGCTGAAGGCTTGGGCACGCTTCCTTGAAATCTATCCGGCGAATCGCGCCGCCCAGGAGCAGTTTAATACCCTCTCCGAAAAGATCGCCGGTAGCCGAACCTAATGCATGTCGCGCAAAAGTGTGCGGCGGTTTTGCGAAAACGACATGCACAAACAAGGAGCTAAAGTGTGGGAGCGAATCTGAAAGATCGCGACGAGCTTTAGAGCATCTATTCGCTGACGGTCGCTCCGCCTGAAACGGAATGGTCTAGGATTTCTCAACAAAGGGCATATCTACAACACATGAGCGATCGTGAAAGTCGCATAGACCGATAGTTCCCATTATCTACTTTATACCGCAATGATCGATATTCTGCTTTGTGCCCTTGTTCTAATTCCTGCCGCCGCGGCCTGCTTTTCGGCCTATAAGACGCGCGCGATCGAACAGACTTATCCCAATATCGGCGAACTGACCGATATCGGCGAATTCCGCATGAACGCCCTGCATCTGGCGTGCCCGGTCACCGCCGACCTGCCGCCGCTGATCTTCATTCACGGCGCCAGCGGCAATCTGCGCGACCAGTTCGAAGCCTTTGCCGACCCGCTCGCCGGCCGGGCGGAAATGCTGTTCATCGATCGGCCCGGCCACGGTTATTCCGAACGTGGCGGCCCGGAAAATGCCCTGCCCTCCGGTCAGGCCGACGCGATCGCAAGATTGATGGAGAAACGCGGTATCGAGAGCGCCATCATCGTCGGCCATTCCTTCGGCGGCGCCATCGCCGCAGCCTTCGGCATGCGTCATCCCGACAAGACAACCGGCCTGCTCTTCCTTGCGCCGGCGACTCATCCGTGGCCGGGCGGAATCGACTGGTACTATACGCTTGCCGCCATGCCGGTCTTCGGCTGGCTCTTCGCCCATCTGGTGGTGATGCCGGTCGGTCTGCAGCGTGTCGAAAGCAGCACGCTCAGCGTCTTCCACCCCAATCAGCGCCCTGCCGATTACGTGGTGAAAACCGCACCGGAGCTGGTGTTACGGCCAAGAGCTTTTATCAATAATGCAGCCGACGTTGCCAATCTCTTAGCCTATGTCGTCGCCGAAGCACCGCGCTACCGCGAGATCACGCCGCCGACCGTCATCATCACCGGCGACAGCGACGATATCGTCATGGAAGAGCTGCATTCGCGCGGCTTGGCGCGCGACATCGCCGGCGCCGAACTTGTTACCATCCGTCATCTCGGCCACAAGCCGGACTATGTCGCGACCGACGTGGCCATCGCGGCAATGGAGCATCTCGCCGGCCAGTCACGCGATCTCCAGGCATTCGCTCAGGAAGCGGAAGCCCGCCTCGCCCGCCCGAAGACTACATTGCCGGCCGAAGCCACCGCCACTCAGGCAGTCACCAGTTCGTAGTTCGGCGCATCGGCAAACACCCGCCCCTGCGGCGTGGCATCCACCGTTTGCCGCACGGCTTGCAGCATGATCGAAGCCAGCCGTTCCGTCGCCGCGTTCGCTTCCGCTTCGGCGCGATGCAGCAAGAGGTCGAGCTTCGGCAGCGGCGGGAGGCCGGCTTCCCCTGGTGCCATGGGCCGCACCTTAACCGGCAGACCCAGCGGCGTGCGCACCGTCACGCCCAACCCCGCCGCCGTCGCAGCCCAGAGCCCACCAAGACTGGGGCTGACGAAGGAAATGCGCCAGCCGATGCCGGCATGGTCCAGCACCTTGGTCGCGATCGACCGCAGCAGGCAGGGCGCCTCCAATGATGCAAGCGGCAGCGGCTCGCCGCCATCGGCATGCCATTGGGTGGCACCATGCGCCGGCCCGACCCAGCACATCGGCACTTCGGCGATCCGATCGGTATGGGTCGTGCGAAAGCCGTCGCTCCAGGCAAGCGCCAGGTCGAGCTTGCCGGACGTCACGCGCTCGATGAGCTCTGCATTTCGCACCACACGCGCCTCGATCCGCACCTTCGGATGCGCGCGGGCAAAGCGGCCTAGTACCTCCGGCAACAGCGTCTCGCCGAAATCCTCCTGCAAGCCGAGCCGAACCCAGCCTTCCAGATCGGCACCATGGATCGCAGTCGCCGCCTCGTCGTTGAGATCCAGCAGCCGCCGCGCATAGCCGAGCATGGTCTCGCCGGCCTCCGTAAGCGCCAGCCCGCGCCCGGCCTTGCGGAAGATCGGCGTACCCGCCTGTTCCTCCAGTTTCTTGAGCTGCGCGCTGATCGCGGACGTCGAACGCCCGAGCCGTTCTGCCGCCTTGGCGAAGCTGCCAAGCTCCATGCCTGTCACGAAGCTGCGCAGGACGTCGAGGTCGAAGATAACTTTCCGCATGATCAACTATCCATATTTTCGGGATTATAAGTCAAATATTATCTGATTTTCCGAACTATTATCCCGTGGCATGGTGTGCTCGTCAAGTAGACCCGATGACAGGAGCACCCCATGCCATTCACTCGTATTTCCCTTCTCCGCGGCAAGTCGCCGGAATATTTGCAGGCGCTTTCGGATAATTTCCACCGCGCCATGGTCGAGACCTTCGACGTGCCGCCCACCGATCGCTTCCAGGAGATTCATCAGTTGGAGCCGAACGAGCTGATCTTCGACCGCACCTATCTCGGCGGCCCACGCTCGGACAACTACGTCTTCTTCCAAATCACGATCGGCAAGCCGCGCTCGACGGAAGTCAAGAAGGCCTTCTATCGCCGCCTCGTCGCCCTGCTTGCGGATGCGCCGGGCCTGCGGCCCGAAGATGTCATGATCAATATCGTCACGACGACGCGCGAGGACTGGTCCTTCTCGGACGGGATCGCGCAAATGATCGAACAGGCCTGACAACGATGAACCGGACAAGCATTCGACAGCCGTTGCCAATCCATCGCGCCGGCACCGCCATCCAGCGTTCGCCGGAAGGCATCGCTAACAGGCCCTTCTGGGTGGAGATGCTGGTTCAGGACAACGAGGACGGCGGGCTCACAGCCATGCGCTGTACGCTCGAACCCGGCACGATGACACGCTGGCACACCCATCCACACGGGCAAATCCTCTATGTTCTATCGGGTGTAGGCCTTGCGCAGCGTGACAACGAACCGGCCGAGGAACTGCGCGCCGGCGACTGCATAATCTTCGCACCCGGCGAGCGTCACCGACATGGCGCAACGCCGGACAGCACTTTCGCCTATATCAGCATCCAGGCTCAACAGAACGGCGCCGCCGTGACCTGGCTGGAGGATTGACCATGATTGCCATGCAATACAGCTTCACCCTGCCTGCCGACTACGACATGGCGATCCTCGACCGTCGCATCCGCGACAAGGGGCCCATGCTCGACAATTTTCCCGGTCTGAAGTTCAAGGCCTATCTCTCCGCCCGGAAAGGCGATGCCAGGACGGGAAGCCGCGAGAATCTCTATTCGCCCTTCTATGTTTGGGACAAGGATGAGGGGTTGAGCAACTTCATCTGCGGTCCCGGCTTTGCCGGGGTAACGGAGAGTTTTGGCCGGCCGCAGGTGAAGACCTGGATCGTCTGGCGCGCCGATATCTCGCCGGATATTCAAAATGCCCGGTTCGCCATCCGCGAGATCTTTCAAACGGGGCCCTATGCGCCGCTTGCCGAGATTCGTCAGCGCGAAAGCGATGACGCGACTGGCGAAGTCGCGCGCGGCGAAGCGCTTGCTTCCGTCGCCGCCTTCGAACCGACCAGTTGGACGCGGGTGCGTTTCCGTCTGCTTGCCGATCTGCCAAAAGACGTTTTGAGGCCCGGTGTCCAGATCTACGATGTCGGCCACCTTTCTTTGTCGGACGTTGGTTGAAGTGTCACCGGGACAAAGTCGTTGTTTTAAAGAGGACCGCAGCGTTTTATGGATTGAACAGCCTTTCCGCAGCAGAAGAGTGTTCCCTCCATGGTCGATATTGCAATGATTGAAGCCGCTCGCGACCGCCTCGACGGCCGCGCCCGGCGAACGCCACTTCTCTCCTCTCCTTTCCTCGATGAGATCGCCGGGCGGCGGCTGTTCGTGAAAGCGGAATGCCTGCAGCATACCGGCTCCTTCAAGTTTCGTGGCGGCTGGTCGGCGGTTTCGGGGCTGGAGCCCTCCGTGCGCGCGAGAGGTGTCATCGCCTTTTCCTCCGGCAATCACGCCCAGGGCGTGGCACTCGCCGCGCAACTGCACGGCGTGCCCGCCGTCATCGTCATGCCGACGGATGCGCCGAAGCTGAAGATCGCCAATACCCGCGCCTTCGGTGCCGAAGTCGTGCTTTATGACCGCATCAAGGAGGATCGTGACGAGATCGGTGCGCGGCTCTCCAGGGAACGCGGCCTGACGCTGATCAAGCCTTTCGACGAGCCGCTTGTCATCGCCGGCCAGGGAACGACCGGGCTGGAAATCGCTGAACAGGCAGCAGAAGAGGGCATCAATGCCACAACCGTGCTCGTCCCCTGCGGCGGCGGCGGGCTCACTTCGGGAATCGCGCTCGCACTGGAATCCCGCGCCCCCGGCTTCAAGGTCCGCCCCTGCGAACCCAAGAACTTTGACGACACGACACGCTCTCTCGCCTCCGGCAAGATTGAACGCAACGCTGCCCTGCAGGGCTCGATCTGCGACGCCATCATCACGCCACAACCCGGCAACATCACCTTTCCAATCCTGAAGCGCCTCTGCAGCCCCGGCCTCGTCGTAACCGATGAGGAAGCGCTGGACGCCATGGCGCTCGCCTTCACCCGCCTCAAGATCGTCGTCGAGCCCGGCGGCGCCGTAGCGCTGGCGGCGGCCCTCTTCCATGGCAAGGAGATCGACGGCGACACGGTCATCGCGGTCACCTCAGGCGGTAATGTCGATATGGACGTTTTCGAGACGGCGCTGCGCCATCACTAACGTTTAACTCGCCGCGCGACGATAAAGTGCCAGCGAACCGGCCAAAGCCAGGAGTGCGCCGCCGCAGGCGCGTTCCAGCCATTTCGTGCCTTCCGTCTTGAGGAAACGCACCGCCTGCGAGCCGAACGCGGCATAGCCGAACATGATCGCGAAATMGAGCGAGGCGAAGAGCAGCGCGAGGACGGCGTACTGCGGCATCTGCGGCGCGGCCGGATCGATGAACTGCGGCAAAAAGGCCGAGAAGAACAGATAGCCCTTGGGATTGGTCACCGCGACCATGAAGCTCTTCATCCCGATGGACAACAGCGTGCCCTTCCCCTGCCCGGCATTGGCCTTGAGCATGCCGTCGATCGTTCCCTTGGAACGCAGCATCATGATCCCGAGAAAAGCGAGATAGGCAGCGCCCGCCCATTTCAGCAAGGAAAACCAGAATTCCGAGGCCGCCAGCAACGCGCCAAGCCCGATGGCAACCGCGCCGATCAGCACGAAGTCCGACAGCACGGCACCAATCATGCCGGCGAGCGCACGGCGCACGCCGTAACGCGAACCGTTGGTCAGAGCCAACAGAACAGTCGGCCCCGGCGTCGCGATGCCGATGAAGGAGACGGTGGCAAAAGCAAGCAGCGTGGCAATGTGCATGATTTCCTCCCCATGGTTGTCGGAAACTTGCATGCACCGCTATGCTTGGCAAGCATGTGCTTTTGGTATCCCTGTGCTCGTCATAAATATTGAGTATGCCGCACTCTCCTCGACCTCATCACCACAGAGACCGATCGAGATCTTCATCGCCTTTTCTACACGATCAGCAGCACAGTACCGGTGCCAAGCAGAACCAGCGTCCAAACGAGATCCACATTGATCCAGGCGCTGCGCAATATTTCGAGCCCGACCCAGCGATAGACCGCCAGGGCAACGAGACTTGTGACCGCCAACATCGCAAATGTATGGACGCCGACCGCCGCGATCGTGATCGTGATCGTCGCGGACGCGTCCCCGCCGATGCCATGCAATGGCGATCCCGTTAGACAGAGCGGCATCAAGGCCGGCAGGAGCATGAGCCCCGCACCGTGAGCCGTCGCCATCAGGAATGACCAGAGCACAAGGCCTGCAAGCCCGGTGCGCATGCCGATGCGAACGCGGTGCCGGTGTCCGAAGAAATGATGCCAGAAAGCCCAAGCGACGAGGCCGACCCCGGTGACCAAGCGCACAACGCCCTGATCCACGAAAAGACCGACGGCAACGACGGCGCCGGCGACCAATGCGATGGACGCGACGTGGCCAAGGGCGATAGCAGGGACCGCCTTGACCACGGCGGCGGAACTCTGCCGGTGAACGCCGAGCGCCACGGCAAACAACCATCCCATCGCGGGATTGAGACCATGAAAGGCTCCCAATCCCGCCAGCAGCACCCAGGGCCAGAGTTCGTTCATGGGGCACCTCGCCCGGCTAATCTTCGCTCACGGATAACAATAGGAATCCGACGAACAGTCTCCACCCTCTAAGCGGACCTGATGCGGACGATGCGACTTCGGCCATTCGACGAAGAATTTCTCGTCGAAGGCAATGCCGCCCTCCTCTCCCGCATCAAGCTTCACCATCCAGCCGGAAAGTCCGTCGGGATAGAACTGCTCATCGATCGCGCCATAAAGCGAGTTGGTAAAATAGACGCGGCGACCGTCGCGGCTGATCTCGACCATTTGCGGACCGCCATTCAGCGCGCCATTCTTCGCTCCCGGGTGCGAAGCGCGTGAAATAATGCCACCGATCCGGACCTTACCCGTCAGCTTGGGCTTGAACGGATCGGACACATCGTACTGATGCAGGTCGCCGGTTCCCCAGCAGGCGACGTAGAGAAATCTGTCATCCATCGAAAGATCGATGTCGGTGACGAGCGGCGGCACGGCTTTGAAACCCTTGAGCATCGGCGGCAACTGCTCCGGATCGGCAGGCTCCGCCGGAATGTCGATCACCTTTGTCACCGCCCACTTTTCACCGTCACGGTGCCAGACCCATATCGATGAGGAGAGATCCTCGAGGCTGAGCACGCAATTGACAAAACCATAGGCCTTGGTCGGGTCATGCGCCGGTCTGAGTTCGAACACGAGTTGATACTTATCGCCGAAATCGATCGTCTGCAGATGCTTGCGCTTGTGCAGGTCCCAGAAATGCAGACGGCGGCCATATTTCGCGCCGAGCAGGACTTCCGGGATCAGGCCATTTTCGAAGGTATCCGGCGTGCCCCACTCGCTGGTCACGAGCGTGTCGTGACCAAGGTGCCACCAGACGTCATAGGAAAGCTGTTGCGGTCCACGATCCATTTCCCATTGACCGCGCACATCGAACGTCTCGTGATCCATGAGGAACACGCCGCCCGGCCCCTTCCCCTCGGCATTACCAAGGGCCGCGACGTAGATCCCTTCCGGTCCGCAATGAATGGTATGAGGCCTGGAATATCCGGCCCGCTCGGCGACTTCCCCGGGTTCGATGACCTTGACGATCGATGGCTTCCGACCATCGGGCTTGGTGTCGATGATATGGATGCGCGAGGACCTCAATCCCGGCACGACCAGATAGCGGCGCTCCGCATGCGGATGCGGCGCATTCGGGCAAAGGCAAGATGAACAGGCGTTCCAGCCGAAATGATGCAGCTCGTCACCGACATTGGGCATCGCGACGGAGGTGACGATCTGACCGTAAGAGGCGGATTTGGGATCGACATCGACGACCGCGAGCTCGTCGGGAACTGCGCGTGTCGGATCGAAGGCGACGACATAGGCAAGCGTCTCCGGGGCGGCCTTCATGGCCATGCGCGGTGACGGATAAAAGCTTGGATCGGGTTTCCACGTAACCATGTGAAGTGCTCCTGGCTCGCGTTTGCTGAACAATGACAATGTTCGCGAAATGCTTGCCGACAGCAGGCTCATCGCTGCCGACGGGGCAGGATCAAATGCTTCAATGGGATATCAATTCGAGACCGTTCCCGCGACTGAACAAGCCGCGGACGCAACCCTACCCAGGTAATTATCTCAGATAAAGGCGGTTTTGGGCAGCGTTATTCGCCGCCAATTTCACGGCGGTAGTCGGGCTATCTTTTTCAACACGAGGGTTGGAACGGCCGTGGTTGCTCCCTGATAACGCAAAAAGCCCGCCGCCTTTCTCAGGCAGCGGGCTTCGATATCAGTTAAAACCCGGCGATTACACGCCGGATTGGCCATCCGAGCCGATATAGGCGATACGGAGCATGTTGGTCGCTCCGGGAGTGCCGAGCGGCACGCCGGCCGAGATGATGATGCGGTCACCGGGCTTGCCGAAGCCTTCTTCTGCGACGATGCGGCAGGCATTGTTGACCATATCGTCAAGGTCCGTGGCGTCATGGGTGACGACACAGTGCATGCCCCAGACCACCGACAGGCGGCGTGCCGTCTGGATGATCGGCGACAGCGCCAGGATCGGAACCTGCGGGCGCTCACGCGAGGCGCGCAGGCCGGTCGTGCCAGACGAGGTGTAGCAGACGATAGCGGCGAGCTTCAGCGTCTCGGCAATCTGACGGGCAGCGAGCKAGATGGCGTCGGCGCCGGTTGATTCCGGCTGCGCGCGCTGGGCGTAGATGATGCCCGGATAGTGCGGCTCGCGCTCGATTGTGCTGGCGATCGAAGCCATTGTCGACACAGCCTCGACCGGATAGTCGCCCGAAGCGGACTCAGCCGACAGCATGACGGCGTCAGCGCCCTCGAAAACGGCGGTCGCGACGTCGGAGACTTCAGCACGGGTCGGAACCGGCGCCGAGATCATCGATTCCAGCATCTGCGTAGCGACAACGACCGGCTTACCGGAACGGCGGCAGGCACGAATCAACTGCTTCTGGATGCCGGGAACGGCTTCGAGCGGCATCTCGACGCCAAGATCGCCGCGGGCGACCATCAGCGCGTCGGAAAGCTCGATGATTTCCTCGATGCGCTCGACGGCCTGCGGCTTCTCGATCTTCGACATCAGACCGACGCGGCCACGCGAAATCTTGCGGACTTCGGACAGGTCTTCCGGACGCTGGATGAAGGAGAGCGCCACCCAGTCGACTTCATTGGTGGCGAGCACGGCGTCGAGGTCGGTACGATCCTTGTMGGTCAGCGCGCCGACGCCAAGCAGCGTATCCGGCAGGCTGACGCCCTTGCGGTCGGAAATCTTCGTGCCGGAAATGACGGTCGTGACAATGCTCTTGCCGTCGCACTTTTCAGCGCGAAGCGCGAGCTTGCCGTCGTCGATCAACAGCCGATGGCCGGGTTGGACCGACTCCAGGATTTCCGGATGCGGCAGGAACACACGGGTATTGTCGCCGGGCGTATCGCTGTTGTCGAGCGTGAAGGTCTGGCCGGGCTTGAGATCGACCTTGCCCTGGGCAAACTTACCGACACGCAGCTTGGGACCCTGCAAGTCGGCGAGAATGCCGATCGGACGACCACAGCGGGCCTCGACTGCGCGGATGCGCTGGATGAGCGTCCGCATCAGGTCATGGCTGGCATGGCTCATGTTGATGCGGAACAGGTCGGCACCAGCCTCATGCAGCTTCTGGATCATCTCCTCTTCGGAGGAAGCCGGGCCGAGCGTCGCTAGGATTTTGACTTTTCGGTTGCGTTTCATCAATTCTGGCTTTCTTGGCTGCCCGGGGTATCGGAGAGCTGAACCATCCAACTCGCCTGACGTCCCGTGTCGTATTCCTTGAATCCCATTTTCTGGTAACCGCGCGCGTAGCAATCTTTCACGCCTGGGATTTTGAATTCATTTTCCGCCACGCACATTTCGATATCGCCCGTCCAGCGGCCGCCGCGAGCTGCGTCTTCTGCGTAGAGGTAATAATAGCGGGACTGAAGCGGCCCTTCGATCAAAGTGGCGCAAGTGGTGGCCGGAACCTGCCACCATCCCTCGGTCACCCAGCCTTCCTTCGCACGATAGCCGATCGCCACACCCACCAGATTCTGCGTACCGTTGCAGACGCGAAAATCGGCATGAGCTGCATTTGGCATGAAGAAAAACGGCGCGGCGGCGGCAAGGATGAAAAATGCGAATCGGGCAAGCGGCCCTGACCGCGTAACGAAACTTGGCGCGACTTGGCTGGACACGGCTTCCAATGGGCTCCCGGTTATTCGTTGTTGCGTCTTCTTGCGCTGCCATCCAACGAATGTCAACGCAACTCTAATCGATTATATTTTCTTCACGGGATGGTAGCGGCGCCCTTAAGGCCCGCACCTCGCCGATGAAGAGGCCAAGCCTTGCACCTTCCGCCCGCCCATGCAATCAAACAACGGGCAGAAAATGCGGTAATCGACAATCCACATGAATGACTTCACATCTTTTGAGATCGTATCCGGCAATCGTGACAAAGGCATGGTCATCCTCGGGGATCATGCAATGCGGCACCTCCCCGAACGCTATGGGCGGCTCGGCCTGCCGGAAACTGCCTTTTCGCGGCATATCGCCTATGACATCGGCATAGAGGGTCTTTGCCGCCAGCTTTCGGCGCGGCTCGGCGTTCCCTCCGTGCTGGGCGGCTTTTCCCGCCTGCTGATCKATCCGAACCGCGGCGAAGACGACCCGACCCTGATCATGAAGATTTCCGATGGGGCGATCATCCCAGGCAATCATCCGATCACCGAGGAAGAGTGGAATTACCGCATCGAAGCTTTCCATCGGCCCTATCACCGCGCTGTGGCTGAAACGATCGCATCGGTCGCGGAGGCGACGGGCAAGGCGCCGCTGGTGCTGTCGCTGCACTCCTTCACCCCGGCCTGGAAGGGCGTCCCCCGCCCATGGCATGCAAGCGTGCTTTGGGACAGCGACGAGCGCGCCGTGCTGCCGCTTCTTGCAAAGCTCGGCGCCGACACCAATCTCGTTGTAGGCGACAACGAACCCTATGACGGGGCGCTGAGAAACGACACCATGTACCGCCATTGCATGGTCAAGGGCATTCCGCATGCGCTGCTGGAAGTCCGTCAGGATCTGATCGGCGACGAGGCCGGCATCAGCGAATGGGCCGAGCGGCTGGCACCGATCTTTTCAGCGATGAACGACGACCCGGCGCTGCACGAATACAAGCGCTATCCGTCGCGCACCGGCCCGTATGACGAGGCTTGAGGAGATAGAGATGACCGAGCTCACCAAGGAACAGCAGACCGAGCTGGAGGCAGCCGCCTTCCGTCGCCTTGTCGCGCATCTGCGCGAACGCAGCGACGTTCAGAACATCGACCTGATGAACCTCGCCGGTTTCTGCCGCAACTGTCTGTCCAATTGGTATCGCGAGGCGGCCGAAGAAGCGGGCCTGCCGGTGACCAAGGACGAATCGCGCGAAATGGTCTACGGCATGCCCTACGAGGACTGGAAAAATCTGCACCAAACGGAGGCTTCCGCTGTGCAAAAAGCCGCTTTTGAGCGGAACAGGCCGAAGGAATAGGGCCACTTCCATCGAGACGACTTGACCTCGCGCTTCATTCACGGCAGGTCAACGGCCCATCGAATTCAGGCCTCAAGGCCGCAAGAGAGGATATGACACATGGAAGAAGTGGCCACGACTGGCGACGTCAACGTAGCGGCGGCGGAACTCCGCCAGTTCATCGAGCGCATCGAGCGGCT
Organism: Rhizobium sp. BR 317; assembly: GCF_047445835.1. Lineage (NCBI taxonomy): Bacteria > Pseudomonadati > Pseudomonadota > Alphaproteobacteria > Hyphomicrobiales > Rhizobiaceae > Rhizobium > Rhizobium sp. BR 317. The sequence goes on along the minus strand of NZ_JARWLB010000006.1, from coordinate 309,381 downwards.
GGAAGAAGAAAAGCAGACGATCGCAGACGATATCAAGGATGTGTTCGGGGAAGCGAAAGGCCGTGGCTACGACACCAAGGCTATGAAGACGATCATCCGGCTGCGCAAGAAGGACGCCAATGAGCGTCTCGAGGAAGAATCCATCCTTCAGACCTACATGGCCGCACTCGGAATGGAATAGTCACCCCTTCGGGCGGCCGTCACTCCAAAAGGCCGCCTGACACCTTCTTGCCAGTTCGATAACGCCCAGGCTTCGTACCTCCCCGCGAAACTTCGAATCCTCTATTTTCCTCGCAGCCACGTTCTCTCGCTACCGTGCTCACCGCACGCCTCGGCGGAAATGCGCCGGCCGCTCGAGGAGCAAACTTTCCCATTTGATAATCGATTGGCTCCGACCGGACCGCCTCACTCCAACGGCGCCGGTCATCGGAACGACATGTCGAGTAATCGATAAATTGTGAGATTGCAGGACGAAAAACCACCTAGAGTCGATCAGCTTGGGCAATAGTTCGATGAACGCCGGAAACAAGGGGGGAAACCGTCGTTTCCGGTTTCCGGATTTGCCTATTTCTATCGCTGTTAATTGTTAGTTAACCATAATTGCGTTTATGCTAAATATCGATGCCCGGGGCTTGATTTCAAAATGCGTCGCGTAATTTGCCCATGAATATAACGATAAACGATTGCCGCGATCCCAAAGATGCACTTAGTCAAAATAGCAGCGCTCGTAACATTGGCCGGTTTGGCGACCAGTTGCACGACAACGGGCGGGGTACGGCAATCGGCTGGTGCAGAAACACTCCCCAATGAGAAAGCACTGGCATTCCCGCCGCCCGGCGGCCCTGCCATCGTCAGCGTGGTCGAACGCCAGCACAAGGACGATGTGGAGCAGACGATTTCGCTCTCCACCTCATCGTCCGTTGCCGGTCAGAACTTCCTCAAGGTACAGTTTCTCGGCGTGACTGGCTCGAACCCGGGACTGGGCAGCACACCTTATAAAATGATCAGTGACGGTGCGATCGCCAGTGAGATGGCGGCGACGATACCAGGCGTTCGGCTCGCTCGCTCCGCAACCTTCGTGCAAAACATCTACGGCCCCTTCGGTTATGCCTCGGGTCAGAGCCGGGCGGGCGACACCTGCATTTATGCCTGGCAGCAAATCCGCGCAGGTCGTTCCGTGCCGGTGGAACAGCGCAATTTCAGCATGGTCCAGGTCAGGCTCCGGCTCTGCGATGCGCAAGCAAACGAGCGGCAACTTCTGAGCACCGTCTACGGCTACACGATCGCCGGCGGTTTCGAAGGTGAGGCCTTGAACCCCTACGGTGCCCCGCGAGGAGCCGAAACTTTGCTCGGTCACCCTGGCGATCCGATTTATCCGGACCCAGGCGGCTACCGCAATGGAGGGACGCCCATCGGCTACGAACCGCGCCCCGTTGTCGTTCGCCCCGCAATTGTCAGGCGCCAGACCACGGTCCAGCCGCCAGCCGCTGCCACCGTGGCTGTACCTCAGGTAGTCGGTCCTCGCGTGCCATTGCCCGATCCGCAAGGCAGTGTGCCCCAGACAGGTGTCACAACCGTGCCGGCACCGATACCGGGGCAGGTTCAGCCAAGGATGACGGCCCCCAGCGGTACGATCGTACCGTCGCCAGACTGTATCGGCGACGCGGCCACGACCGCTGCCTGCCGGAGATAATGAAATAACCTGGAAGCGCCGACAGGCGCTCGGCTCAGCGCCATTAAAGGGACGTCGATGCAAACAGCGCGAAGCATTTTGATGTGGATGGTGGTTTCGCTGTGCGGAATCGTCCTGATCACCTTGCCGGTCAATCTACAGACGCAGCTCATCGCGAGCACCGCGGTCGTTACCTTCATGGCTGTCATCAAGGTCCTTAAGGCGCAAGGAACATGGCGGCTGATCGCGCTCGCTTTCGGTACATCGATCGTCTTGCGCTACGTCTACTGGCGCACGACCAACACGCTCCCGCCCATCAATCAGCCGGAAAACTTCATTCCTGGCCTGCTGCTCTATCTTGCAGAAACCTACAACGTCGCCATGCTGATGCTCAGCCTTTTCATTGTTGCGACGCCCTTGCCCCCGCGCGTCGGCTGCGCATCGAAGGTGCAGCAATATCCATCCGTCGACGTTTTCGTTCCGTCCTATAACGAAGACACGAAGCTTCTCGCCAACACACTCGCGTCCGCCAAGGCGATGGACTATCCGGCCGACAAGCTCAAGGTTTGGCTGCTCGACGACGGCGGCACTTTGCAGAAGCGCAATTCCACCAAGCTTTTGGAAGCGCAGACAGCAATGGCGCGCCACGACGAACTCAAACAGCTTTGCGAAGATCTCGATGTCGAATATCTGACCCGTGATCGCAACGAGCATGCCAAGGCCGGCAATCTCAACAATGGTTTGAAGCATTCGAAAGGCGACCTGATCGCCGTTTTCGATGCCGACCATGCGCCGGCCCGCGATTTCCTGCTCGAAACCGTCGGTTATTTCGAGGACGATCCGAAGCTCTTTCTCGTCCAGACACCACATTTCTTCATCAATCCCGATCCGCTGGAGCGCAATCTGCGGACTTTCGACAACATGCCGAGCGAGAACGAGATGTTCTACGGCATCATTCAGCGTGGCCTGGACAAGTGGAATGCGGCCTTCTTTTGCGGTTCGGCGGCTGTATTGAGCCGCGCTGCGCTGGAATCCCAAAACGGCTTCAGCGGGATCAGCATCACCGAAGACTGCGAAACGGCATTGGCCCTTCATGGCAGCGGCTGGAACAGCATCTATGTCGACAAGCCGCTTATTGCCGGTTTGCAGCCCGCGACCTTTGCGAGCTTCATCGGCCAGCGCAGCCGCTGGGCGCAGGGTATGATGCAAATCCTTCGCTTCCGCTTCCCGCTGCTGAAGCGCGGCCTCTCGCTGCCGCAACGTCTTTGCTACATGTCCTCCACGCTCTTCTGGCTCTTTCCCTTTCCGCGCACGATTTTCCTGTTCGCGCCCCTCTTCTATCTTTTCTTCGATCTCGAAATCTTCACGGCGTCGGGTGGCGAATTCCTGGCCTATACGCTTGCCTATATGCTCGTGAACCTCATGATGCAGAACTATCTCTACGGTTCCTTCCGCTGGCCGTGGATTTCGGAACTCTATGAATATGTTCAGACGGTGCATTTGCTGCCCGCCGTCGTCTCGGTCATGCTCAATCCCCGAAAGCCGACTTTCAAGGTCACGGCCAAGGATGAATCGATCTCGACCAGCCGCCTCTCGGAAATCAGTCGTCCTTTCTTCGTGATTTTCGCCGTGCAGATCATCGCGGTTGCGGTAACAATATACCGCATCTATGCCGAACCCTATAAGGCAGACGTGACGCTGGTCGTCGGCGGCTGGAATATGATCAACCTGATCTTGTCCGGCTGTGCCCTTGGCGTTGTCTCGGAGCGTGGCGAGCGATCCTCCTCGCGCCGCGTCAGGGTCAATCGTCGCAGCGAATTCGGCGTCAACGGCAAATGGTATTCCGCCTCGATCGAAGACGTTTCCGTTCACGGCGCACGGCTGAACGTCTTCAACAAGGAGCTTGATCCGGTCATCGCGGGCACGGAGGGAGTGCTCCGTTTTCAGCCCTATAGCGGCGCAGAAATGGAAACGCTGCCAGTCATCGTCCGCAACGTTCAGCGAACCGGTGAGATAACGACAATCGGCTGCCAATATGTTCCGAAAGGTGCCCTGGATCATCGCCTGATTGCCGATCTGGTGTTTGCAAACTCCGATCAATGGACGCAGTTCCAGGTGGCGCGCCGTCGCAATCCCGGCATCATTCGCGGGACGATCTGGTTTCTGGGCCTGTCGCTTTATCAGACAAGCCGCGGTCTGCTTTATCTTTTCCGAAGCATGCGATCCGAAGGCGAGGCGGAGCAGCAAGGCGCAAAGGCTGGCAATTGATGAAAAGCGTCCTTTCAGCGCTGATTTTCCTGCTTGGCGCCACGATCGTCCACGCCCAGACGGCGCCCTTCGACATGTCCGGCGAACGGCCGAAAGGTGCAAAGCCGATCGTGCCGGAAACAGTGATTCCGCGGGCAACTGCGCCGCAAACGACCACGCCGCAGGTGACGACTCCCAAGGTGGCCGCTCCGCAAGCAGTGACCCCGCAACCGGCCGCCCCCCAAACAAGCACGCCGCAGGCAGTCGTGCCGCAAGCGGCCACGCCCGTCGTACCGGCGCAAACCATTCCAGCCGTAAAACAGGCGGCCGCAACGCCCGCGGCCGCTGACTTCCGGCGATATGTGGTGCCCTTCGCAAACTTTCGGCTGGAAGGTGAATATGATCGGAAATCCTGGTCGATCTACCTCACGCCCGAACAGGCCGCCGCCCCTGCCAAGTTCAATTTCGCCTATCAGAATGCGGTCGTCGTTGCCCCCGAGGCTTCGCAACTGACCATCTTTCTCAACAACCGCCCAATTGGCCAGCAGCAGATCGGCTCGCCGGACAATGCCTCTTCGATAAGCTTCGACATCCCGCGCGGCCTGCTGCAGCCGGGTGCCAATCTGGTGACGTTCGAAGCGACACAGCGCCATCGCACCGATTGCAACATCCAGTCGACCTACGAACTTTGGTCCGACATCGATCCGGCAAAGACCTATCTCAGCTTCGGCGAGCAGGCTGCACAAAGACTGTCGAGCACGGATGCGATCCGAGCAATCGGTGTCGATGGTGCCGGCAAGACCGAATTCAACCTCGTCGTGCCGGCTCTGGCGCAACCGGGCACCACAAAACCGCTGCTGCGGCTGGCTCAAGGCCTTTCGCTATTGAGCGGAATGCCGAACGAAACCTTCTCTTTCAGTACGGACTCGTTACCCCCACCMGGTCCCGGAAAGATGACGGTACTCGTCGGGACACCGGCCGAGCTGCAACCATTGTTTTCGGCACCCGCGGCAGCACAAACCGCCGCATTGGCAACCTTCGTCAAGGATCCGCGCACGGGCTCCACGATCCTTCTCGTCAGCGGGCCATCCTGGCAGGCGGTTTCCGGTGCAATCGATACCATCGTCTCGCCGACCGACAGAGACCCGACCGTCCGTCGCGATATCCTGGTAACCCAGCGCTGGACGGCGCCCGACGCGCCATTCCTGTTTTCGGATACGAGCCTTTCATTCTCGCAATTGGGTATCAACACGACGGAATTTTCGGGGCGGCGCTTCCATACCAGCTTCAATGTGGCAATCCCCTCGGACTTCTATGCCAACGCCTATGGCGAGGCGACCATCCTTCTTGATGCCGCCTATGCGAGAAACGTTCTGCCGGGGAGCCATATCGACGTCTATGTCAATGGCAGCATTGCCACGACGAAGCCGATTACCGCGACCGGTGGCGGCATTTTCAGGCACCTGCCCATCCGCGTGACGATGCGTCACTTCAAACCCGGTCTCAACACCGTGACGCTGGAAGCGATGTTGCAGACCAACGAAGACCAGGCGTGCATGCCCGGCACGACCTCCATCACAACGCCTCGTTTCGCACTGTTCGATACGAGCCAATTTCATATGCCGGACTTCGCCAGGGTCGCCCAACGTCCGAACCTCGCAGCACTGGCAGGCACGAGCTACCCATATAACCGTGGCCTCGTGCCGGCGGCCCTCTTCATCGACCGTACCGATACCGACACCTTATCTGCAACGGCAACATTGCTGGGACAGATGGCAGTCGTCGGCGGGCATCCCATCGATGTGGATCTTATCGCCTCCCCGAGCGGCGTCGGAAACCGCGACGCGATCTTCATAGGCTCGATTTCGGAGATGCCGACGACCACCCTGTCGCAGATGAACATCGCGACCACCAGCCAGGCATCCTGGCGCCCCGTCACATCAGGGCAAGGTGGCCAACCGGAAACCGCAGTCACATTCGACGAGTGGCGCTCGAGAATTGGCGGCGGCATGCTGCAGCAGCAGATATCGCGATTCCAGGATTGGATGCGCCGTAATTTCGATATCTCGCTGAGTTCGCTGCAGTTCATGCCCGGTGCGGAGCACGTCTTCACGCCCTCGAATGTCAACAGCTTCATGATCGCTCAGGGAGCGAGCGCCACAGGCGATTCCTCCTGGACGATCGTCACCGCGCCCTCGGCAAAGGACCTTCGAGCCGGGACCGAAGCCATGACATCCCAGGTCGATTGGCCGAAGATTGCCGGTCATATCACCGTCTATTCCAGCAAGACCGGAAAGGTCGACACGGTCCCCGTCAGCCGCTTCGACTTCGTCATGACGCAACCCTGGTCGATCACCAACTACCGTCTGATTGCGGCAAACTGGCTTTCGACCAACATTCTGTCCTATGCATTCCTGCTCGTCATCCTCTTCCTGCTGATCGGCGTTGCGACGTCGGGAATTCTCGCGAAGATCGGCAGGCGCGCATGACGCGCTGGCGCACCATGCTCATTGCCGGTGGCGTCGCGCTTACGACGATGTGCCAGCCAGTTGCTGCGCAACACGCTGCAATCGCGCCTGAGGCCTGGGCTGCCTACAAGGCGAAATTCCTCGATACCAGCGGCCGCATCGTCGACAATGGAAATGACAATATCAGCCACAGCGAAGGACAGGGCTATGGTCTGTTGCTCGCTTATCTTTCGAACAGCCCCGCCGATTTCGAACAGATATGGTATTTCACGCGAACCGAGCTGCTGCTGCGCGACGATGGTCTCGCCGCCTGGAAATGGGACCCGGCTGTCACTCCGCATGTGACGGATACGAACAATGCTTCCGATGGCGACATGCTGATCGCTTACGCCCTGGCGCTGGCGGGATCGGCATGGAACAAGAAAGACTATTTGGAGGCGGCGGTGACGATAGCGCACGCGCTGCTTTCGCATGCCATCATTCACGCCGGCGGACAGACGCTGCTGCTCCCTGGTATCAAAGGCTATGGAGCCGCTGAACGGGAAGACGGCCCCGTCGTCAATCCCTCCTACTGGGTCTATGAAGCCATTCCCGTCATGGCGCTGCTGGCGCCTTCCGATGAATGGCAAAAGCTGACGGATGACGGCCTGGCCCTGCTGCGGTCGACGCAGTTGGGACCACGAAAATTGCCGGCGGACTGGGTGAGCCTGCGTAGCAAGCCTAGACCGGCTGAAGGTTTCGACGCCGAATTCGGTTACAATGCGATTCGCATCCCGCTTTACCTCGCGCGGGCGGGAATTTCCGACAAGGCGCTGTTGACGCGGCTGCAGGCGGGTATGACGGTCGAAGGCGATGAGCCGGCCACGATCGATCTGGAAACCGGCAAGCCAAAACAGCCACTTACGGACCCAGGTTATAGAATTGTTAACGATGTTGTGGCGTGTGTAACAAGCGGGGCGAAGCTGCCCGCTTCGGTTCGGCAATTCGCGCCGTCACTCTACTATCCGTCGACCCTTCAATTGTTGGGCCTGGCTTTCGTTGAGGAGAAACATCCGGAGTGTTTATAAAATCCTCCCTACTTACGGTTTCGGTGGCAGTCGCGGTGGCAGGGCTTATCATCGCGATGAAAAACCGTGACAACCTCGAAGAGGGATTGGGACTGGCCGCGCAAAACCAGATCACCCAGACAGGAAGCATCAAGCCAGTCGATGTCGCCTTCAACTCGCCACCGGTTGACATGAAAACCGTCGCCGACCGCATCCAAGCGGCGGCACCTTCCGCAGTTCTATCAGACACCACACCGGCCGCCGTCCAAGCGACGTCAGACACTCCAGCCACTGCCCAGGCGGCGCCGGACACATCGGACGCCGTCGCCCAGGCAGCGCCTCAATCGACCACGCCGCAGCCCGCACCGCCGCCGAAAGTCGACGAGAGCGCACTTCGCTATTTCGCAAGCCGTGGCGATAAGGCCAGACTTCAGGCCGAAATTTCCCGCCTTCAAGCACTTTATCCGGATTGGGTCCCCCCCGCCGATCCGCTGGCCGTCCCGCAAAACAGCGACAAGCAGCTCGAAGCCATGTGGCAGCTCTATTCCGAAGGCCGCTACGCCGAACTGCGCAAGGCCATCGCGGATCGCCAGGCGGCGGAAACCGCATGGCAACCGCCTGCCGACCTGCTGGAACGTCTCGATGTTGCCGAAGCGCGCGCGCGTCTGGTCAACGCATCCGATCTCAAACAATATGCAACCGTGGTCGACATCGGCGCCAACACGCCGAGTCTGCTCACCTGCAGTGATATCGACATTCTGTGGCGGGTCGCGGAGGCCTTCATCAGGACCAATCGCACGGCCCGCGGCGAGGATGCTTACGTCTACATCCTGAAGAATTGCGTCAATCCCCAGGAGAGGCTCGCAACCGTACAAAAGGCGTCGGCGCTGCTGTCCTACCAACCCATGCAAGATCTTCTTGCCCTGGAGAAAGCCGACGGCAATGGCGGCCGGGAATTCGACAGCATCCGCACAGACCTTGCACGGCGCTTCGTCGCCGAGGGCAATGATGATCCGAAACTGTCGGTCGCACCGGAGTATCTGTCTCAAGTCGAACACGCGGCGGAGACCCAGGGTCTCGCGTCTGATGCCTTGCTCCTTGGCTGGTATAATCTGCGCCGTGAGAACCACGACCAAGCGGAAAAGTGGTTCCGCGCAGCCCGTAGCAAGGACGATTCCGCTTCCGCCTCGCAGGGGTTGGCCCTGATCCTGATCGCCGATCACAAGGCTCAGGAAGCTGAGGATGTCATGTACAGGTGGCGTAACGAGTCCAAGGATGCGACGGCAACCTATCTTGCTGCCACAGCCAATGTGATGGCGCTGCAGCCGCCAGTCAGTCTCAGCGAAGACGTGCTCGGCCGTATGGCAGCCGAAGTCATCGAGCAAAAATACGTGCCGACCGCTCAGGAATTCGGCTGGTATGCCCGCTCGCTAAACCAGCCGCAAACTGCAGCCCGCTGGTTCGAAACGGCGTTGCGCTGGAAACCTGACGATGAACCCTCCGCCTACGGCCTGGTCATCACCCGCAATCAGTTGAATGACCGGCAGGGCGTCGCTGAAATTCAACGGCTATGGGCGGGTCGTTCGGAGCGTATCGCCAGGCTCGGCGAGGTCACGCCTCAAGCCCAGATCGGCGCTGCACCGCTGCCTTCGCCAAATCAGGCGATACCGCAAACGGTGGTGGCTCCKACCAGCTTGCCACCACTCACGACCTCACCGGCGCCAGCCGAGGCCAATGTCGGCACGCGGCAGCGCACCACTGCACGTTTGGGATATAGCGAGCCTCAGACACAAGTTGCGACGGTTCGGCGAGGCCCGCGCGAAGCGCGGGGTTGCTCCACGACGATCAGCGCCCAGCGCCTCAATCCCGCGGAAGCTGTCTCCCGCGGTTGGTGCCTCATGGACCTCAACCGTCCTATGGAAGCGATCGAAGCCTTCGAAGTCGCTTTGAACGGCCCTCCCGGCAAGGCGCGCGAAGACGCAGCCTACGGGCAAAGCCTCGCCTACCTGCGCGCGGGGCTTGCGAACAATGCGGCTGTTGCTGCGGCCAAGGCTCCTCTCAGCCGCCAGCGTGCCGCCGAGTTGCAGGTCGCCATCCTGGCCGATCGCGCGCTGACCTCATTCTCGGCCAAACGCTATCAGGAAACCCTGATCTATCTCGATCAACGGGCGCAACTGCAGCAGGAACGCATCGATCTGATGGTTCTGCGTGGCTACTGCTATCTCAATCTCAAAATGTACGATGATGCCGAGCGGATATTCAACGCTGTCGCCGCAACCGGCAACAAAGACGGAAATCGCGGCCTTGTCGATCTGAGACTCGCCAGGCATCCCGATCCCAGCGACTGATTTTGCGATCCAAGTTCAGCAATTGAACGACAAAAGGGTTCGGCACGTTTCCGTGAAAAGCCGAACCCTTCCGGGTCACATCGTTGGTTCAGTCCGTCGTCAAAGCAGCTTCAACAGCGCCTGGGCGGCAGCCGTGGAGGATGCCGGGTTTTGGCCAGTTACCAATCGGCCGTCCGTGATGGCAAAGCTTTGCCAGTCAGCAACCTTCTCGTATGTGCCGCCAAGGCGTTTCAGCTCATCTTCCACGAGGAAAGGAACAACGGAGGTCAAATGGACTGCCTCCTCCTCGCTATTCGTAAACCCTGTGACGCGCTTGCCTTTGACCAAGGGTTGCCCCTGATATTGCACATGACGGAGAACTCCAGGTGCGTGGCACACGGCGGCAACCGGCTTACCCGAATTATAAAAATCCTCGATCAGGGAAATGGATTTCCTGTCTTCCGCCAGATCCCACATGGGGCCGTGGCCGCCGGGATAAAAGACCGTGTCGAAGTCGGCAGCGTTGACGGTCGCGAGCTTGACGGTGTCCGCCAACACAGCTTGGGCGGCCTTGTCGGACTTGAAACGTGTCATAGCCGGCGTTTGATTTTCGGGCTCATCGCTCTTCGGATCGATCGGTGGCTGCCCACCCTTGGGGGATGCGACCGTGATCTGCGCCCCGGCGTCTTTGAAGACGTAATAAGGGGCCGCGAACTCTTCCAGCCAAAAGCCGGTCTTTCTTCCTGTATTGCCAAGCTGGTCATGGGAGGTCAGCACAATCAATATCTTGCTCATCAGCAGTACTCCTGATTTAGATTTACCGGATATCTGTCTGTCGGCGTGCGAAAGCATGCAATAAGCGCGTCGGTTCCATACGTCGACAGCGATAGATGCTTGGGACAATGCGTAATTATGCGGCTGCGAACAGATTTGGCGCCCAAAGCTACGATGATGACCAAACCCTGGCAAGTGTTCTGTGAGCGACGACGCAGAGAGCATCGCCCGCCATCTCAACAGTGGTTGCCGTCAGCGACGGAGGCCTGCCGCTCAGGTTTTTGCCGCTGCGGCGCGCTGCTTTCGATATTGCACCGTCGGAAGGCCACCCCAGCCCCAATTGTCCAGATCCACCTCCTCGATCACGACGTAGGTGGATTCCAGAGGCTTGTTCAGTACATCGAGCAACACCTGGCTGACGCCGGCGATGATGGCAGCCTTCTCTTCTGCCGTGACCGAGTTGCGGTCGGGAGTCGTTCCTTCACGGGTAACCTGTACGGTAACGATCGGCATGACAGTCTCCTTTCAAGACTTGGATTCGGGAACTACCAGGCGGCGGCACCAGAGGTGATCGCGCCTCTCCGCTTCAGCGTTGCGGTCTACCAGCGTCCGGCGTTCTGGCCGCCGTCGACGTGGAGGATTTCACCCGTTACGAAATTTGCCGTCTCGAGATAAAGCACGGCATCGACGATGTCGCGGATCTCACCCATCCGGCCGACGGGATGCAGACCTGAAAGCGCCTCATGCGTTTCCGGCGAATTCATCGGCGTCTTGATGATCCCCGGCGATACGGCATTCACCCGAACGCCGGTTTTCGCGAATTCTATCGCCAGTCCCTGGGTGACCGAGTTGAGGCCGCCCTTGGTCAAAGAGGCGAGCGCTGCCGGTACGCCGGCAATCGGCTGATTGACCAGGCTCGTCGTAATATTGACGACGTGGCCGGAGCCTTGCTTCAGCATTTCAGCAGCAACCCGCTGGGTGATGTGGAAGAAACCGGCGACGTTCACGCTCATATTGTGGTCGAAGTCCTGCTGCGTGAACTCGATGAACGGCTTGGCAAGGAAGACGCCGGCATTGTTGACCAGCGTATCGATGCGGCCGAAGTGCTCCAATGCCTCGCGCACCACGCGTTCCGCGGTTTCCGGATCGGCGATATCGCCGGCCACAGCATGTACGCCTGCGTCGGAGCTGGCCTTGATCGACCGCGAGGTCGCAACGACACGATAGTTGCGATCACGATAGGCTCGAACTAGCGCTTCGCCGATCCCCTGCGATGCTCCGGTGATGATGGCAACTTTTTGTTGACTGCTCATGATGTGCATCCTTTCAAGTGCAGCGGCCGGAGGTTTCGGGGCCGCCCGACGCCGTCGGCGTTGGTGCTATTGATTTAGATGCATCCATCATTCGGGAGAATTGTCGGCCTTTGGCAGACAATCATCCGCATATCGGCATAATCAGGCCAAGGAGCCTGCCTCCGTCGCTATACGACTGAGCTCGACGCGCAGACGAGGGACGGCATAATCGACGAAGGCACGCACCTTTGGCACGGACATGCGGCCCTGTGGCGCGAGCAAGTGAACTGGAAGCGCGGGATGCTCGGCATCGGCAAGCACGATCTTCAGCCGCCCGTCCCGGACATATTCCGCGACGTGATAAGAATAAAGCCGCGTCAAACCGATACCCGCTGCGGCCGATGCTGCAGCGGCGCGCACGCTGTTCACGATGTACCGAGGCGTGAAATGCACTGTTCTCGGTATTGGCGATCCTTTCGCCGGCGTGAAGCTCCAGGACTCGAGGCCGAAATTGCTGAACGCCACGATCTGATGTTTGGCGAGATCGGACGGCTCGACGATATCGGGATTGCCAGAAAGATAGCGGGGGGATGCGACCACGACGCGCCTGACGTCGCCGCCGATCCGGGTCGAGATATGAGAGGAATCCGTCAAGTTGCCGATGCGAAGCGCAAGATCGACGCCCTCGTCGACGAGGTTGACGAACCGATCCAGCATCAGAAATCGAACGGAGACGCTCGGATGGAGCTCGAGGAAATCATCCAGAATGGGACGTAGAACCTCTTCGCCCAGGATTGGCGGCGCCGAAATGGTCAGGGTGCCTTGCGGCGACGACCGCTCGCCTCCGGCTACCATATCGGCCTCTTCCAGCTCGATGAGCACCCGCCGGCATGCAGCCACATAGCGTTGACCGGCCTCGCTCAGCTTGAGCGTGCGGGTCGTCCGATGCAGCAGCTCGACCCCGACATGGGCCTCCAGCGAGCTGAGCGCCCTGCTGATCGCAGTCGGCGATCGCTTCAGCTTGCGCGCCGCCCCGGCAAGGCTGCCCTCGTCKACCGCCGTGACGAAAACCCTCATTGCGTCGATACGATCCATTCTAAGGCTCCGCAGGATGTGGTTCGTGGCGGACAGTTTTCGTCGGATTTTCGGCTGGCGTAAATATGGGCGCTCTCCGCCCGAACCCTATCCAAGGGCATCGGCGACACCATCGTACAATAAAAGCCTGGTGCTCTGATGAGAGTCTTCGGCTCGACAAAGCCCGCCACTTGGCTGCATGGGAGCATGCCAAAAAGCGTTTTCGGCTGAACTCGGAACAGCGTTCAGCTCCGTTCGAACCTAGATGAGATGAATAGTTGAAACCGTCGAAGCGGAACTGACCGCGTCGACGGTTTTCTTTTGGGAATGGCGGCAGTCAGCTATTCGACCGAATTGAACTTCTTCACTTGCAGGAAGTTCACGGCCGTACCGCTGAAGCGTTMCGGGTCGATCGACGCGGTCTGCACCTTGAAGCCGTCGGTATAGACGGCGGTCGGCTGAGCGCGCAGCGTCGGGCTGACGAAGCGCGGAGCCTTGACCGGGCGGTTGACGATCTCGACGCGGGCATTGGTGATCGCCCACTGCGAGATCATCTTCTCGGTCAGCTTCGGCTCGGTGGTCACCGTCGCGCGACCTGCATCGGCCACTGCGGCATCCTGCTTGTTCGGCCGGCCACCCTTGGTCGCCATCCCGGCAGCAATCGGACTCTCCTGCGACCGCGCCGGTTCGAAGCTGTCGTTGAAGCGGCCGCTGTTGACCTTGATTTTGTTGGAAGTCGGCGCAAGTGCGGCAACCTGCATCGGCATCGGCTGTCCCGGCCGCTTCTGCGGCGAGACCGCTGCAATAGCCCGGACGGCGTCATTATCGGCAGCGGTATTGTTCTCGTCCGGCGGCGTGGCATCCGCAACACTCTTCGGCGGTATCTCGTCCTTGGATGCGGCATTGTTAGCAGCCACATTGACCGGAACGCCGGCATTCGCATCCGCTTGATCGACGCGATGCTGTTCGAGAGCCGCCACGATCGACGGCGACAGCGTGCCTTCGTCGGCCGCATCATCGATCGCATCCGGATCGGCATCGGCGGAGGCGAGCAGGCTTTCAGCCACTTCCGGACGCTCGGCCGGAACCGGCACGTCGGCGGTCTGATCCTTCGCGTCCGACTCGGCGGAGGCTAGCTCGGCATCACCGGGCGAGCGACGGTCAAGTAGTGCCGGCACGGGAACGCGATAGTCACGAAGATCCGCATATTGCTGGTCCTGCTGGCCGTTTGCATCCGGCATGGCCGCGGTAAGCGCATCCTGAGCGGCGTTATGCGGCTGCGACAGCAGAGCCGAAGCCACTTCGCTGCCCGCCGGCTGGTTGCCGAAGGCTGGACGAACCTGTGGAACAGGCGCGTTTATGCTGGCAACCTGCGTAGCCGGTTGGCTGTCGTCGCCGTCATCCGCGGTTGCGGGAGCCTGGTCGGTCTTCTTGCTGGCAACAAGGGTGGCCGGCGCTGCCGTCGTCGGCGCACCTTCATCCGCATTGTCCTCTTCCTCATCCGCGCCGCCGCCGCCAAACAGTCTGGCGAAGAAGCCGCGACGCGCATGCGAAGCGCTGGCGATCTGGATATCGTCGGAAGACATGCGGCGCTTGTAGTCGGCAACCGCCTCCTGATAGCCCGGCAACGGCCGACMATCAGCCGGAATATGCATCGTCTTGCCATCGGGGAAGAGACGGACGAGATCCTGGCGATCCATGCGCGGCCAGGCGCGCACGCCGCCGACGTCCATATGCACGAAGGGCGAACCGGACGTCGGATAATAGCCGACGCCGCCAACCTGCAGCTTCATGCCGATCTCGCGCAGCTTGGTGAGCTTGACATCGGGAATATAGAAATCCATCGCGTTGCCGAGCATATGCTGGCTCTTCTTCGCGACACCCGTATGGGCCGAACGCGTGCGCAGCATCTCGTTGGTTCCCGGCGAGCGGAAGCCGCAGACGACATAGATGAATTCATGCGAACCGCTTTCGCGGTAGACTTCCCAGATCAGGTCAAACAAGCGCGGGTTCATCTTGGTCGGCTGGTTTTTACGCCAGTCGCGCAGGATGCGGTTCAGTTTCTCCAGACCGTCCGGATCGAACTTTCCATTGCGCTTGTAGGTGATGACTGCCTTTTCGCCTGTATGGACGTAGTAGATCTTGAGGCTGCGGGTTTCGCCGCCTGCCTGGGAGGGGGAGCCAACGAAAACCGGAGTGGAAACGGCCATCGCAAGCAGACCAACGGCTACGACCTTGGCCACCTTACGCAATATCTCCGAGCACGCAAAAAGCCTGCTCAAGCTATTAGGCTTGGTATTTCCACTCAGATTCGGCAATTCGATCCCCGTCCGACAGACAATGTCGCATCGTGTTCCAAATGGCTGTCAATTGCGGTGACACGATGGCAAAAATGCCACACATGGTCGCCCTCTTCATACATGGTGAACGATGCACTAACAAGTGCTTTACGACAGGTAACAAAATATGCTTGCCTAAACGTTAATATACGCTCAGGCCGCATGTTTCTGCGGGTCATCCGGGTCTATCCCATAGTCTTTCAACTTGCGATAGAGAGTCGACCGCCCGATTCCGAGCTTCCTTGCCACTTGACTCATTTGTCCTCGATAGAATTTGAGAGCGAATCGAATAAGCTCTTCCTCAACATCTGCGAGCTTTCTGACGTCGCCGAACGGGTCCGTGCTGGCGATGACATTATCCGATTGAGGAGCAGATGATGTGTCGACGATCGAAAGCGGCGGAGTTGTAGCCGCATCGGAGGAAATGACACGCATGCCGCGTTCAAATCTTTCGTCGGGGTCCATACCGCTGCTGAAAGCCTCGGAATTATCCACAACTAAGGTCGGATGCTCGGCGGTGAAATAGCCAGGCAACTGTGCCGCAATCTGCGGGAAGTCGGCTTCCACCAGCTCCGAACCCTCCGACAGCACGACAGCGCGGAAGACCGCGTTTTCGAGCTGGCGGATATTGCCCGGCCAGTCATAGGCCGTCAGCAATGCCAGGGCACCAGGACTGATCGAAAGCGAATGACCGAGCTTCTGTTCGAGCGCAAATCGATCGGCGAAGGCGCGTGCGAGGTATGGAATGTCTTCCTTACGGCGACGCAGCGCCGGCATGGTGATCGGGAAGACGTTGAGGCGATAGTAGAGGTCTTCACGGAACCGGCCGGCCTTTACCTCCTCGATCAGATCCTTGTTGGTCGCCGAAATCAGCCGGACATTGACCTTCTGGGCAACGCGTGCGCCGACCGTCTCGATCTCACCCTGCTGCACGGCGCGCAGGAGCTTGACCTGCACCTCCAGCGGCAGATCGCCGACTTCATCGAGGAACAGCGTGCMGCCATCGGCCTCCATGAACTTGCCGACATGCCGCTCGGCAGCGCCGGTGAAGGCGCCCTTCTCGTGGCCGAAGAGAATACTCTCGACAAGATTGTGCGGAATGGCACCGCAATTGACCGTCACGAACGGCTTGCCAGCGCGGTCGCTGCCGGCCTGGATAGCACGCGCCACCAGCTCCTTGCCGACGCCGGATTCGCCTTCGAGCACCACGGGGATGTTCGATTGCGCGGCGCGCTGGGCAAGATCGATCACCCGCATCATCGCCGGGCTCGCCGAGACGATGTCGTCGAAGCTGATCGTGCTCGTCCGCGATCTGCGTCCGGCGCGAGCCCGCGCCTCACGTTGATCGAGCTTCAGCGCATTGGCGATTGAAGCCGCTATCCGTTCCGGCGATACCGGCTTGACGACGAAATCGAAAGCGCCGGCCCGCATGGCCTGCACCACGGTCTCGATACCGCCCTGCCCCGTCTGCACGATGACCGGCAGATCGGTGCCCATATCGCTCAGCGCACTCAGAAACTCGATGCCGTTCATCTCCGGCATCATGAGGTCGAGCACGATCACATTGATCTGCTCGCTGTTGCGCTTCAGCATCTCAAGGCCGAAACGGCCATTCTCCGCCAGATGAGCAACGTGTCCGTGCCGCTCGATAGCGTTTTTCAGCAGACGCCGTTGAATCGGATCATCCTCAACAACGAGAATCTGCGCGCCCCCCTTGGCGCTATTAAATACGGTCATTGGTGCCTCACTTCATGCGAAACCTGATGAGGACCTTCGCAGAAAGGCTTGAACACGAAGTTTTGCCAAAGCATCGTATTTTAATCATTATGACGAATGTAACGTCGTCTATGAATTCCGTTGTCGATCCCAGAGTATCCGGCTTTCAGGCGCGATCACCTGCAAGCGGATAAGATGCCCTAGATTCAAAAGACTAGCGCCATCTCTGTGCGTTCAAATGAATAGACAGCGCTCCAGGGAAATCCGCCCTTGCCGTCGCCTTTTCAGCCGAATAGACACGGAGAGACCGGACTGTTCCGCAAAGAAAAGCAGAGGAAATACCGCCCATGAGCCCGACCTCGCTCCATTCATCCCTTAATTTTTCCGCCGGCCCGACGGCCGCCGCGACCAATCCCGCGCTCGGCGACCTGCCCGCCTGGAAGCTCAGCGACCTCTATCCTTCCGCCACCTCCACGGCCTTCGTCAGTGACATGGAGAAGGCCGGAAAGGCGGCGATCGCCTTCGAGGAAAAGTGGAAAGGCAAGCTTGCCKACGCTGCCACCAAGACCGGCGAGGCAGGCATCGGTGCCGCGCTCAAGGAATATGAGGCGCTGGATGATATCATGGGCCGCCTCGGCTCCTTCGGCGGCCTCACCTATTTCTCCAACACCAGCGATCCGGCCAACGGCAAGCTCTATGGCGACGTGCAGGCGCGGCTGACCGACTATTCCGCCCATCTGCTGTTMTTTCCGCTGGAGCTTAATCGCATCGACGATGCCGCGATGGATGCCTGCATGGTGAACGACCCGGCCGCCGGCCACTACCGCCCCTGGATCGTCGACCTGCGCAAGGACAAGCCCTACCAGCTCGACGACAAGCTGGAGCAGCTATTCCTGGAAA
This sequence comes from Rhizobium sp. BR 317, assembly GCF_047445835.1. NCBI lineage: Bacteria > Pseudomonadati > Pseudomonadota > Alphaproteobacteria > Hyphomicrobiales > Rhizobiaceae > Rhizobium > Rhizobium sp. BR 317. Next base: position 291,526 of record NZ_JARWLB010000006.1, on the reverse strand, counting down.
AATCCATGACCAGCGCCGCCGCTTTCAATCGCCTGTTCGACGAGACGATGGCGGAGCTGCGCTTCGAGGTAGACGGCGAGAAGCTGCCGCTGGAAGTCGCCTTGAACATGCTGCAGGAGAAAGACCCCGAGGTGCGCCGCAAGGCGGCAATGGCTCTCGCCGAGACCTTCAAGGCCAATTTGCGCATCTTCACGCTGATCACCAATACGCTTGCCAAGGATAAGGACATCGCCGACCGCTGGCGCGGCTTCGAGGACATCGCCGACAGCCGGCATCTGGCCAACCGCGTCGAACGCGAGGTGGTCGATGCATTGGCTGCCGCCGTGCGCGACGCCTATCCTCGCCTGTCACATCGCTATTACACGATGAAGGCCAAGTGGCTCGGCATGGAGCAGATGAATTTCTGGGACCGCAATGCGCCACTCCCCGAGACCTCGAATGCGCTGATCCCCTGGACCGAAGCGAAGCAGACCGTTCTTTCCGCCTATGACAATTTCGCTCCGGAAATGGCCGCGATCGCCAAGCGATTCTTCTACGAGGAATGGATCGACGCACCTGTGCGCCCCGGCAAGGCGCCAGGCGCCTTCGCGCATCCGACCGTTCCGTCGGCGCATCCCTATGTGCTCGTCAACTATATGGGCAAGCCGCGCGATGTCATGACCCTAGCACACGAGCTCGGCCATGGTGTGCATCAGGTGCTTGCCGGCGGCCAGGGCGCGCTGATGTGCCAGACGCCGCTGACGCTGGCTGAAACGGCCTCCGTCTTCGGCGAAATGCTGACCTTCCGCGCCTTGCTCGACAAGATCACAGACAAGCGCGAGCGCAAGGCGATGCTCGCCCAGAAGGTCGAGGACATGATCAACACGGTCGTCCGCCAGATCGCCTTCTACGAATTCGAACGCAAGGTGCACACCGCCCGCAAGAACGGCGAGCTGACAGCGGACGATATCGGCGAGCTGTGGCTCTCAGTCCAATCGGAAAGCCTCGGACCGGCGATCAAGATTTCCGAGGGCTATGAGACCTATTGGGCCTATATCCCCCACTTCATCCACTCGCCCTTCTATGTCTACGCCTATGCCTTCGGCGACTGCCTGGTGAATTCGCTCTATGCCGTCTATCAGAATGCCGAGCAGGGCTTTCAGGAGAAATATTTCGAGCTGCTGAAGGCCGGCGGCACCAAGCATCACTCCGAACTCCTGAAGCCCTTCGGCCTCGACGCCACCGATCCGTCGTTCTGGAGTAAGGGACTGTCGATGATCGAAGGGCTTATCGATGAGCTGGAGGCGCTAGATAGAAACTAAGTCTTCCTGTTTGTTCGGAAGATGAGCAAGTCAGGCATGTTCGTCGTTATGGCGCCTTCGTGCCTGGCCCCTCACCCCAGCCCTCTCCCCGCTCATGCGGGGAGAGGGAGCTATCCTGCGCAAATCGCTCGCTGATCGTCTGGACACGAGCGGTACGGCGGATAGAGAACTGGTCCCCTCACCCCGCTCGCGGGAGAGGGTTAGGGTGAGGGCCAGGCACATAGGTGCGCCAAATACGAAGGCGCCTGACAATCGACACAACAAGAAAGCTATACAGGCCGAAACATGGCCGATACCCAACCCTACGTCCTCTTCCGGGACGACAGCACAGGACAGGTGATGCTCTTTGCCGAGCCGGCGGAGATCATCACGGCTCAAACACGTGCGGAATTCTTCGATGCCCTTGACCGGATGCAAAAGGCGAAGGAGGACGGAAAATGGCTGGCGGGCTATATGGCCTATGAGGCCGGTCACCTCTTCGAGGAAAAGCTTGCCCCTTTCGCTGAGGAGAACCGCGAGACGCCGCTGCTCTCATTCGGCGTCTTCGACGCTCCGGCGGCGGACGGCCACCCCCTCGCCCAGCCATTGCAACGCCTTGAAAACGAGGCGTTTCTGACCGACGCCACGGCCGCGTGGAACCCCTCCATATATAAAGAGAGATTCGACCGGCTGCATTGGCATTTGCGCCAGGGCGACTGCTATCAGGCAAACCTCACCATGCCCATCACGGCCCGTTGGAACGGCGACGCCCGCGCCGCCTTCTGGTCGCTGATMGAGCTCCAGCCGGTGAAGTATGGAGCGCTGGTCGATCTCGGCGGCCCGGTCATCCTGTCGCGCTCGCCCGAACTCTTCTTCCGCACCGACGACGACGGCTGGATCGAGACGCATCCGATGAAGGGCACGGCCAAGCGCGGCGCCAACGACGCCGAGGATGCCGAGATCATCAGCGCCATGCTTGCCGACGAGAAGACGCAGGCCGAGAACCGCATGATCGTCGACCTCCTACGCAACGATATCTCGCGCATCACCGAGGTCGGCACGCTCGACGTGCCGAAACTCTTCGAGATCGAGACCTATCCTACCGTGCACCAGATGGTCAGCCATGTGCAGGCGAAGCTGCGCCCCAATATGACCATTCGCGATATCTTCGCGGCACTCTTCCCCTGCGGCTCGATCACCGGCGCGCCGAAAATTCGGGCGATGGAAATTCTGCACGACCTCGAAGTCGGCCCGCGTGACGCCTATTGCGGGGCGATCGGTATGATTGCGCCGAGCGGCGCTATGCGTTTTTCCGTGGCGATCCGCACCATCACGCTGTTCGACGACGGCCGCGCCGTCTTCAATGTCGGCGGCGGCATCGTTTTCGATTCGACGGCGGAGGCGGAATATGAAGAATGCCTGCTGAAGGCACGCTTCGCCGTGGGGGACCGATGGATCCGGCGCTAGAGGACTTTTCGCTGATCGAGACGCTGCGTTATGAGCCGCAGACGGGCTTCCTGCGCCTGCGCCTGCATCTTGCCCGCCTCCAGCGTTCCGCCCGCCGATTGGGTTTTCCCGCACCGAAGGATGCGCTAACGAAACTGGATGCGGCCGTCGCCGGCGCGAACGCTCCATTGCGGGTCCGTCTGACATTCKATCGCGCCGGACGGACGGAAGTCACGACCGCCGCCTTCACGCCCCTTGCACCCGACGCCACCTGGCGCGTCCGCATCGCCGGAACCCGTCTTGATTCCGCCGACACGCTGCTGCGCGTCAAAACCACTCGCCGGTCCGTCTATGAGGCTGCCCGCGCCGAATATTCGCCGGCGGAGGCCGACGAAGTGCTGTTGCTCAATGAAAGGGATGAGGTCTGCGAGGGCACTATTACCTCTGTATTCCTCGACGAGGGTTCCGGTCCATTGCGAACGCCGCCCATCTCTTCCGGCCTGCTTGCCGGTGTGTTGCGCACCGAACTCATTTGCCAACGCAAAGCCCGCGTCGGCCGGATAAGGCTGGACGATCTGGAAAAAGGTGAGCTTTATGTCGGAAACTCCCTGCGCGGACTGATCTGCGCACAACTCATACGGAATTGACGCAATGTTCATCCTCTCCCTGACCTATCTCAAGGGCAATGACGAAGCCGACGAGCACATGGAGCCGCATATGGCCTGGGTGAAGGAAGGTTATGCGAAGGGCTGGTTCCTCGCGTCCGGCCGCAAGGTGCCGCGCACTGGCGGCATCATCTTTGCCCTGGGCGACCGTGATGAACTGGAAGCCTATGTCGCAGCCGATCCCTTCACCATCCACGGCGTCGCCGCCTATGAAGTGACGGAAATCGCTCTGACGACCGTCGTGGAAGGTTTGGAGGCGCTGAAAGCCTGATTGAAAACCGGGAGGGCGTCGCCGCGATGGATGATCTCAGTCAACATCTGAAACAATTGGAAGAACGGCTTTTCGATCCGGCGGTGCGTGCATCGAGACCGGCGCTGGAGGAACTGTTGTCCGCCGAGTTTCGCGAGATCGGCAGTTCAGGCATGCTCTATACGTTTGGCGACATCGTCGATCGGCTCACCGAGGGCGAGCCCGACGGCATTTCACGGGTACTGACCGGTTTTGAATTAAAAATGCTCTCCGATACGCTCGCGCTCGTGACCTATCGTGCAACCCTCCACTATCCGGATGGACGTGACGTCAGGACGCTCCGCAGTTCGATCTGGCGGCTGGAAGCGGTCGAGCGCTGGCGGATGCTCTTCCATCAGGGAACGTTGACTCAGTAGGCTCCATCCATGACCTTGTTGACCTACACACCCTATGACGGCTCCGCAAAGCCCTTCACCATTGGTCTCTTGCCGCTCGATCCGGCAAGATGGATCGAGCCGGACGCCGACCTCAGGCGCTACCTCGATGAAAAGCGAGAGCTTCTTCGCGATCATCGCGACGATATTTTCGTTTCCGAAGACGGATCGGAGAATGCGCAGCAGGAATGCCTTGATCTTCTGAGCGCTTATCTCTGCGAACAGCATCCCGCGATCTATCGTCGTCAAGGCGATATCGTCTCCGCCGCCGGTCACGCGATCGATCTCGCCGATCCCTACCTACCGCCGCTTCTGAAAGCCGGTTCGCTCGTCGCCGACGATCTCGTCATCATGCGGCGCAAGGAGAATGGCTGGCATCTCGTCGCCGGCCATGTCGCCTTCCCCTCCTCCTGGTCGCTCCAGGAAAAATTCGGCCGGCCGATGCAGGCGATTCATGCCGACGTGCCCGGTTTCAGCGAGGGCACCCGCAATGCCGTTCTCATCAACCGCATCTTCGACAATCTGCAGGTGACGCAGCCCGTCGAGCGGATGAACTGGTCGGTGAGCACGACAAACGAATTGTCCCTCCCGACTTCGAAGCACAGGCGACCGCCGGCCAGCACGGCTCCCACGCTCGAAACCAGCTTTGCCCGCGTCGAGCGCCAAACGCTACGCAAGCTGCCGGTATCCGGCGATATCCTCTTCACCATCCGCGTCTATGTCGACCCGATCGCGGCGATCGCCGGCCATCCCAAGGCCCCGGAACTGGCATCGAGCTTTGCCGCACAATTGGATGCTTTGGATGAACAGCAGACGGCCTATAAGGGCCTCACCCATCAGAAAGCAGAGTTGGTGAGGCAATTGCGAGCGCTTGCGGAAGTTGCGTCACCGGATTGACATTTACCCGATAAGCCAGGACGGCTCTTTATTGTGACATGAATTTATGGTTAGAGCCGTTCACCTCGCATTTTCGCGCAAACACTGATTGAATTTCAGCGACCGAACGGCGTCCTGCCTTTCGAAGGAGAAAAGAATGACGGAACAGAACTATCCGGTATATGCCGAAATTACCGGTCCGATCGTGATGATCGGCTTTGGCTCCATCGGCCGCGGCACCCTGCCCCTGATCGAGCGCCATTTCAAATTCGACAAGAGCCGGATGGTCGTCATCGACCCGCAGATGGACGCCGAGCACCTGGCGATCCTCGAGAAGCACGGCGTCCGTCATATCCAGGAATATGTCACCAAGGACAACTACAAAGACCTCCTGAAGCCGCTCCTGACGGAAGGCGGTGGCCAGGGCTTCTGCGTCAACCTCTCGGTCGATACCGGCTCGCTCGACCTGGTCAAGCTTTGCCGCAAGCTCGACGTGCTCTACATCGACACCGTCGTCGAACCTTGGCTTGGCTTCTATTTCGACAAGAACATGAAGAATGCCGACCGCACCAACTACGCTCTGCGCGAAACCATGCGCAAGGAGAAGGCAAAGAATCCCGGCGGTGCGACGGCGGTCTCCACCTGCGGTGCAAACCCGGGCATGGTGTCCTGGTTCGTCAAGCAGGCACTCGTCAATCTCGCCAATGACATCGGCGTCAAGTTCGAAGAGCCGGATCAGCATGACCGCGAAGGCTGGGCCAAGCTGATGAAAAAGGTCGGCGTCAAGGGCGTCCACATTGCCGAGCGCGACACGCAGCGCACCAAGCATCCGAAGCCGCTGAACGTCTTCTGGAACACCTGGTCGGTCGAAGGTTTCATCTCTGAAGGCATGCAGCCGGCCGAACTCGGCTGGGGCACGCACGAAGAGTGGATGCCGAAGAACGCCAAGAAGCACAAGAAGGGCTGCCAAGCCGCCATCTACCTGGAACAGCCGGGCGCTAACACCCGCGTCCGTACCTGGTGCCCAACCCCGGGTCCGCAATACGGCTTCCTGGTCACCCACAATGAGTCGATCTCGATCGCCGACTATTTTACCGTGCGCGACAAGGACGGCGACGTCACCTTCCGCCCGACCTGCCACTACGCCTACCATCCGGCCAACGATGCCGTGCTTTCGCTGCACGAGATGTTCGGCAATGGCGGCACGCCGCAGCCGGTTCACCACGTCCTCGATGAAGACGAACTGGAAGACGGCATCGACGAACTCGGCGTACTGCTCTATGGCCACGACAAGAACGCCTATTGGTACGGTTCGCGTCTGTCTCTCGAAGAGACCCGCCGCATCGCTCCATACCAGAACGCAACCGGCCTGCAGGTAACCTCCGCAGTGCTCGCCGGCATGGTCTGGGCGCTCGAAAATCCGACCGCCGGCATCGTCGAAGCGGACGAGATCGACTACAAGCGCTGCCTCGAAGTGCAGTTGCCATATCTCGGCCCGGTTGAAGGCCACTACACCGACTGGACGCCGCTTGACGGCCGCCCGGGCCTGTTCCCGGAAGACATCGACACCAAGGATCCTTGGCAGTTCAGGAACATCCTGGTTCGCTGATCGACAGATCATCCGAACAGTCAGAAATTCGAATGCCCGCACAGGTCGTGCGGGCATTTTTGTTACGTTTGTTGGATAAATCGAAGTGACGGGTTCTGGAGCCTTGCTTTCGCCAGATGGCCACGCCATGGTTCCCGCAACCAATATGACATTAGTCCGCCTTCAATCGCGGGAGATATTTATGAAGATCAGAACCAGCATTGCCCTTCTTGCCGCCGCCGCAGCGTTGTCCGCCTGCGTCGATTTCGGCGGATCGAGGTCTCCGCCGGCCATGCACGCCAGCGTCCAGCCGCAGACAGGGGTAGAAGGCAACTGGAGCGATGCGAACGGCCTCATTTCGACCTTCCAGGCCGGCACCTTCACCACGCACACCACCGACAGCAACACGGTTCTGGCTTCGGGCACCTATAGTACCGTTTCCCCCAGCCTGATCGAAATCAACATGACGTCGCTGGTGCGCAAGACGCAGTCCAAGATCAACTGCGCCCTGATCAACCCTTCTCAGCTCAACTGCACCTCCGATGCCGGGAAGCAGTTTTCGCTCAATCGTCGATAGGGGCTGAAACAGGCTCTGCGGACGGATGAAAGCCATGCGTAGAATGGCGCTCTATCTCGTTCTCATCGCCTCCTTGCCGCTCGCCATCCTGGCGGCGGCTTTGCCTGCCAACAGCTATAAAGCACAAGGAATCGCGGCGCTCGATTGCGACGGACCGATGAGCGTCTTCATCATCGCCCTGCCTGCCTTGCTGATCTATGCCATCGGCACGATCCTGCTTTACCGCGATCGGCGCCGGCGCCTTCATCGCGTCGCAGCACTTTGCTGCCTGCTCGTCACTCTTACCATCGGCTGGAATCTCGTCGCCGCCGTGCGAGAGTCCCATGGTACTGCCTCCATTGAGGCCTGCGCCTGACGCAGCGACTTCTTTCAGGCAAATTTGCAAAATCCTAATAAACCCAACAGCTTTTGCTTGCGCTCTTTCCGCCGCGATGGAAAGATTCGACACGGGGGTACCGCCGCGGGACATGGGCGGGCCGGATATGGTGAGCAACAGGAGAAAGAGATGACGAAGCCCTTCGGTATGGGTCTTTTGGCCGCCGCGGCCTTGGCGCTCAGCGCCAGCACCGCCTTCGCGGATTACCAGCTCAACATTCTGCACTTCAACGATTTCCATTCGCGCGTGGAATCGATCAACAAGTTCGACGCGACCTGCTCCACTGCGGAAGAAAGCAAGAATGAATGCTTCGGCGGGGCAGCACGGCTGAAGACCGCAATCGACCAGCGTCGCGCCGCACTCGCCGGCCAAAATGTCCTGTTGCTCGATGCCGGCGACAATTTCCAGGGCTCACTGTTTTACACGACCTACAAGGGGGCTGCCGAGGTCGAATTTCTCAACGCTATGAAGCTCGACGCCATGACCGTGGGCAACMACGAATTCGATGATGGCGAAGGCCCGCTTGCCGCTTTCCTCGACAAGGCGCAATTCCCGGTMGTCACCGCCAATCTTGTCGTGGACGAGCAGTCGAAAATCGGCGACCGCATCAAGAAATCGATCGTGCTCGATATCGGCGGCCAGAAAATCGGTATCGTCGGCGCGGTCACGACCGAGACGCCCGAACTCTCCTCGCCTGGCCCGCATATCAAGATCACCGACGATGCGGCTGCCATCAGTGCCGAAGTGGATGCACTGAAGGCGCAGGGCGTCAACAAGATCATCGCGCTCACCCATGTCGGCTATCCGCGCGATGTTGCCCAGATCGCCAGGATCGCCGGCGTCGATGTCGTCGTCGGCGGTCATTCGCACACGCTGCTGTCGAATACCGATCCGAAAGCGGCCGGCCCCTATCCGACCATGGTCGACAACCCGGCGGGCTATAAGGTCCCGGTCGTCCAGGCCGCTTCCTACAGCAAGTATCTCGGCGACGTCGTCATTACCTTCGATGACAACGGAGTCGTCAAGGAAGCCAAGGGCGATCCGATCCTGCTCGATTCTTCGATCAAACCGGACCCGACCATTGCMGCCCGCGTCCAGGAAATGGCCAAGCCGATCGAGGAACTGCGCCAGAAGGTCATTGGCGCTTCGCAGGCCCCGATCGAGGGCGCACGCGAGATTTGCCGCGTTCAGGAATGCTCCATGGGCAATCTCGTCGCCGATGCCATGCTCGACCGTACGAAAAACCAGGGCATCTCCATCGCCATCCAGAACGGCGGCGGCCTGCGCGCCTCGATCGGCGCCGGCGACGTCACGATGGGCGACGTGCTGACCGTGCTGCCGTTCCAGAATACGGTCGCCACCTTCCAGTTGACGGGTGCCGATGTGAAGGCAGCACTGGAGAACGGCCTCAGCCAGATCGACGACGGCGCCGGCCGTTTCCCGCAGGTCGCTGGTCTCAAATATACCTTTGACAAATCAAAGCCGCCCGGCGACCGCATCGTCTCCATCACGGTGCAGGAAGGCACGGAGTTCGTGCCGCTAGACCCTAACAAGACCTATGGCGTCGTCAGCAACAATTACATGCGCGCTGGCGGGGACGGTTACGTGGTCTTCGCAAAGAATGGCAAGAATGCCTATGACTTCGGCCCCGATCTGGAAGGCGTCGTTGCCAATTATCTGGCATCGCACAATCCCTATAAGCCCTACACCGATGGCCGCGTGACGCAGGTCGGCGGCACCGCGGCCACCGCCCAGCCAGAGGCAGGCAAGCCGGCTGCAACGCAAGAGGCAGCGGCATCGGATCAGAAACCCGTCCCGGCTCCGGCCGATACCGGTGCAGCTTCCTCCACAACAGCTCCTGCTGCCTCGACACCCGCCACCACGACACCCGATACGTCAACATCTCAGACGACGGCACCCGCCGCGACTGCTCCGACGACTGCCGCGCCGGCAACAACAGCCCCCGCGACTGCCGCTCCCGCCACGACAACGGCGCCAGCCGCTTCAACGCCGAGCACCACCACGACCCCAGACACGTCGACGTCTCAGACAACGGCGCCCGCAGCGACCCCGCCGACGACCACCACCGCCCCCGCTACAACGGCTCCGGCTGCTGCTGCTCCGGCCACAACGACGACAGCGCCCGCCGCTTCGACGCCCGAGACCAAAGCACCGGCAACGACTGCGCCCGCCACAACGACCACCACGCCGACGACAACGGCTCCTGCTACCACAATAACTCCGGAGACCGCCGCACCAGTGCCCCAGGCTAGCGAGCCGCCGAAAACACCGGCTACCCACGTCATCGCCGCCGGCGACACGCTCTGGGATATCGCCAAGACCTATTACGGCGATGCCGGCGCATGGCACAAACTCGTGGCCGCCAATCGCAATCTCAAGCCGCGCCACCTCACCATCGGTCGCGAATTGAAGATTCCGGCCAAGTAAGGACGATTTGTCCCGTAAAAGTCAGCCGGTCCGGGCTTTCCCGGGCCGGCTTTTGTTCCTATGTGAGGTGCTCCGTTTCGTTGAGAGGAACACAATTGATGATCGCAGAAGCCTCGGCCGGCCAACCGCAGCAAAAATCCGGCAAGATCGGCGTCCTTCTCGTCAATCTCGGCACGCCCGATGGCACCGACTACACGTCGATGCGGCGCTATCTGCGCGAATTCCTGACCGACAAGCGTGTCATCGAGTGGTCGCCGTGGAAATGGTATCCGATCCTGTTCGGCATCGTCCTCAACACCCGCCCCGGCAAGGTCGGCAAGGCCTATGAGACGATCTGGAACAAAGAAAAGAACGAGAGTTTCCTACGCACCTATACGCGCAACCAATCGGATTTGATGGCCGCTCGGCTGATGGATCTGCCGAACGTCGTCGTTGATTGGGGCATGCGCTACGGCAAGCCTTCGATCGGTGAGCGCATCCAGGTGCTGAAGGATCAGGGGTGCGACCGTATCCTGCTGTTTCCGCTCTACCCGCAATATGCGGCCGCGACCACCGCCACCGTCAACGACAAGGCTTTCGAAAAGCTGATGGCCATGCGCTGGCAGCCGGCGTTGCGCACCGTGCCGGACTATCATACCGACCCGACCTATATCGAGGCACTCGCGAACTCCATCACCCGGCACCTCGCGACACTCAACTGGCAACCGGAGAAGATCCTGGCCTCCTTCCACGGCATTCCACTTTCCTACTCCGAGAAGGGCGACCCCTATTATCGACAATGTGTCGAGACCAGTCGGTTGCTGCGTGAAAAGCTTGGCTTGTCCGAAGACCGGTTCATGCTCACCTTCCAGTCCCGCTTCGGACCGGAGGAATGGCTGCAACCTTACACGGACAAGACGGTGGAGAGCCTTGCCAAGGAAGGCACGAAACGCATCGCCGTCCTCAACCCCGGCTTCGTCTCGGATTGCCTGGAAACGCTTGAAGAAATTGCCGAACAGGCAGCCGAATCCTTCCATCACAATGGCGGCGAGAAGTTCACGCACATCCCCTGCCTGAACGATAGCGAAGATGGCATGCGGGTGCTGGAGAAGGTGGTGAGACGGGAATTGCTGGGCTGGGTTTGAAGTCCGCCATACGCCTGCGGCGCCGGATGCTATTCCACCGCCGCGACGGCAGTGCTTCACTGCAATTGCGGCTTCCTGAGAAAGCTGCTGCGATCAGCCGATTTGACGCGTAGCCATGCTTCCCGGCCGTTGCGCAATATCCTCATGGGGATTTCCGCGCCGGCGGGGCCGCTTTCCCATACCTTGCGGTAAAAATCGGCCAGGCTGTCGACCTCGCCGTCCCGGATTTCGGAGATGACATCGCCTCGCTGCAAGCCCGCTTGAGCGGCCGGGCCTCCTTCCGCCACGCTCATGACCACGACATCGCCGTTGCTTTCAGCGGAGAAAGCACCGAGCCAAGGTCTCGGCGGCTTGTTGACCTGGCCTCGGTTGAGCAGGTCATCGAGAATAGGCGGCAGCAAATCGATCGGCACGACCATATTGATATCGGCCGTCTCTTCGTTCTGGGAGGCCATCTGCAGGTGAAGCGAGCCGATGCCCAGAAGCTTGCCGTGCGCATCGACGAGCGCAGCGCCGCCCCATGAAGGATGAGCGGGCGCGACGAAGATCGCCTCCTCCAGCAGATATTCCCAATATCCGGCGAATTCCTGCTTAGCCACGATATTTGCCCGGACGAATTGACCGACACCGTCGGCAATCACCACGGGATCGCCGATCCCAGCCTTGGCCACATTGCCGAATTCCAGTGCCGGAACCCCAAGCGAGCCAAGCGCCTGGACCAGACCGAAGCCGGTTTCCTGATCATAGGCAAGCGCATGAGCGGGAACCACCCGGCCGTCATGGGTCGTCAGCCAGACCTCCTCGGCTTCGGTGATCAGATAGCCGATCGTGAGTACCAGTCCGTTATCCCTGATGACTACGCCGCTGCCTTCCCGCCGGGTTCCCAACGCGCCAGCCGTAAAGGCATCTTCCGGAATTGAAGCGTGCACGGCCACGATTGACCGCAAAGTCCTGTCGATATTCATCGTCTCACCCTGGTGATGCGCCACGCCATGGCTCGGAGAGCCGCGCGGCGGCAGAAACCGGATACATTTCCTCCCCTTAAGGTATGAACATGTGTGGTCAGGTGCAAGGCCTGAGTGAAATTGAGAGGGCGCCGAAACCGTCCGTTCGGACCGAAAGCGCAAGATTTCCGCCCGCCCTTTTCACGCCGTCAAGCGAGGCACACGGTTGGCTTTCACGGCCCATTCCGCCCTTGCCGAGAACATGCTAACCCACCACATCAGATTGATCTGCTGCGCCGCCTGTTCGCCCGAATGCGTAGAGATCGCGGCAGTGTTTTGAAGTGACGCAAATCCTGCATCGTGCAGGGCGTCCATGGAGGATTTTATGGTCGTCGGTGGTTTCAGCATCGTCGTGGTCGCTTTTGTAATTCTAGTCATCCTGGTGCTGTTTGCCGGGATCAAGACCGTGCCACAGGGATATCGCTATACGCTCCAACGCTTCGGACGCTACACGCGCACACTCGAGCCGGGCCTCAATCTGATCGTGCCCTTCATCGATTCTGTTGGCGCACGCATGAATGTCATGGAGCAGGTGCTGGTCGTCCCGACCCAGGAGGTCATCACCAAGGACAATGCGAGCATAGCCGCGGACGCCATCGCCTTCTATCAGGTGCTAAACGCTGCGCAGGCCGCTTACCAGGTGACCAATCTCGAAAATGCCATTCAGAATCTGACCATGACCAATATCCGCTCCGTCATGGGCTCGATGGATCTCGATGAGCTGCTTTCCAATCGTGACGCCATCAATGACCGATTGCTGCGCGTCGTCGACGATGCGGTACACCCCTGGGGCATCAAGGTCACTCGTGTCGAGATCAAGGACATACAGCCGCCAAAGGATCTGGTCGACGCAATGGCGCGGCAGATGAAGGCCGAGCGCGAAAAGCGCGCCCAGGTGCTTGAGGCGGAAGGCCTGCGCAACGCGCAAATCCTACGGGCCGAGGGCTCCAAACAGGCTGCGGTGTTGCAGGCGGAAGGTCAGCGTGAGGCAGCTTTCCGCAATGCGGAGGCCCGCGAACGCCTGGCCGAAGCGGAAGCCAAGGCGACACGTATGGTTTCGGAAGCGATCGCCGCAGGCGACATTCACGCCATCAACTATTTCGTCGCGCAGAAATATACGGAGGCACTGACATCCATCGGCACGGCCGGCAATTCCAAGATCGTGCTGATGCCAATGGAAGCCGCTTCGCTCATCGGTTCGCTCGGCGGTATCGGCGCTATCGCCCGCGAGGTCTTCGGCGACAGCAATAATGGCGATACGCCTTCGCAGCCGTCACGTCCGCGTGCGGGCGCAACGCGATCGACCCCCTCCGTCAATCCGCTGCCGCGGGAGAGTTGAGCATGCTCGACAATCTCATTGGCGAACTTGGGCCATGGAGTTGGTGGGTGGCCGGTTTCGTACTCCTGGCTGCCGAACTCATCGCACCCGGTTTCTTCCTGGTCTGGATCGGTCTTGCCGCCGTCATCGTCGGCGCTCTCTCTTTGGCATTTTGGGACAGCGCCTTCTGGATCTGGCAGGTGCAACTGCTGGTCTTTGCGGCCTGCGCCATCATCGTCACCCTGCTMGGCCGCCGCTATGTCTACAACAACAACCAGATAACGGATGAGCCCTTCCTCAACCAGCGCGGCGCGAGCCTGGTCGGCCGCACGGCAACGCTCAACGAGCCGATCGCCGAAGGCCGCGGCCGGATCCGCCTGGACGATACCTATTGGACTGTGATGGGGCCGGACCTGCCGGCCGGAACCCGCGTCAAGGTCGTCGCCAGCAATGGACGCGATCTGACCGTCGAAATGGCGTGATCAGGCGACGCCGATCCGCAGCAGATCGTGGAAATGGACGATGCCGACAGGCCGCCGGGCGTCGTCGACGACGATCAGCGCCGAGATATTGTGACGGTTCAGCACTGCCATTGCGCCGGTCGCCAGCGTCGTTTCCTTTACCGTCTTCGGATTGCGCGTCATCACATCGTCCACCCGCATCTCTGCAAGGCTGCCGCCGAGATTGCGGGCAATATCGCCATCGGTGACGATGCCGCACAGGCAACCGTCGTCATCGATCACGCCGACGCAGCCGAAACGCATTTTCGATAGCGTCATCGCCGCTTCCGGCATGCCGGTGCCAAGGCTAACCAGAGGCACGCGGTCACCCTTGTGCATGATATCGGCGACATGCGAGAGGCTGGCGCCCAGCTTGCCACCGGGATGGAAGGTGCGGAAATCCTCGGCCGTGAAGCCGCGCGCTTCCAGCAGTGCTACGGTCAGCGCATCGCCGATGGCAAGCTGCAGCAGCGTCGAGGTCGTCGGTGCGAGCCCATGCGGGCAAGCTTCCTGCTCCTTGGGCAGCAGCAGAACTACATCCGACTCGCGCGCAAGCGTAGAGGTTTCACCGGCGGTGATGGCGATCATCGGAATCGAGAAGCGACGGGAATAGCTGATGATGCCGCGCAGCTCGGCGCTTTCGCCGCTCCAGGATATGGCGATGATGACGTCATCCTGCGTGATCATGCCGAGATCGCCGTGATTGGCTTCGACCGGATGCACGAAGAAAGCCGGTGTTCCCGTGGACGCCAGGCTTGCGGCGAGCTTGTTGCCGATATGGCCGCTCTTGCCGACACCGGTGATGACGACGCGGCCGCTGATGTCGCCGATGATCTCCACCGCGCGGCTGAAGGGCGCGGCCAGACCATTGGTCAGGGCGCGTTCCAGCGCCTCCATGCCCAGTCTCTCGGTCTCGATCGTCCGTATTGCGGATTCGATCGCACCGTTCTCGATCAGTCTTACAGCTCTCTTGTTCATGAGCGAGGCCTAACGCTTTTCTCTATTTCTGTCCACCCGAGATCGATTTTGTGCAGCGGAGATGGGTCGTCGCACCATCAAAGCAAGTTCCGTCACATGACTCCTTGTAGTCCTCTGGCAAGGAAGCGTTAACCATGGGCCTTTACGCTTGGGTAAGAATTTAAAGCATTTCAAGTAAGGTCAGACATAGATCAAATGAACATCGGCAAGAACAAGGCGGGTGGTGTTTCCCTCCGGCTGACGGCATGCGCTGCATCCGCTCTGCTGGGTTGGGTTGCGCTCGCCATGCCGATGCCGGTTCAGGCGCAATCGCTCAACACCAGCCAGAGTTCTAATCCGGCGACAGCATCGACCGACACGGACAGTTTGGATCTGCCCGGTTCGGACACGACGGGCGCGACATCCTCCAGATCCATGACGACCAACGCCGCGAATCAGGCGGCAACGGATGCGGATAGTCCGTCCAGCGCGTCTCTCCGGCTCGGCGGCATCGATCCCACGACGACGGGCTCCACGCTGGATAACGATCTGCGCCGCGTCAATCAGCGCGAGACCAGTGTCGACGATCTGAAAGCGCGGCAGCATCCGGACCGTGAGGATGTGCAGGGCATACCGCTTGGCACCTTCACCTTGCGCCCTTCCGTCAACCAATCCATCAACGTCGAGAGCAACCGCACCGGCTCGACCAATGACGACCGTAGCTTTCTGCAAACCGATCTGCGCAGCACCTTGACGTCGGATTGGGACCGCCATGCCCTGACCGTCACCGGCGAGGGCGTCTGGCAGAAAAACCTGAGCGGCACCGGCGCCGAACAGCCGACCGTCAATATCAACGCCGATCTGCGCCTTGACCTTCCCGCCGATACGACAGCGCATATCATCGCCGGCTATCAGTTCTACCGCGAAGACACCAGCGACCCGAACGCCATTGCCGGCGCTTCGAAGCAGTCGGCTGTCAATCAATTCAATACCGGCGCATCGCTGGAGCGCGATTTCGGCCTGCTGCGCGGCACGACAGCCGTCGGCCTGACCCGCACCATCTATTCCGACGCCACCCTGTCGGACGGAACACAGGTGACGCTCAGCGACCGCAACCAGACCGCCGGCACCTGGCGCGGGCGCATCGGTTACGAGCTTTCGCCTGTGCTCATCCCCTTCCTGGAGGCCGATCTCGGCCGCACCTTCTACGACCAGTCGCACGACAGCAATGGCTACGCCCGCTCGAACCAGAGCTACGGGGGCAAGGCGGGCGTCGAGCTCGACCTCGGCGACAAGATGAAGGGCGAACTAGGCTTCGGCTATCAGCATACGGAATTCGACGATTCGCGCCTCGCTTCGATCGATTCGCCGACCGTCGACGGCAATCTCGCCTGGTMGCCGCAGCGCGGCACCGATGTCAGCATCGGCCTTTCGACAACGGTCCAACCCTCCACGACGGCGGGCGAAAGCGGCTACACCGCCTATCAGTTGACGGGCACGTTGAGCCAGGAACTGCGCGACKATCTCACCGCCAAAGTAACGGGCGGCACCATCTGGCGCGTCTATCCCTCCGGCAGCACCACCTCCGACGAAACCGAATATGATGCCGCGCTTGGCCTCACCTGGGGCATCAACCGCTATCTCGATCTGACGAGCAATGTCGGCTACCAACTGACGTCACGAACGACGGGCGATGATACGCGGCAGCTCCAGGCGGGCGTGGGATTGACGGTGAAGAGGTAGAAACTGCCTAGACAGATTCGATAGGAGCGAGGGTCGTTTCTTGTCCGAACATCAGGACTCGGTTCGTCCCTGCCTACCCCCTCTCTTGCAATTTCTAAAAATTAGGCGAGGGACAAGCCCTCGCCTAATCCTAAGAAATTGCTTTCTCGCCCGCCAGGGGCGAGATGAGCTTGTTACTTCAGCGCTTCGACCAGTGCCTTGAACCCGTCCTCGATGGTAGGACGGATGTCGGCGCGGGCGAGCGCGAAGGCGACGTTGGCGAGGATGAAGCCATCCTTGGCGCCACAGTCGAAAGTCTGGCCGCGGAAGTGATAGCCGGCGAAATCCTGCTGCTGGGCAAGCTTCAGCATGCCGTCCGTCAACTGGATTTCGTTGCCCGCACCACGCTCCTGACTTTCCAGGATGTGGAAGATCTCCGGCTGCAGGATGTAGCGGCCGTTGATGAAGAAGTTCGACGGAGCCGTGCCCTTGGCCGGCTTTTCCACCATTTCGGTGATGCGGAAGCCGCTGCCGATCGTCTCGCCGACGCMGACGATGCCGTATTTATGGGTCTGGTCCGGAGCGCATTCCTCGACGGCGATGACGTTGCCGCCGCTATGCTCGTAAAGCTCGATCATGCCCTTCATGCAGCCCTTTTCGGCACGCATGACCATGTCGGGCAGCAGCAGCGCGAAGGGTTCGTCGCCGACGATCTCGCGGGCGCACCAGACGGCGTGGCCGAGACCGAGCGGCTCCTGCTGGCGTGTGAAGCTCGCCGTGCCGGCCTTCGGCAGCAGGCCGTTCAGCAGCGACAGCTCGGCATTCTTGTTGCGCTGGCGAAGCGTCTGCTCGAGTTCGAACTGAATATCGAAATAGTCCTCGATGACATGCTTGCTGCGGCCGGTCACGAACACGAAATGCTCGATGCCGGCTTCCATCGCCTCATCGACGACGTACTGGATTACCGGCTTGTCGACGACGGTCAGCATCTCTTTCGGCACCGCCTTGGTCGCCGGCAAGAACCGCGTCCCTAGTCCGGCGACCGGAAATACTGCCTTACGCACCTTTTTATGCTGTCCCACTCATACCTCCTGGGAATTGCGTCGCTTTTGCGCCAAAGCTACTCGAAGGGTCAGTAGTATAAATTTGCTACTGTTTTGCAAATGATGACTGACCCCGGCTTCCATGGTAAAGAATTTGTTGACTTCGTTCCTGTAGTGTCACGCTTGGGCGAATGCCACGGGCATCGCCGCACCCGAAATCCAAGTATTGATGGACACGGCTGTTGATGACCCCAAACCGCAAACACTCCCTTCGTGGTCTCGCCCTGGCGCTCGCGCTCGGTGCCGTTGCGGGACTAACCCCCATTAACGCCAATGCGGACGCTGGGTTCCAGAAATGGATCGCGGGCTTCTACGATACCGCAGCCAAAAGCGGCATCACGCAGTCAACCTATCGCAAAGCATTTGCCGGCGTAACGGACCCAGACCCCACGGTCCTAGAAAAAGCTCAGTACCAACCGGAATTCAAATCCGAGATCTGGGATTATCTAGATTCCCGCGTCAATCCCTATACCGTTGATGTTGGCCGGAAGATGGCGGCCAAATACGGTTCCACACTTCGTTCCCTTGAACAGCATTTCGGCGTGGACCGCAATATCATCCTGGCTATCTGGTCGATGGAATCGAATTACGGCGCCGTGCTCGCCAAGGACGAGAAGCTGCATTACGTGCCGCGTGCTTTGGCAACTCTCGCCTATGCCGATCCGAAGCGTGCTGGCTACGCCAAAAAGCAGTTGATCGCCGCGTTGAAGATCCTGCAGAGCGGCGACGTGCCGCGCGAAGAGCTCAACGGCTCCTGGGCCGGCGCCATGGGCCACACGCAATTCATCCCGACCAGCTACCTGCTCTATGCGGTCGACGCCGATGGCAATGGCCATGCCGATATCTGGAACTCCATTCCCGACGCGCTGGCAACGACCGCCAATCTGCTGGCAAAGAACGGCTGGAGCACTGGCCGCACCTGGGGCTACGAAGTGACCGTACCGCCCGGCGGCGCGGCGCAACTCGGCAAGACCCACACGATCGCGCAATGGGCTGCCATGGGTTTCGTACGCCCGAACGGCAAGAGCTTCCGCCTCACCTCCGACCGCGCGCAACTGAAGATGCCGGGCGGACCTAACGGCCCCGGCTTCCTGATGGCCGGCAACTTCTTCACCATCAAGCGCTACAATGCCGCCGATAGCTACGCGCTTGCCGTCGGCCTGCTTGCCGATCAGATCGCCGGCTCTGGCGGCATGCAGCAATCCTGGCCGCGCCCGAGCGGTACGCTGGATGTGAAGCAGAAATTCGAGCTGCAGACCCGCCTGAAGGAACTCGGCTATTACGACGGTGTCGTCGACGGCAATTTCGGCTCCGGCTCCAAGGCCGCCATTACCGCCGTTCAGCAGCGATTCGGCATGAGCGCCGACGGCGAGCCGTCGATGAACCTGTTGAACGCCCTGCGCAAATAGGTCGCCGCGGTCGCAATGAGTCTTGGATTCTCTGGACGGCAGCGCCGCTTTCATGCGACCATGGCGCAGCGAGCGGAAAAGAGCCCGATGAAAAACCGACCTGTCCGCGCGGCCATGGCTGCTGCGAAAGCGATCCTCACGGCGCTTCTTGCAGTATGCTTCGCGTTTGCCTGCCTGCTCACGACGGCCGAAGCGCAGGAGCGGCCGCGCAGGACATTGCTCGACATGCTGTTCGGCAGTTCGGAACCCGATATTCCCGAGCAGCAGCCTGCGCCGAGACGCACCATACGGCCGCATAAACGAGTCGCTCCGCCGCCACGCCAGGTGGTGGTGGCTCAGCCGGAGACGCCGCCGGAGATCCCGAAACTGCCCGACGCCAAGACGATCCTCGTCGTCGGCGATTTTCTGGCGGGCGGCCTTGGCGACGGATTGGGCGATGCCTTTTCCACCTCTCCCGGCGTCGTCGTGCAGACGCGCAGCACGGTCGCCTCCGGCCTTGTGCGCCAGGATTATTATAACTGGCCGCAGCAACTGCCCGCCATGATGGATCAATTGAAACCGGCCCTGGTCGTCGTCATGATCGGCGCCAACGACCGCCAGCAGATGACGGGTGACGGGCTCAATGAAAAATTCGGCACCGATCCATGGTACCTCGCCTATGAGGAACGCGTGGAGCAGTTCGGCAAGCTGGTGACGAGCCGCCATATCCCCCTGCTCTGGGTCGGCCTTCCACCCTTCGGTTCAAGCCAAATGACGGCCGACGCCGTAAAGCTCAATCAAATCTACCAAAGCCAAGTCGCAAGTATCGGCGGCGAGTTCATCGATATCTGGGATGGCTTCACCGACGAGAACGGCGCGTTCATCGTCACCGGCTCAGACATCAACGGCCAGCAGGTGCGGCTCAGAACCGCCGATGGCATCAATCTCACGGCAGCGGGAAAACGCAAGGTCGCCTTCTACGTCGAAAAACCGACGCGCCGGTTACTCGGCGATCAGGCGAGCCCGGATATCACCCGCCTCGACACCGGCAATCAACTGCCAGCCGAACAGGTCAATCTGCCGGCAACGGAGATGGAAAAGATCACCCGCACACAGCCGGTCAGCCTCTCCGATCCCAATCTCGACGGCGGCGCGCAGCTCCTCGGCGGCACCCCCGCCCAAACCTCGGTCAGCGAATCTCCTCGTGACCTCCTGGTCGAGAAAGGCCAAATGGCCCCGGCACCGACCGGACGCGTCGACGACTATCGGCTGCCGACGCCGGATACGCCGGTAGACAACTCCGCAAAATAAAAGGGCCGCACTTCGCGGCCCTCTAAATATCAGCAGATGCGCTTCGCTTACCGCGGCAGCACTGTCGAGCCCATCAGGGCCTCGTCGATCGCGCGGGCGGCCTGGCGGCCTTCGCGGATGGCCCAGACGACCAGGGACTGGCCGCGGCGGACGTCGCCGGCGGTCCAGAGCTTATCGACCGAGGTCTTGTAGTCCTTGTCGTTGGCGACGACGTTGGTTGAGCCGCGCTTGTCGGTGTTGAGCGTCAGCTTGCCGTCGAGTTCCTTCAGCACGCTGTCGGTGAAGGGGCCGCGGAAGCCGATGGCGATGAAGGCGAGATCGGCGCGGATGACGAATTCCGTCCCGGCGATCGGCTTGCGGCGCTCATCGACTTCGCAGCACTTCACGCCGGTCAGCACGCCGTCTTCGCCCATGAATTCCAGCGTTGCCACCTGGAATTCGCGCACGGCACCCTCGGCCTGCGAGGAGGAGGTGCGCATCTTCGTCGCCCAGAAGGGCCAAACAGCGAGCTTGTCTTCCTTTTCCGGCGGCTGCGGGCGGATATCGAGCTGGGTCACCTTGACAGCACCCTGACGGAAAGCGGTGCCGACGCAGTCGGATGCCGTGTCGCCGCCACCGACGACGACAATATGCTTGCCGCCAGCGAGGATCGGATCGGACGGCCAACCGATACTGTCGATGTTTTCACGGCCGATGCGGCGGTTCTGCTGCACGAGATAGGGCATGGCGTCATGGACGCCGGCTAGCGTCGTGCCGGGAATGCCCGCTTCGCGCGGGGTTTCCGAGCCGCCGCAGTAAAGAACCGCATCATAATCAGCCAGAAGCTGCTCGGCCTTGACGTCCACGCCGACATTGACGCCGCAATGGAAGGTCACGCCTTCGCCCTTCATCTGCTCGACACGGCGATCGATGAAGTTCTTCTCCATCTTGAAGTCCGGAATGCCGTAGCGCAGCAGCCCGCCGGGCTTCGTCTCGCGCTCGTAGACATGGACATCGTGACCAGCCCGGCCAAGCTGCTGAGCCGCTGCCATGCCGGCAGGGCCGGAGCCGATGACGGCGACCTTCTTGCCCGTATGGACGGTTGCCGGTTCCGGACGGATGAAGCCGAGCTCGTAGGCCTTGTCGGCAATGGCCTGCTCGACCGTCTTGATCGCGACCGGAGCATCCTCGAGATTCAGCGTGCAGGCTTCCTCGCAAGGCGCGGGGCAGACGCGGCCGGTGAATTCCGGGAAGTTGTTGGTCGAATGCAGGTTGCGGATCGCCTCTTCCCAATTGTTGTTGTAGACGAGGTCGTTCCAGTCCGGAATCTGGTTGTGAACCGGGCAGCCGGTCGGGCCGTGGCAATAGGGAATGCCACAGTCCATGCAACGCGCGGCCTGTTTCTGTACTTCCTGGTCCGACATGGGGATCGTGAATTCGCGGAAATGCCGGATGCGATCCGATGCCGGCTGATACTTGCCAACCTGCCGGTCGATTTCCAAGAAGCCTGTTACCTTGCCCATGCTTTCGTTTCCTCACTCAAAATAGAGGAGCCGATGGCTCCCGTGCCTGAAGGCAAATCCCGCTGCCCCGTCCGGCACTGTAATTCAAAACCGATTCCGCTTTTCGACAGTTGCGATCGCCAGTTCGGCGATCGCAATCGGACGCGAAATCCTCGAAGGGAAGACGAGCCGCAGCGGATCACTCCGCCGCCACGCCCATCCGGCTACGCTCCATCTCTTCCAGCGCACGACGGTATTCGACCGGCATGACCTTGCGGAATTTCGGGCGGTAGTCGGCCCAGTGATAGAGGATCTCCTTTGCCCGCGTCGACCCGGTGTAGTGGAAATGGTTCGAAATCAACTGGTAGAGGCGCTCTTCGTCGTGGCGCGTCATGTCACCGGAGACGTCGACGCGTCCCTTGTGCATGAGGTCGCCGCCGTGATGATGCAGCTTCTCCAGCAATTCATCCTCTTCCGGAACCGGTTCCAGCTCGACCATCGCCATGTTGCAGCGGCGGGCGAAATCGCCCTTCTCGTCAAGCACGTAAGCGACGCCGCCCGACATGCCGGCTGCGAAGTTGCGGCCGGTTTCGCCAAGCACGACGACGACACCGCCGGTCATGTATTCGCAGCCGTGGTCACCCACGCCTTCGACGACGGAGATGGCGCCGGAGTTGCGCACCGCGAAACGCTCGCCGGCGACGCCACGGAAGTAGCACTCGCCTTCGGTCGCACCGTAGAGCACGGTGTTGCCGACGATGATCGAATGTTCGGCTGAGATCCGCGAGTTTTCCGGCGGACGGATGATGATGCGGCCGCCCGAAAGACCCTTGCCGACATAGTCGTTACCGTCGCCGATGAGGTTGAACGTGACGCCGCGTGCCAGGAACGCGCCGAAGGACTGCCCGGCGGTGCCTCTCAGCGTGACGTTGATCGTGTCATCCTTCAGGCCACGGTGACCATAGCGCTTGGCGACGGCGCCCGACAGCATCGCGCCAGCCGAACGATCGACGTTCTTGATGTCTACTTCGAAGGCGACAGGCGTCTTGCTGGCAAGCGCCGGCTCCGCCTTCTCGATCAGCTTGCGGTCGAGAATGTCGACGATCGGGTGCTTCTGCACGGTCGTCCAATAGGTCTCTTCCTTCGGCGCCTCGACCTTGTGGAAGATGCGGCTGAAGTCGAGCCCCTTGGCCTTCCAATGGGCGAGCATATCGTCCTTCTCCAGCAGTTCCGAAGCGCCGATGATGTCGTCCAGCTTGGCGGCGCCAAGCGAGGCGAGGATTTCGCGCACTTCCTCTGCAACGAAGAAGAAGTAGTTGATGACATGCTCCGGCGCGCCCTTGAAGCGCTTGCGCAGGACCGGGTCCTGCGTCGCGACGCCAACCGGACAGGTGTTGAGGTGGCACTTGCGCATCATGATGCAGCCGGCCGCAATCAACGGCGCGGTGGCAAAGCCGAATTCGTCTGCGCCGAGCAGCGCGCCGACGATGACGTCGCGGCCCGTCTTCAAGCCGCCATCCACCTGCAGGGCAACGCGTGAGCGCAACCCGTTCAGCACGAGCGTCTGCTGTGTCTCAGCAAGGCCGATTTCCCAAGGCGAGCCGGCATGCTTCAGCGACGTGAGCGGCGATGCGCCCGTGCCGCCATCGAAGCCGGCGACGGTGATGTGATCGGCGCGCGCCTTGGCGACACCGGCGGCGACCGTGCCGACACCGACTTCCGAGACGAGCTTGACCGAGACATCCGACGTCGGGTTGACGTTCTTCAGGTCGAAGATGAGCTGCGCCAGATCTTCGATCGAATAGATGTCATGATGCGGCGGCGGCGAGATCAGGCCGACACCCGGCGTCGAATGCCGGGTCTTGGCGACGGTGGCGTCGACCTTGTGGCCGGGCAATTGACCGCCCTCGCCGGGCTTCGCACCCTGCGCAACCTTGATCTGCAGCACGTCGGCATTGACCAGATATTCCGTTGTCACACCGAAGCGGCCCGAGGCGATCTGCTTGATCGCCGAGCGTTCCGGGTTCGGCGAGCCGTCGAAGAGCGGCATGTAACGGTCGGATTCCTCGCCGCCTTCACCCGTATTCGACTTGCCGCCGATGCGGTTCATGGCGATTGCCAGTGTCGTGTGCGCCTCGCGGCTGATCGAGCCGAAGGACATGGCGCCCGTCGAGAAGCGCTTGACGATATCGGCTGCCGGCTCGACCTCGTCGACCGAGATCGGCTTGCGGCCGAGTGCTTCCGCACCCTTGACCTTAAAAAGACCGCGGATGGTGTTCATCCGAAGCGCCGACTGGTTGACCATCTCCGAGAACTCGCGATAGCGGTCTTCGGCATTGCCGCGCACGGCATGCTGAAGGGCGGCCACGGCATCCGGGGTCCAGGCGTGGCTTTCGCCGCGCATGCGGTAGGCATATTCACCGCCGATATCGAGCGTGCTTGCCAGAATCGGGTCACGGCCGAAGGCCGACCGATGACGGGCAACGGTTTCCTCGGCGATGGTTTCGAGGCCGATGCCTTCGATCATCGTCGCCGTGCCGAAGAAATATTGATCCACCAGTTCCTGCCGCAGGCCGATCGCATCGAAGATCTGCGCGCCGCAATAGGACTGATAGGTCGAGATGCCCATCTTCGACATGACCTTGAGGATGCCTTTGCCGACCGCCTTGATATAGCGGTAGACGACTTCGCTCGCATCGACTTCCTTCGGGAAATCGCCGCGCTGATGCATGTCGAGCAACGTGTCGAAGGCGAGGTAGGGGTTGATCGCCTCCGCGCCATAGCCGGCGAGCAGGCAGAAATGATGCACTTCGCGCGGCTCGCCGGTTTCAACGACGATACCGACCGATGTGCGCAACCCCTTGCGGATCAGGTGATGGTGGACGGCCGCAGTCGCCAGCAGCGCCGGGATCGCGATGCGGTCCGGGCCGATCTGGCGGTCGGAGAGCACGATGATGTTGTAGCCGCCGCGAACGGCCGCCTCGGCACGCTCGCAGAGACGATCGAGCATTTCCGGCATGCCTTCGGCACCGCGTTCGACATCATAGGTGAAGTCGAGCGTCTTGGTGTCGAAACGATCCTCCGTATGGCCGATCGAACGAATCTTTTCCAAATCGCCATTGGTCAGGATCGGCTGGCGTACTTCCAGCCGCTTGGCGTTTGCCATGCCGGTATGGTCGAGTAAGTTCGGACGCGGGCCGATGAAGGAGACGAGGCTCATCACCAGCTCTTCGCGGATCGGGTCGATCGGCGGGTTGGTTACCTGCGCGAAGTTCTGCTTGAAGTAGGTATAGAGCAGCTTCGGCTTGTCGGACATGGCCGAGATCGGCGTATCCGTACCCATGGAGCCGATCGCTTCCTGCCCCGTCGTCGCCATCGGCGACATCAGGATCTTGGTGTCTTCCAGCGTATAGCCGAAGGCCTGCTGGCGATCGAGCAGCGACACGTCGCGGCGTAGCGCCCGCGGCTCCACCGGCTTCAGGTCTTCGAGGATCAACTGCGTGCGGTTGAGCCAGTTACGATAGGGATGCTTGGTCGCAAGTTCTGACTTCACCTCGTCGTCCGAGATGATCCGGCCCTTTTCCATATCGATAAGCAGCATCTTGCCTGGCTGCAGGCGCCACTTCTGAATGATCTTTTCTTCCTCGACCGGCAGAACACCGGCCTCGGACGCCATGATGACGCGATCATCGTTGGTGACGAGATAGCGGGCCGGACGCAGGCCGTTGCGGTCGAGCGTCGCGCCGATCTGCTTGCCATCCGTGAAGGCGACAGCAGCCGGACCATCCCACGGCTCCATCAGGGCGGCATGATATTCGTAGAATGCCTTGCGTTCCGGCGCCATCAACTGGTTGCCAGCCCAGGCTTCCGGGATGAGCATCATCACGGCATGCGCCATGGAATAGCCGCCACGCACGAGGAATTCGAGCGCGTTGTCGAAGCATGCCGTGTCCGACTGCCCTTCGTAGGAAATCGGCCAGAGCTTGGAGATATCGTCGCCGAACAACGGCGAAGACACCGATGCCTGGCGCGCCGCCATCCAGTTGACGTTGCCGCGCAACGTGTTGATTTCGCCATTATGGGCAACCATGCGATAGGGATGCGCCAGCTTCCACGACGGGAAGGTGTTGGTGGAGAAACGCTGATGCACGAGGGCGACCGCCGATTCGAAACGCGGATCGGAGAGGTCCTTGTAATAGGCGCCGACCTGATAGGCGAGGAACATGCCCTTGTAGACCACGGTCGAGTTCGACAGCGAGACCGGGTAGAAGTTGCTCTCTTCGCCCTCATATTCCGCATAGATGCGGTTGGAAATCACCTTGCGCAGGGTGAAGAGGCGGCGCTCGAATTCCTCATGCGTGCCGGCGTCTCGGCCGGCGCCGATGAAGACCTGCACATGATGCGGCTCGGTGGCAGCGATTTCCGGCGCCTTGGAGAGCGAGGAGTTGTCGACCGGCACGTCGCGGAAGCCGAGCAGAACCTGGCCCTCCTCGGCGACGACCTGCTTGATGGCCGTCTTGAAATGCTCGATCAGCGCCGCGTCGCGCGGCAGGAAGAAATGGCCGACGCCATATTCCCCGGCCTTCGGCAGGATGACGCCCTGCGCCGCCATCTCCTCGCGGAAGAAACGGTCCGGAATCTGCACGAGAATGCCGGCACCGTCGCCCATCAGCGGATCGGCGCCGACAGCGCCGCGATGCGTCAGGTTTTCMAGAATGAACAGGCCGTCGCGCACGATCTGGTGCGACTTCTGGCCCTTCATATGCGCGACAAAGCCAACGCCACAGGCGTCATGTTCGTTGCGCGGATCGTAAAGGCCCTGTTTCGGCGGGATACCGAAGGCGGCACGTTTCGACGTATTGACCGTAGCGGCAGCCTTTGCTGCTGCGATGTGGTCAAAAGTCTTGGACGGCGTCCTGTTCGTCATCGTTTTCCCTCCGGTAAGGCCCGCATCACGGGCGATCCTTCGTCCCGCGCCGCCCCGTTATCAGGTCCGACGCGCGACAGCGCTGTTGCATTGTGAAGATCGGGCCGCAGACCATGACCCCTTGGTGGAGCCCGTCGTCAGCGTTCCGCGCCTTGCTTATTCCACCGCCGCTCCACTTGGTCGCCTGACGGCTCCACGGGACATGCTCGCGATAACTATAGCTCGAAATCCCGATATCGTCAGGACCCTCTAGCGCATCTTCGGCCTTGGCGGCCAAAATAGGACAGCAACCCTGTCCTAATTCATCAGCTCTATGCCAGAAAGCGACGGGCTCCGCAAGAGCAAAACGGCAAATTATCGCTAAGTTGCGACGGAAGATTGCCAATGCTTCAAAATTCGAGCAAGAAAGTTTCGCTGCACCGCATCATTTTGTTTGTTGATTGCGCAGATCAATTTCTGTGATGCGTCCTTCAGCATCACGCTCTTGATCCCCTGCGACATTGGATTAATGTCCGGCAGACCTCCGGTAACCCTCCCGCAATCCCGTTAATTCAGTTGGTGCATATCCATGTTCTTTGCTTCCGATAATTGGGCCGGCGCCCATCCTAAGATCGCCCAGCGTCTTCTCGCCGAATCCGGCGGTTTTGCCGCAGCCTACGGTACCAGCGATCTCGATCAGAAAATTGAAGCCAAATTCGCCGAGATTTTCGAGCGTAAGGTCGCCGTCTTCTTCGTCGCGACAGGCACGGCCGCCAATTCTCTGTCGCTCGCCAGCGTCCAGAAGCCGGGCGGCATCAGCTTCTGCCATCCAGAAGCGCATGTGGCCGAGGACGAATGCGGGGCGCCGGATTTCTTCAGCGGTGCGCGGCTGGCGACGGTCGAGGGTGCGGCCGGTAAAATTGACGTGAAGGCGCTCGCCACCAAGGTCGCCCGCTTTCCGCAGGATGACCTCCATCACGGCCGCGCAGCGGCGGTGACGATCACCCAGGCAACGGAGGTCGGCACGGTCTATTCGCTCGCTGAAATCGATGCCATCGCGTCCGTCTGCAAGGCAAACAGTCTGCCGCTGCACATGGACGGTGCTCGTTTCGCCAATGCGCTGGTCGCGCTTGAGGTCAGCCCGGCGGAGATGACCTGGAAGCGTGGGGTCGACATTCTTTCCTTCGGTGGCACCAAGAACGGCTGCTGGTGCGCCGAGGCAATCGTCTTTTTCAATCCGGAGCAGGCGAAGGAGATGCATTTCATCCGCAAACGCGCTGCCCAGCTCTTCTCCAAATCGCGTTTCATCGCCGCGCAATTCGACGGCTATTTCGAAGATGGCCTCTGGCTCGACCTTGCCCGCCATTCCAACCGCATGGCCGATCGTTTGCGCGCCGGCATCGAACAAGCCGCCACCGCACGCCTCGCCTGGCCTACGGCTTCGAACGAAGTCTTTGCGATCATCTCGAAATCGGCTGCTAAGACCGCCGAGGACAAGGGCGCAAAATTCTACGAATGGCCGATCCCGGAATCGCAGCCCGAACTGGTGAACGGGAACGAGACCCTGATCCGCCTCGTCACAAGCTTCGCCACGACCGAAGACGATGTCACCGGCTTCCTAGCTTGCCTCACCTGATTTTCGGGTAAAAAAGGAGCGCCGTAGCTGTCCCACCGGGGCGCACGCGGCGCTCAACACCTCATTTGGAGGTCAATTCTGATTTGAATGCACGAATAGTGCGGAATTTGAAACGTCTTGGCCCGATTGGCCCGGCATGTGGCGGGTTATGACCGTCATTGCCATGACGCAGGCGACCAGCCCGCAAATAAATATCGCACCATATTTCATCGGGCTGATTTTCCTCGACTCAGCTCGTTTATCCTAGAAAATCGTACCAACAAAAGCTGACCCGAACCTGAATGAGTGAATCAAAACGGCGGGACACGCGGAAAGCGAAACAACAGCCGGCGAAGGAATTCCAGTAGGCCTTTTACTTCTATCTATTTGATAGGAAACAAATTTCTAGATTTTAGAAATAGCGAATCCGATAGATCAGGCGGATCTCAGCCCCCGCACCTTCATCAGAATGTCCTCCGACAAGGCGCTGACCAGCAACTGATCCGCGCCCTTGCGCGGCACCAACACAAATTCGACATCCTCCAATGCCGGCAGCCAGCCAGGGGCAATTTCCGACAGACCCGTCGGCGCCATGCTGCGGGGCTGAACGAGGACGCCCATGCCGGCCCGTGCCGCCGCCGTCAAGCCGCTGAGGCTGCCGCAGGTGCAGACGATGCGCCAGGGCACCTGCTGACGGCGCAAGGCTTCCAGTGCCACGGCTCGGGTAACGCTTGGGGCGGGAAAGGCGATCAACGGCAATGGCGCCGCAAGCTTCCGAATGCGCTCCGGATCACGCGCCAGCCAGATCAGCGGTTCGCGATAGACGAGCCTTCCCCTGGCATCGCCTAGACGGCGCTTGGCAAGAACGAGGTCGAGGTCGCCGTTATCCTGCATCTCATAGAGCGTGCCACTGAGGGCGACCGTCAATTCGAGATCGACCGAGGGATGCGAGCGAACGAATTCCTC
This sequence comes from Rhizobium sp. BR 317, assembly GCF_047445835.1. Classification (NCBI taxonomy): domain Bacteria; kingdom Pseudomonadati; phylum Pseudomonadota; class Alphaproteobacteria; order Hyphomicrobiales; family Rhizobiaceae; genus Rhizobium; species Rhizobium sp. BR 317. The sequence continues at coordinate 262,191 of NZ_JARWLB010000006.1, read as the reverse complement.
CAGCACATCCGGCAACTGGCTGGTGACGAAATCCTCCGAGACGCCGAGCCGCAGATTGCCGCGCAGGCTGTTGCCGGCGAAGAGCTGCTGCACCTCCCCCTCGATCGACAGCATTTGCCGGGCATGACCAAGTAGCGCCTCGCCGTCGCCGGTTAGCACCACCCGATGCGTGTCGCGCGCCAGAAGCTTGCGTCCGAGCGTGGTCTCCAGCCGCTGAATATGCTGGCTAACCGTGGACTGGCCGAGGCCGAGCCGCTCGGCCGCGAGCGTGAAGCTGCCCATCTGCTCAACGGCGACGAAGCTGCGCAACTGTGTGAGATCAAGCATGGCACCCATCCTGATTCGCGATAACTGTTATTCCTTGCATCGTGGATCACGATAGGTCTATGTGCAAGGACAAGTCTTACGGAATCGCAATTGGGGTTGGCACGATGCGCCGTTTTCTTCCAGACACCTTCACCATCCTGCTGGTGCTCACTGTGCTGACGGCATCCTTCTTCCCTGTGCAGGGAACGAGCGCCCACTACTTTGGCACCGCCACCAATTTTGCCATCGGCCTGCTGTTCTTCCTGCATGGCGCGCGCCTGTCGCGTGATGTCGTCATCGCCGGCCTGCTGCATTGGCGCCTGCATTTGGTCATCCTGCTGACCACCTTCGGCATTTTCCCGCTGCTGGCGCTTGCCATGGGCGTGCTGGTGCCGACCATCCTGCCGCAGGCCCTTTACACCGGCATTCTGTTTCTCAGCGTGCTGCCCTCGACGGTGCAGTCCTCGATCGCCTTCACCTCGATTGCCGGCGGTAACGTGCCGGCCGCGATCTGCGCGGCATCGGCTTCCAACATCTTCGGCATGTTCCTGACGCCCCTGCTCGTCGGCATACTCTTCTCGGTCGGCGGCCATGGCGGTGGATTTTCTTGGGACGTGCTGGAGCAGATCATGCTGCAACTGCTTGCGCCCTTCATCGCCGGCCAGATCCTGCAGCCGTGGATCGGCAATTGGATACGTTCGAAGAAGAAGATCCTGATGCCGGTCGACCGCGGCTCGATCCTGATGGTCGTCTATTCCGCCTTCAGCGAGGCCGTTGTCGAGGGATTGTGGCACACCTTCTCGCTGGTCGATATTGCCACCGTCATCGTCGCCAATATTGTGCTTCTGGTACTGGTGCTCTGCATCACCATGTTCGGCAGCCGCGCCCTCGGCTTCTCCCACGCCGACGAGATCACCATCACCTTCTGCGGCTCGAAAAAGTCGTTAGCAAGTGGCGTGCCGATGGCCAACGTCATCTTCGCCGGCCAGGGCATCGGCGCCATCGTCCTGCCGCTGATGCTGTTCCATCAGATCCAGCTCATGGCCTGCGCCGTCATCGCCCAGAAATATGCGGATGCCGCGAAGCGGCGGGAAGCAGCCAAGGCCGAAGCCGAGACAGCGGGGTCGCCGAAGGCGAACGGAGCCCCGAACGCAGCATAACGGCCATTCCAGTCATTACCCAACACAAAAGGCGGCGCCCCAACGGAGCGCCGCCTTGCTTTTATGACCTTGGGAGGATCGGTCTTCAGGCTATGTGTTGAAGCCCGTTAGTTGATACGGGCTTCGATTGCCTTCGGGGCCTCAACCGGCTCGGCAGCGATGGAGATACGACGGGGCTTCATGGCCTCGGGAATGTTGCGCAACAGATCGATGTGCAGCAGACCATTCTTCAGCGAAGCCGCCTGGACCTCGACATGATCGGCAAGCTGGAAGCGACGCTCGAAGGCGCGCTTGGCGATACCGCGATAGAGATATTCGCTAGCCTCGGCCGGCTCTTCGCTCTTTTCACCCTTGACCTGGAGAACGTGGGCATGAGCCTCGATGCTCAGTTCCTTTTCATCGAAACCGGCGACGGCCATGGTGATGCGATAGGTGTTCTCACCGGTGCGCTCGATGTTGTAGGGCGGATAGGTCTGAGCCTGATCCGGCTGCGCAAGGCTGTCGAGCATAGTGAAAAGACGGTCGAAACCGACGGTGGAACGGTAAAGGGGAGAGAAGTCTACGTGACGCATGTTGTCCTCCTGTGAGCGACGATTGCGATTTGGTTTTGCCCCCGCGACCCCGCTCTGGGCGGCCTAGGGACGGTTACGCGAGCCCGTTTGGCACCCGCAGAATGGAGATGGTGATCGCTTTTCAGCAGTTCAAGACCCTTGCCAACATCTCTCGATTTTCAAGAAAATCCGCGTGAACCGCAGATGAACGGCCGGTTCGGGACCCGTTCAGGCTGGTGGGACTACCAATGAGGTCATCGGATGCATTCACTGTCCGATGACTGAAGTGTATCGTCCCTTCTTCTTCAGTCCTTGCTAGGCCGGCGACGCGGATCTCTCTATCTCCGCAAGCCGGTCTTTTTTTCTGGCCGCTAGCGCAGCAATTTCAGCGAACCGGTGAGCGATTTCACCCATTTCGAAGGTCCCGCCAACCCCAGGCCGTCGATCGCCTCGCCGGCAAGATCGCGATCGGGGAACGTCGCCTCATACTCCCTGTAGTTGTGCAATGAGCGGGCGAAAGCGGAAAAAGGAACGACCGCGCGGTCGTCCTGCTGCGACAAGGCCTTCAGCAATAAGGATGTGATTGTCTCCGCATCCGCCTGCAGCACCGGAACCGGCATGTTCGAGCTGATGTCGATGATGCGTGCCTCTCGGTCAGTCAATTGCCGCGCCGCAAGCGCGGGAAACTTCGCACCCAATCCGATCGAGATCGCACCGACGGTGTTGGCGACCAGCCCGAGCGGGAGTGCGGGATTGACGACAATGGCAAGACGAATATCGAAAAGCATGGAGACCTACGGCTGTTGAGACTGTGCGCTCAGAGAATATCTCCGATATCCGGGGTAATCTTGCCTTTCATTGCTGCTTATGCCGATATTATGGTAAACTCTACCAGATTTCTCCGAATACAAGGTCGAATATGCCTTACACACTTGAGCCCATCGATTTGCGAATCCTCGGAGCGCTCCAGAAGGACGGGAGGCTGACGAATCAGGCGCTTTCCTCCGAAGTCGGGCTCTCGACATCGCCATGTTGGCGGCGCGTGCGCCAACTGGAGGAAACAGGCGTGATTCAAGGCTATACGGCCACCCTGGACAGGCGCCAGATCGGGCTTGGCGTCCTCGCCTTCATCAGGGTGAAGATCGACAGCCACAGCGAGGCCGAGGCCGAGGAATTCTCATGCGACGTATTGAAGCTGAGCGAAGTCGTGGCGTGCTACAGCATCGCTGGAGACGCGGATTTCCTACTGCAGGTCGTTGCCGAAGACCTCGACAGCTATGCGGATTTCGCCATGGCGGTGGTGCGCCACCTGCCACGCATCAAGGAGATGCAGACAACCTTCGTGCTGAAGGAAATCAAGCCTTTCAAGGGTTTTCCGCTGGATGTCGGGCAGCGATAACGGTCCAAGACATGGACGCTGGGTGACGCAAGATTACCGGTCAAGGCTTGGTTGCGGCGCATGTCCCGCAAGCCCTTTACGTTTAGAGCGAGGCTATCCTATTCTAGAAGGGTGCCTGCCCACCCCGGGGTATTGAATGTCGACGCTCCCTTTCTCGAAGATTTCTGAGCCCGTTAACGCGCTGCTCGTCGCCGTCGGCCTCGTGACCGTAGCTGCACTCACGACGCCGGGCGTGAGCGGACAGACCAGGCTCATTCTGGAAATCCTGCTTGCCGGCATCTGGGCTGTCTACGTCCTGCAGCTGATCGAGACGCTGATCGTGCACCGGACAAGGGCCGTTCGCGACAGAGTACCGGAAATTGCCGTCGATCTGCTCGCCGTTCTGGTCCCCTTGGCTGCGTTCCTGTTCGTCGGCGGGCGCGACCAAAGCCTCTATTGTGCGATCTGGCTGCTGAAGCCGCTGCGCGGTTCGACCTTCTTTCGGCTGCTGGGCAGGGTCCTGAGTAAAGAAGCGCGCAATCTCCTCGGCGTCACCTCGATCTTCGGCATCGTTCTGTTCGGTGCTGCGCTTGCCGCCTATATCATCGAGCGCGACGTCCAGCCTGACAAGTTCGGCAGCATTCCTCTGGCGATGTGGTGGGCGGTGGTCACGCTGTCGACTACAGGCTACGGCGACGAGATCCCGCAAAGCTTCGCCGGCCGCGTTCTCGCCGGGCTGGTCATGATGAGCGGTATCGGCATCTTTGCCCTCTGGGCCGGCATCCTAGCCACCGGCTTCTACGAGGAAGTCCGCCGCCAGGACTTCGTGCGCAATTGGCAGTTGGTTGCTGCCGTACCGCTGTTCCAGAAGCTTGGTTCTGCCGCGCTCATCGAGATCGTGCGGGCGCTGCGGCCGCGCATCGTACCGGCCGGCGCCGTCATCTGCCGCAAGGGCGACACCGGCGACCAGATGTACTTCATCGTTGAAGGCCGCGTCACCGTTGCGACACCACACCCGGTAGAGCTAGGCTCCGGCAGCTTCTTCGGCGAGATGGCGCTGATCAGCGGCGAACCACGCTCCGCGACCGTCAGCGCTGCTACTGAAGTCTMACTCCTCTCGCTTTATTCGGCGGATTTCCAGATGCTGTCCAGCAGCAGCCCGGAGATCGCCGACATCATCCGCAAAACCGCACTCGAACGACGCGGCACGACGCCGAAGGCTTGACACAAGCGGCACTGCCAACAAACCAGTTGCAATTCCCTGCACCTACGCTATCCCCTTGAGAAAGGCATTCCCTTCAACGAGGCGCGACATCGTCATGGATTCGATCCTCTATTCCACACCAGACAATCCGGTGCCGGAAAACCGCACCGAAGGGTTCTTTGAGACATTTGACGGGCGCAGGCTGCGCTATGTCGTCTTCCGCTGCGAACAGCCAGTCGCCAAAGGCACCGTGGTACTGCTGCAGGGCCGCAATGAGTTCATCGAGAAATATTTCGAGACGATCCGCGACCTGACCGCCAAGGGATTGTGGGTCGCGACTTTCGATCTACGCGGCCAGGGCGGCTCCGAACGGCTGCTGAAGGATCCGCTGCGCGGACATGTCCGTCGCTTTTCCGATTATGAGCGCGACCTGACCGCCTTCCTCGACAAGATCGTGCTACCGGATACGCGCCTGCCGTTCTTCGTGCTGGCGCACTCGACCGGCGCGCTGATCGCGCTATCAGCGGCGCCGCGGCTTGCGAGCCGGATCGAGCGCATGGTGCTGTCGGCGCCCTTTGTCGGTCTCACCGGCCAAGGTGTCTCGCCCGGCCTCGTCCGCTTTATCTCCGGCACGGTCTGCGCGCTTGGTCTCGGCCGGATGCAATTCAGCAAAAGAATCAGGGAAAAGCCCTTCCCGGAAAACCCGCTAACCACGGACGAACGCCGTTATCGGCGCAATCTCGCCATCGCAACGGCCTATCCCCAGCTCACCCTCGGGCCGCCGACGGCCCGCTGGCTACTGGAAGCATTCCGCACCATCGATCGCGTCAATACGCCCGAGCATCTCTTTTCCATCGCCATCCCGACGGTGCTGATCGCGCCGACCCGCGACGGCGTCGTGCCCTATGCCGACCAGGAACGATTGTCTCGCTATTTCCGCGCAGCGCAGTTCGTGCCCGTCCACGGCGCGAAACATGAAATCCTGCAGGAGCGCGACGTCTACCGCAACGCCGCACTCGCCGCCATCAACGCCTTTATCCCCGGCAGCGACGCCGAGGCGAATACGGATATGGCGGGTGTCGGGATTTAGCGCGCGATCTCGAATCACGCGCAACGAGAATATCTGACGCTTTTCGGACGCTCGATCGGGTGGCTATCGCGACAGGATCGCCCTTGCCTGATCATAGACCGCGCGGCTGCCGGCAGCGATGATCGTGCCGCCCATTTCCGGCCGACCGCCGTCCCAGGTGGTGATGATACCGCCCGCCTGTTCGATGACCGGGATGATGCCGCCGACATCGTACGGCTTCAGCGAACTTTCGATGACGAGATCGACGTGACCGGCCGCGAGCAGCGCATAGGCATAGCAATCCGTGCCATAGCGGAACAACCGCACCTGGCTCTCGATCTCGCGGTACTTCACCAGCTCCTCGTCGACGAAGATATGCGGCGAGGTGGTGAAGAGAACAGCATTCGACAGGCTGCCGCAGTCGCGAACCTGCAGCCGCTTTTCGCCGTCCGGGCCTGAATAGGTCGAGCCGTTGCCATCGGCGAAATAGCGCTCGCCGGTAAACGGCTGATCGATCATGCCCATGATAGCGCGGCCGTTTTTCTGCAGGCCGATGAGCGTCCCCCAGACGGGAACGCCGGAAATGAAGGCGCGGGTGCCATCGATCGGATCGATCACCCAGACATGCTCTCGGTCGAGGCCGACATTGCCGTGCTCTTCGCCCAGGATGCCATGGTCGGGAAATTCCGTCTCGATCAAGGCGCGAATCGCCTCCTCTGCGGCGCGATCGCCTTCCGTAACAGGGTCGAAGCCCTGCGCCTCCTTGTTGACCACATCAACGCCGGCGCGAAAGCGCGGCAGGGTCTCAGCCTTGGCCGCCTCGGCCAGACGATAGAAAAAGGCGCGATCAGGAAGCATGGTGAATCCGGATAAATGACGGGGCGGGCGAAGTCATAGCGCATAAACTCGGCGAAGCAAACCAAATGCCGATGCGAGAGGCGGATTGCCCGGAGATGAGGCAGAAATCCGATAATTGCCTAAATATTTTGCACCGCAATAATCTGCTTGACATTTGTGCAATGCAATAGCAACATCTCCCTACAGTCTTCTGACTGTAAATACCCTCCTTGGGTGTTTCCTCCCTAGACTTAGCCGCGCCACAAGCGCGGTTCTTTTTTTGTCAGGGTTAGGGTGAGGGGCTAGGCACCAGGGCGCGGCAGCAGAAAACATGCCTGACCATAACCATAGCCAAACGTTTCCACAGGGCTTATTCGCCTGAAAGGTCCGAGATAGCCCCTCATCCGAGGCGTCGACATTTCGCCTTGCTCAATGTCCCCGCCCCACCTTCTCCCCGCCCCTTCGGCAAGCTCAGGACGGGGGCGAAGGGGCTTTGCCCTATTCCGCCGCCAAAGCGGGATCGCCGGCATAGGATTCCACATGCTCGGCCATACGCTTCATGAACAGGGTGATGGCGGCGGCGACAGCACCGAAATCCGACCGCTTCTCCAGCGTCGTTTCATCAACATAGAGCGAGCGGTTGACCTCAATCTGCAGGGCATGAAGCCCGCGGGAGGGGCGGCCGTAGTGCTCGGTGATGAAGCCGCCCGCATAGGGTTTATTGCGCACGGCGTTGAAGCCGAGTTCGTCGAGGATCTGCATGGCGGCGCGCGACAGGTCCGCCGAAGCGCTGGTCCCGTAGCGGTCGCCAAGGATGAAATCGGGTCGCATGTTGCTGCCGGCGATTCGGATATTGCCCGGCATGGAATGGCAGTCGACGAGGACGCCGAAGCCGAATTTGACATGGGTGCGGGCAATCAGCCGGCGCAGGGTCGCATGATAGGGCTTGTAGATCGTTTCGATACGATTGAGCGCATCCTCGACCGGCACGCGGCGGGCATAGATTTCCATGTTTTCGGCGACGATGCGCGGAATGGTGCCTAAGCCGCCGGCGACTCGCAGCGAATTGATATTGGCATAGGGCGGCAGCACGCCGTCGAACATGCGCGGATCGAGCTCATAGGGCTCACGGTTAACGTCGATATAGGCGCGCGGAAAATTGGCGAGCAGCAGCGGTGCACCGAGAACGCTTGCCGCTGAAAACAGTTCATCGACGTAATGATCTTCCGAGCGACGAATGGCGATGCCCTGCAGGCGGGACTGAGCGATGAAATCCGGTGGATAGATGCGACCGCTGTGAGGCGAGCTGTAGACAAAGGGAATTGTCTGAGAGACGGGCTCCGATACCTCGAAAATCTCGAAATTACGCATTTCTGCGGACATCAACGTCTTTACCATGTCAACAACTTGTCGCAGCATCCATGTTGCCAGTTGCTCGCCCGCAAGTCCATACTAACTTAAGCAAAATGGCCTTATACAAAGGGCCGCGACCGAAATGTCCGAAAGCACGATCCCGAGACATGCGAAGCGGCCTCGGGTGCGTTTGTGCTGCAACGGACGAACAGAACGGCTTTGTCCTKACCGATCATTCACCGCTTGTTTACGGCCAACGACTAAGTTGGACGCTGGACAAGTCCAACACGACAAAAGTTGATTAGCGAACAGATGATGACCCAGAAGATACTCCTTGCCGAAGATGACAACGACATGCGTCGCTTCCTTGTGAAGGCGCTGGAAAAGGCCGGCTACAAGGTCTTGTCCTTTGACAATGGAGCAAGCGCCTATGACCGGCTGCGCGAGGAGCCCTTTTCGCTGCTGCTGACCGACATCGTCATGCCTGAGATGGACGGCATCGAATTGGCGCGCCGCGCCACCGAGCTCGATCCCGACCTGAAGGTGATGTTCATCACCGGCTTCGCCGCCGTGGCGCTGAACCCTGATTCGAAGGCACCGAAGGATGCCAAGGTGCTTTCCAAGCCTTTCCACCTGCGCGAGCTGGTCGACGAAGTGAACAAACTCCTTGCCGCCTAAGGCTTCTGGCGGCAACGTCACAAAACCGAAAAAAAGCCTATTGACGGCCACCAAGGTTTTGTGATCTATGCGCCGCCATCGGATGGGCGTGTAGCTCAGCGGGAGAGCACTACGTTGACATCGTAGGGGTCACAAGTTCGATCCTTGTCACGCCCACCATCCAGTTTTGAAAAAGGCCTTTCGAGAAATCGAGAGGCCTTTTCTCATAATTCCCCTAGGCTCAGAAAACCTTCCCCCTATCCGACCTACAAACCAAGTTTTCGTGACCCGTGCGGCTTCCAGCGTTCCGTCTGGGAATTAAGAAAATGACTAAGAAATCTAGCCTTTTGTTCAGCGCCTTGTGCATGAGATCACAGGCGCCTGTTTGTCGAGCGAACGAAAAAGCCCCTATCCGGTTAGGGATAGGGGACAGTTACCATGAAGTGCTCGGTTTCAATCGTCGGAGGACGTCCGACCTGTTTGAATTAGAACATGATAGTGTCTTGAATGATATACGCCCTTCGGCTTGGACAATACGGCCTGTTTGGCGATGATCCCTACTTCCTTATCGCTCTTTTCGGGAATTTCTCGTGTCATTCACCGTTTTGAAGATCGGCGGTGATCTGCGACTCTGCCGTTTATGACGGAACATCTCAAAGGCTTAAATTCACCTCAACTTGCTCGCCGAACCCACTCAGCTTGACTATGAGACGGTTGAAGACATTCCAAACGAGAAAAGCGCCCTTCCCGGCTGGGAAAAGGCGCTTCCTATGCAAAGATGCATGTGGGCGTTCAGCGATCCAGGAAGTGCTGGAATACCGCCGTCGTCGGATAAGCGTGGACGCCGCGGTCTACGAAGCTGTGCCGATACAAACATGCTCTCAATGCCAGGATGTACATGCTGCTGTTCGGATCGGGTGATCCCCGAGACCAGGAATAGGCTTCCGGTTCGCAATACTGCAGAGCCCTATCGTATCTCGCTAGAAGCACCGGATCGCTATCGGCGCGGATACCTTGGTATGACTGGTAGTTCGAGGGCGCTTCGCCTGCGGAGACGCAAGCGAAGCTTAAGATGGCCCCTAACGCTAACATCATTCTCATTTGTTTTGACCTCTCGCTCATGGCGTATCGAATTCTCGATCGCACGGGTTGAGAATAATGGTCTTTTCTTCGATATCCAATCACATGCTGATGTTCAGCGCTCGAATGCATCGCCGGCGGGCGAGATGAGCAAAACTTCGCCACAAGTCGCTTGACTTCCGATCGCTCTGTCACACTACTGTCATGCTAAAGCATTGATCGTACGGGAGGACGAGAATGGCCGTCGTGAAGAAGCAGTTCTACAAAAACCATAAGCCCAACGGCGACGAATATATGTTTCACCTCGCCCGAGACACCGACAGCGGCGAGGTCTTCGTCATTCGCCAATCCGATTATCTCGTCGATGGCGGCAGCGAAAAGAAGATGACGCTCTACGAATTCCTGGCCGGCGGCGGCAATCGGCAGAACGCTCTGCTGCAACTGATCGGCACCCTCGTACCGGAGTGACGGGCGCCGCCCACACCGGCGCGTCAGCAGTCGGGGATTGACTGCCACATTTCCATCGGCAAACCTGTGGAGGCTTTAAAAGGACTCCATTCATGCGATTCGCAGGCCTTGCTATTGGATTGACAGTGATGACCGCTACGACGGCTGCCGCCGCACAGAATTTTCCGGCGCCCGGCGCGGTAGTGGTTAGCGGAACATGTTCCAAGCTCGTCGTCGGCAAGCTCGATGCCTCGAAAGGCTGCAAGGGTGAGATCGCCAGCGTGACGGGACCGGACGGCTCGGTAACCTTCATCTTTTCATCGGGCGGCAAGATGCTTGGCTTCCAGGGCGATGGCCGTGGAATCAAGCCCGGCGAGAAAAAGGGCACCGCGCAATTGCCGATCGAGGTCATATCCACCGGTGCAGGCAACAAGATGACCGGCCAGGTCGGCGCCAAGGGCACCTGCACCTTCGCCAATCCTTATGCCGGCAAACCTGTCGCGATCGAATGCTCGGCGAAATCGACGGAGCTAAGCTTTACCGCCAGCTTCCTGTCGAATGGCAAACCGCCACGCGGCAAATAGGCAAAGCTTCGCCCGCTCCGGGCCTCTGACCCGGAACCTCGGAAAACCTTCGGCTTCCAACTTTTATTTTGAGCGGCCTTTATTTTTCCCGCCGTGATTGGCATCGCCTGGTGCCTCTCGCGACAGGTCCGCGCCGCTGACATGGGCCGGCACATGAACATCTTCATGGGTCGCAGGCTGCAGCGTCAGGTCGACATTGTGCGGCGGCAATACCTGCACCTGACGCACGACATTCGGGCGTGCCCGCTTCTGCCGAGCCATGTCCGGCTTCTGTTCTTTCGGTCTATGATGGATGGGATGGGGGCTCATGAGAGGTCCTCCTTGTCCGCTGCTCTCTATCCGACAATCAAACCCGCTCTGGGATCTGCCTTGCAACGGACATCGCCCTGCCCGCCTGAAGGCCAAACGCGCCTCTTTCCCGTTTGGTTCCGGAAATTTCTATCCTGGTGATGAGGGCAGCATCGAACCGTCGCGGCTCTTGACGGGCGCCACAATTTCACTAACTAATGGTGGCATCTCCGCGCCTTCTGACATCGGCTGCGGATTGAACTTTGGTGCCGGGCCCCTCTGGCGAGAGTTTTAACGGCGCTCTCGCGATGTCGGTACCGCCTGCAGATGAGCCGGCGGATTTCTTTTCATGAATACCCTGACCATGCCTCGCACGCATGCCGTCTCTGGCATGCGACTATGCCTCGCGTCCGGATACATTTTTTCCGCTTTTGAGGAGGTGCGCCCATGACGTCCTCTTCCTCCAAATCCATGCTCGGCTATTTCGGCTGGGCCTTCATCGTCACCATCGCAGGTCTCATCCTGGGCGGAGTGCTCGGCTGGAACATGACCGGCACTTTCGGCGGCTTGGCAACGGCCTTTTTCATCTGCCTGGTGCTGGCCGTGCTGGAAATATCGCTTTCGTTCGACAACGCCATCGTCAATGCCAACAAGCTGAAAGAGATGACGCCAGTCTGGCAGCATCGCTTTTTGACCTGGGGCATCGTCATCGCCGTCTTCGGCATGCGCATCGTCTTTCCGCTGGCGATCGTCGCGATTGCCGCCCACATCAATCCCTGGGAAGCGCTGAAGCTCGCAGCGGCCGAACCGGAGCAGTATGCCGCGATCATGCATGACGCACATCTGCCCATTGCCGCTTTCGGCGGGACCTTCCTGATGATGGTCGGCCTCACCTATTTCTTCAATCACGAGAAGGATGTGCACTGGATCGCCTTTATCGAAAAGGCGATGGCGCATTTCGCCACCGTCAAGGGCATCGAGATCGCCTTCGTGCTGATCCTCGTTCTGATCTTCACCTCCCTGCTCGATGGCGACGATGCGACCACATTCCTTTATGCCTCCGTCTATGGTCTGCTCACCTTCCTTCTGGTGGAGGTCCTCAGCGGCTTTCTGGATGCCTCGCAAAAATCGATGAGCGCTGCCGCGAGAGGCGGCCTCGGAGCCTTTCTCTATCTGGAAATCCTCGATGCGAGCTTCTCCTTCGACGGTGTCATCGGCGCTTTCGCACTCACCCAGAACCTCTTCATCATCGCCATCGGGCTCGGCATCGGCGCCATGTATGTGCGCTCGATGACGATCATGCTGGTGGAAAAAGGCACCCTCGCCCACTATCGCTACCTGGAACACGGCGCCTTCTACGCCATCCTGATTCTTTCGGGGATCATGTATGTCCAAACGCTCATACATATTCCGGAAGTTATCACCGGTCTCGGCGGCGCGGCTTTGATCGGTATCTCGCTCTGGTCTTCGATCCGTTACAACAAGCGCAACGGTGCCGAGCATGGCCCGGCCGATGAGGAGCCCCGCGATAGAGCCGAAGCCTGATCAATGATCCAAAGCAGGTCGCGCAAAGCTGTGCAGCGATCTGCGACAACGACAGCGAAAACCAAGGATCTAAAGCGTAAGGAGCGAATCCCAGAGATCGACATGCGCTTTAGGTCGTTGCCGCTACGTCTTTCGGTGGAAAATTCCCACAACACGGATTTGGTCCCTCAACCGAAGCATGACTGTGTCTATTAGAATTTCCCAACTAAGATCAGCGAATGTTCGCAATCGACGGCAATTCGCACTGGTGTTTTCCTGAAAAATATCGCAATGGCGAAGTTCAGTTGTTTAGGGGACGAACGTGGCGATCGCATATGTTGCAGATGCCCGCGAGCGGTCCCGAGTGAGTATCTAGGAGAGAGGCAGATATGGCAGCCAAAATCGTCCCAGTGATCATGGCCGGAGGCAAGGGAACACGGTTGTGGCCGCTGTCGCGCGCTTCTGCACCGAAGCAGTTCATCCAATTCATCGGCGACAAGACGCTCTTTCAGAACACGCTGGAGCGCGTGGCTGATCCTGAGCTTTACGAAGCGCCGATCGTCCTCACCAATGAAGAATTCCGCTTTCTCGTCGCCGAACAGGCCCGCGAGCTGGATTTGAAGCTTGCAGCCGTGCTGCTCGAGCCGGTCGCCCGCAATACCGCCGCCGCCGTTGCCGCCGCCGCTGCGCTCGTCACGGAGCTTTTCGGCAAGGACGCAATCATGCACGTCCTCGGCTCCGACTATGAGATCGACGCCAACAAGACCTATTATGATTGCGTGCGCGTGGCGCGCGATACCACCCTACAGGGCAAGCTTGTCACCTTCGGCATCACGCCGACCGAACCAGCGACTGGCTACGGCTATATCGAAAGCGGCAAGGCGCTTTCGACCGGCGCCCATGCCGTCAAGCGCTTCGTTGAGAAGCCTGTCTTGGAGAAGGCCCAGGAGATGGTTGCAAGCGGCAGCTTCTACTGGAACTCGGGCATGTTCATGTTCTCCGCCGCCCAGCTTCTGGACGAAATGAAGGAATATGCGCCCGACGTCGAAAAGGCGGCCGGCAAGGCCGTTTCTAAGGCAACCCGCGACCTCGACTTTACGCGCCTGGATAGTGACACCTTCTCCAAGAGCCCCGACATCTCCATCGACTACGCCCTGATGGAAAAGACCGCCAATGCGGCCGTCGTTCCCTCCCCCTTTACCTGGTCCGACCTCGGTAGCTGGGATGCAGTTTGGAAAGTCGGCAAGCGCGATGAAAGCGGCAACGTCTCGGCCGGCGCCACGACTCTGGTCAACACCAAGAATTCGCTTGTGATGACCCACGGCCTCCATGTTGCCGTCCAAGGGCTTGAGGATGTCGCCGTCATCGCCAGCGAAGACGCCGTCTATGTCGGCCATCTCAAGGACAGCCAGGAAGTCGGCAAGCTGGTCAAGCTGCTCGCCAGCCAGAAGACGACGGCCAAGCTCACCGAGACCCATCCGACGTCCTATCGCCCTTGGGGCGGCTACACCTCGGTTCTGAACGGCGAGCGTTTCCAGGTGAAGCGCATCTTCGTTCTGCCCGGCAAGAAGCTGTCGCTGCAGAAGCACCATCACCGTTCGGAACATTGGATCGTCGTCAAGGGCACGGCAGAGGTGACGGTAGGCGAACACGTACAGATGCTGCGTGAAAACGAGTCGGTCTATATCCCCCTCGGCGAAGTGCACCGTCTTTCCAACCCCGGCAAGATCCTGCTGGAGCTGATCGAAGTGCAGACGGGCTCCTATCTCGGCGAAGACGACATCATTCGCCTGGTCGATGAATTCGGCAGAAGCTGAGATCTTCGACAGTATCGATTTCAAAGCGGTGGGTGAAAGCCCGCCGCTTTTATTTTGCACCCTATGAATGGGCCTGATTGAGCGCCGAGACGCCTTGCATTCTTCCGCTGCATTGCACACACTGCCGGCGGGAACAGCAAATGCCGCACAACGATGCGAGCTAGGCAAAGAGAAAATATGGCGATCAAGGCAAGCATTTATCATCTCACCCATTATAAATACGACAATCCGGTCCGCCTCGGCCCTCAAATCATTCGCCTGAAACCTGCTTCACATTCCAAGACACGCGTCCTCAGCCATTCGCTGAAGGTGACGCCATCCAATCATTTCGTGAATCTACAACAGGATCCCTACGGCAACTATCTCGCCCGCTTCGTCTTTCCCGACCCGGTGACCGAGTTGAAGATCGAGGTCGATCTCGTTGCCGACATGACCGTCTACAATCCCTTCGACTTCTTCGTCGAAGAGGAGGCCACCAAGTGGCCCTTCGATTATCCCGAGACCATTCGCGACGATCTGTCGATCTATATGGAGCCGGAGGAGCCAGGGCCACGACTTGCGGCTTTCCTTTCAACCCTCGACCGCTCGGAGCAGCGCACCGTCGACATGGTCGTCGGCCTCAATGCACGACTGCAGCACGAGATCGGCTATGTCATTCGCCTGGAAACCGGTGTTCAAACGCCGGAAGAGACGCTGGAAAAGGCAAAGGGGTCCTGTCGCGACACGAGCTGGCTGCTCGTCCAGGTTCTCCGCCATCTCGGCCTCGCCGCCCGCTTCGTCTCCGGCTACCTTATCCAGCTCACACCGGACCTGAAGGCGCTGGACGGCCCCTCGGGCACGGACTACGACTTTACCGACCTGCATGCCTGGGCCGAGGTTTATCTTCCCGGTGCAGGCTGGGTTGGCCTTGATCCTACATCGGGTCTATTGACCGGCGAGAGCCATATTCCGCTCGCCGCCACACCACATTACCGTAATGCTGCGCCGATCTCCGGCGGCTATTTCGGCGAGGCCGAGACCGAATTCGATTTCGACATGAAGGTCACCCGCGTCGCCGAGCATCCGCGCATCACCAAGCCCTTCTCCGACGAAAGCTGGGATGCGCTGAACTCGCTTGGGGAAAAGGTGGATACCATCCTCAAGCAAGACGACGTGCGCCTGACCATGGGCGGAGAGCCGACGTTCGTTTCGATCGACGACTTCGAGTCCGACGAATGGAATACCGCCGCAGTCGGCCCGACTAAGCGCGAAAAGGCCGATACGCTGATCCGCCGCCTGCGCGAGCGCTTCGCGCCGAACGGCTTCCTGCATTATGGCCAGGGCAAATGGTATCCCGGCGAAAGCCTGCCGCGCTGGACCTTCTCCCTCTATTGGCGGCGCGACGGCCTGCCGATCTGGTCGAACCCAGACCTGATTGCCAATGAAGGTCGCAACTACAGCGTCAACGAGGATGATGCCGGCCGCCTGCTGACGGCTATTGCCGGCGAACTCGACATCGAACCGGACTATGTGGCGCCCGCCTTCGAAGATCCGGCCGAATGGTTGGTCAAGGAAGCGAACCTGCCTGACAATGTCGATCCGTCCAACTCGAAACTGAAGGACCCGGAGGAACGCTCGCGCATGGCCCGCGTCTTCGAGCGCGGACTGACGCGGCCGACGGGCTATATTCTCCCCATCCAGGCCTGGAATGCGCGCGCCAGCGGCCGCCGCTGGGTCAGCGAGAAGTGGCACACGCGCCGCGGCCGCATTTTCCTCATGCCCGGCGACAGCCCGGTCGGCTATCGCCTGCCACTGAACTCGCTCGGCTGGATACCGGCATCGCAATACCCGTACATTAACCCGATGGACCCAACGATCCCGCGCGAGGCGCTGCCGGATTACGGTGCGGACAAGGGTCGGCCATTGCAGACCGCTCACTTCCAGCCCTTCGCTGGCCAGCAGCCGATCATGCCGCAATCCATCGATGAGATAGGCGGCTATGTGCGCACTGCCATCAGCGTCGAGCCGCGCGACGGGCGCCTCTGCATCTTCATGCCGCCGACGGTCAGCGTCGAGGAATACCTCGACCTCGTCGCCTCCGCCGAGCGCGCCGCCGCAGCCCTGAACCTGCCTGTTCATATCGAAGGCTATGCGCCGCCGCAGGACGAGCGCATCAATGTCATCCGCGTCGCTCCCGACCCCGGCGTCATTGAGGTGAACATCCATCCGGCATCGAGCTGGAAGGAAACCGTCGATATCACCACGGCGATCTATGAGGAGGCGCGGGCCAGCCGGCTCGGCACCGACAAGTTCATGATCGACGGCCGCCACACCGGCACCGGCGGCGGCAACCACGTTGTCGTCGGCGGCCGCAACACCATGGACAGCCCTTTCCTGCGCCGTCCCGATCTGTTGAAGAGCCTAGTACTGCACTGGCAGCGCCATCCCTCGCTATCCTATCTTTTCTCCGGTATGTTCATCGGGCCAACCAGCCAGGCGCCGCGCATTGACGAAGCCCGTCACGATAGCCTCTACGAGCTGGAAATTGCGCTGGCCCAGGTACCGGCACCCGGCCGCGGGCTGCAACCACTCCCATGGCTGGTGGATCGCCTCTTCCGCAATCTCCTGACAGATGTCACCGGCAACACCCACCGCTCGGAAATCTGCATCGACAAACTGTTCTCGCCGGATGGACCGACGGGACGCCTCGGCCTCGTCGAATTCCGCGGCTTCGAAATGCCGCCGAACGCGCGCATGAGCCTCGCCCAGCAATTGCTGGTGCGCGCCCTCATCGCCCGCTTCTGGCGCAATCCGATCGACGGCCGGTTMGTGCGTTGGGGCACGACGCTGCACGACCGTTTCATGCTGCCGCATCATATCTGGCAGGATTTCCTCGATGTGCTCGCGGATCTGCGGGAAAACGGCTTCGACCTTCGTCCCGAATGGTTCCAGGCGCAGCTCGAATTCCGCTTCCCCTTCTGCGGGGAGGTCGAATACGAGGGCAGCAAGCTGGAACTGCGCCAGGCGCTGGAGCCCTGGCATGTCATGGGCGAAGAAGGCGCGATCGGCGGTACCGTCCGCTATGTCGATTCATCGGTGGAACGGCTGCAGGTACGGTTCGAAACCAACAATCCCTCGCGCTACACTGTCACCTGCAACGGCCGCGCCGTGCCGCTGACGCCGACGGGCATGTCGGGCGTCTCCGTTGCCGGCGTCCGTTACAAAGCCTGGCATCCGGCTTCGGGCCTGCATCCGGTTCTGCCGATCGACACGCCGCTGACCTTCGACATTTATGATACGTGGTCGAAGCGTTCGATCGGCGGCTGTATCTACCATGTTGCTCATCCGGGCGGCCGCAACTATGACACCTTCCCTGTCAACGGCAATGAGGCGGAAGCGCGACGTCTTGCGCGATTTGAACCTTGGGGGCATACCGCGGGCGGCTATAATCTGCGCACAGAATCAGTGTCGGCGGAATTTCCGCTGACGCTCGATCTGAGGCGGCCGATCGGAGTTTGAAACGGGCATACGCATGGGGAAGAAACCAGCGACGGAACGGCGTGACGAGGTAAGGGCTGGCATCGGCAACGATCCGGCCTTTGCCTATTCCGCTTTGCCCGGCGTCGCCGACGAAATGGTCGACAATACCGGGGCGGTCCGGCCGGTCTGGCAAAATCTGCTCGCCGCGCTCAGCCGCATGCCGGAAAAGGACCTTCTGGAGCGCTTCGCCCGCGCCGACCGCTATCTGCGCGACGCCGGCGTTTTCTACCGCGCCTATGGATCGACCGGCGTCAGCGAACGCAACTGGCCAATCTCCCATATTCCCGTTCTGATCGACGAGCGCGAATGGCAGACGCTCTCGGCCGGCCTGCGCCAGCGCGCCGACCTGCTCGAAGAGGTCATTGCCGATATCTACGGCGACAACAGGCTGATCAACGAAGGCTTGCTGCCGCCGGCGCTGATTGCCGCCAATCCGGAGTTCCTGCGGCCACTCGCCGGTATCAAGCCCGCGAACGGTCACTATCTCCACTTCCTCGCCTTCGAGATCGGCCGCGGTCCGGACGGCAATTGGTGGGTGCTGGCCGACCGCGCCCAGGCGCCGTCGGGCGCCGGTTTCGCGCTGGAGACCCGCGTTGCTACCACGCGCGCTTTCTCTGATATCTACGCAGAGACGAAAGTGCACCGTCTCGCATCCTTCTTCGGCGCCTTCCGCGATGCCTTGCAGGGCGTGAAGCGCGGCGCATCCGACCGCATCGCCGTCTTGACGCCGGGGCCGGCCAACGAGACCTATTACGAACACGCCTATATTGCCCGCTACCTCGGCTTCATGTTGCTGGAAGGCGAGGACATCACCGTCGTCAACGATCAACTGATGGTGCGCACCGTCGCAGGCCTGAAGCCCATCAGCGTGCTCTGGCGCCGCCTTGACGCATCCTATGCCGACCCGCTGGAGCTCAACCAGCAATCCCATATCGGCACGCCAGGCATGGTAGAGGCGCTGAGGGCGCAGACCGTCACCATCGTCAACGGGCTCGGTTCGGGCATTCTGGAAACTCGCGCGCTTCTCGCCTTTTTGCCGACCATCTGTCGGCATCTGCGTGGCGAGGACCTGAAGCTGCCGTCGATCGCCACCTGGTGGTGCGGACAGAAGGCCGAGCGGGAGCATGTCGCCGCCCATATCGAAAAAATGGTGATCGGCCCGGCCTATTCCTGCATGCCCTTCTTCGACGACAACGGCCAGTCGGTGCTGGGCTCGACGCTGCGCACCACTGCCAAGGAGTCGATTGCAGACTGGCTAACGACGGACGGCCACAAGCTGGTCGGCCAGGAGGTCGTGACGCTCTCGACTACTCCTGCCTGGGTAAACGGCAAGCTGCTGCCGCGGCCGATGAGTTTGCGTGTCTTCGCCGCCCGCACCGAAAACGGCTGGCAGATCATGCCGGGCGGCTTTGCCCGCATCGGCAGCGGCGACGATGTGGCCGCCATTGCCATGCAGTCCGGCGGTTCCGCGGCCGATGTCTGGATCGTCTCCGACAAGCCTGTCGAGCGCCACACGCTGCTACCGACCGAAGAGACCTTCACGCGCAACATGCCCGGCAGCCTGCCGAGCCGCGCCGCCGACAATCTCTTCTGGCTCGGCCGCTATATCGAGCGCGCCGAAGGGGCCTTGCGCATCCTGCGAGCCTGGCATGGGCGCTTTGCCGAAGCGGCCGATCCCACCCAGCCGCTGCTCGCCAATGTCAGCACCTATCTGGCAGCCGTCGATATCGACACCAGGGAACCCGTACCGGAAAGCCTGCTGCGCAATATCGACAGCGCCGTCTATTCCGCCAGCAACATCCGCGACCGCTTCTCGCCGGACGGCTGGCTGGCACTGAACGATCTCGCCAAGACTGCCCGGCGCTTCAAGGAAAAGATCAAAGCCGGCGACGACGCCAGCCACGCGATGACGATTCTCCTGCGCAAGCTCGCGGGCTTTGCCGGTCTCGTGCACGAAAACATGTACCGTTTCACCGGCTGGCGCTTCCTGTCGCTCGGCCGCTATATCGAGCGTGGACTGCATATGACGCGCCTGCTCGGTTATATGTCCGGCCCTGAGGCGCCCGACGGCGCGCTCGACATGCTGCTCGAAATCGGCGACAGCGTCATGACCCATCGCCGCCGCTACAACGTCAATACCGCCCGCCTGACAGTGACCGATCTGCTGGCGCTCGATCCGCTCAACCCGCGCTCGATTCTTTTCCAGATGAACGAGATCCATCGCGAGGTAGAGCAATTGCCGAACGCCTTCGTCAACGGCCAGATGTCGCCCTTCTACCGCGAAGCCATGCGGCTGCATTCGGGCCTTGCCGTCATKACGCCGGAGACGATGAACGACGAGGTCTACAAGCGGCTGGAACGGGAGCTAGAATCTCTCTCCGACCTCCTCGCCCAGACCTATCTCGGATGATGTGATGCTCTACGACCTGTCGCTGCACATGGGCTATATCTACGACGTACCGGCCAGCGGCGCTCGTCATATCGTGCGGGTGCTGCCGCTGTCTCTGACCAACCGCCAGCGCTTGATTGCCGGCTCGCTGAAGGTCACCCCGCATCCGGACGAGCAGTCGAACTTCACGGATTTTTTCCAGCATCCCGCGACCTCGATCCTGGTGCGCAATCCGCATGAAAAGCTCGATATCCGCATGCAGGCGCGGGTGCAGGTGGAGAGCCAGCCGGTTTCCGCCGACTTCTCGCCCGTACTCGCCAAACTGCCGGAAGAGTTAAGCGATTGCTGGTCGATCGAGCCATCCTCACCACATCATTTCATCGGCACAAGCCCGCGTCTGCCGGAGACGACCGAGATCACCGACTATGCCCGGCAATGGGCGACGACCGGTCTGACGGTAATGCAGATCGCCCACGCCGTCTGCGCCCAGATCCATAAGGATTTCGTCTACGACCCCAAGGCGACGACGGTCGACACCACGCCGAAAGAGGCGTTCCGCCTGAAGCGCGGCGTCTGTCAGGATTTCACGCATGTGATGATCATCGCATTGCGCAGCCTCGGCATCCCGGCCGGCTATGTCAGCGGCTTCCTGCGCACCATTCCGCCGCCGGGCAAGGAACGCCTGGAAGGGGCCGACGCCATGCATGCCTGGGTGCGCATCTGGTGCGGTGAAACGGCGGGCTGGATCGAGCTCGATCCGACCAACAATATCCCTGCCGGAACAGACCATATCGTCGTCGCCTACGGCCGCGACTATTCCGACGTCGCCCCTGTTATCGGCGTATTGAAGAGCTATGGAACTCAAAAGACGGTGCAAGCCGTCGACGTCATTCCATTAAAGCAGTAATTTCGAATACAACCCTAAATCGGAAATATTCGCGTCATTCGCTAAAAGTCGAATGATCATCTCAACGCCGCCCTTAGAGTTTTCGCCCACAGTCGCAGTCCTGGGGCTTATTCTTTTTGGGCGGACGTGATGATCACTTGTTCGGGCAAATTTCGTGGCATTCAACATCTTTTGCGTGATCGTGCTGGCAATTTCGGCATATTGACCGCACTCGCTATTCCCGTCCTCGCCGCCGCTGCAGGCGTCGCGGTCGATGTTTCCAACATGGCGGTTACCAACAGCCAGCTACAGGAGGCGACCGATGCTGCGGCGCTTGCTACGGCAACGGCGCTTGCCAATGGTAGTGCGACAACATCCAACGCTCAGCAACTGGCCGCTAACTTCGTGACCGGACAGATGTCGAACTATCTTGCCGGCGATACGAGTGCCGCCAGCGCGCTG
Organism: Rhizobium sp. BR 317; assembly: GCF_047445835.1. Classification (NCBI taxonomy): domain Bacteria; kingdom Pseudomonadati; phylum Pseudomonadota; class Alphaproteobacteria; order Hyphomicrobiales; family Rhizobiaceae; genus Rhizobium; species Rhizobium sp. BR 317. The sequence continues at coordinate 240,680 of NZ_JARWLB010000006.1, read as the reverse complement.
AAGGCCGGCACCACCGCAACAGTGACGAAGACGACCGATTCTTCGGGCAATGCCAGCTATTCCGTCGTCGTGAACGCGTCTTATGCCATGCAGGTGAACGGCATGACACGCATGCTCGGCTTCACCACGATGAACGTCGGCGCGTCGAGCAGGTCCGCCAGCGGCAACGATCCAGCGCAAACTCAAAAGAGCCCGCTGTCCATGTATTTCGTTCTCGACCGTTCCGGCTCGATGGACGAACCAACCGACACCGTCAATGCGCAACAGCCGACGACGACCTACACATATGCCTGCACGACGACCAACTCGAAGGGCAAGACTGTCACCAGCACCTGCACAGGTACGCAGCCCAATTACTACACGAAGATCCAATCGCTGAAGATCGCGACCGCGAACCTGGCGACGCAATTGAACACCGCCGATCCGAACAGCATGTATGTTCGCACCGGTGCCGACTCCTATAACTCCAACGCCCAGACGCCGACGGCGCTTGCCTGGGGCACCAGCGGCGTCACCCAATATGTCAACAACCTGACGGCAAGCGGCACGACGAACTCGGCGCCCGCATTCACGGCTGCGGTGACCGCCCTCACAATGGCATCGACGACGCCTGGGCTCACGAACGAGCAGTTGCAGCATAAAAACAAGAACGGCCAGACAAACCCGTCCACATACATCGTCTTCATGACGGACGGCGATAACAACGTGGCAAGCGCCGACACGAACACCAAGGCTCAATGCGATATCGCACGCAACGCCGGCATCCACGTCTATACGATCGCCTTCATGGCGCCAGCAAACGGCCAAGCTCTGCTGAAGTATTGCGCAACATCAGCCGCCGATTACTTCACACCGCAGAATGCCGCAGACCTGTTCAACGCCTTCTCGTCAATTGCTACACAGGCGTCAAAGAAAATGACGCTTCTGACCAAATAACAACCGGTGCGCGAAGCACCGGAAGCCACAAATAGATCGTAAAAAACGAAAGCCGCCCAGAATAATTCGGGGCGGCTTTCGCTTGTTAACTAATCCGCGGATAAGAGCCGGAAAAACAATCGGAATCAAGTCTTTTTAGCGCTTTGAGGGCGTTTGCCCGGTATTTTCGCATCTGCCTAATTCACTTGTTGCAACGCCTTTACATCGGTGCATAAACTGCTAGGTAAAGGCGATGGCAATTTGATTTATGAGGCGTAACGCCCTGAATATAAATCACAAATGGCGAGACTTGATAGTATGAATAACTTGACCAAGGCCAATCTCCCCGTTCCGGCGCCCCGCAGTTCTCAGCCGGAAATCCTTGCGGAAGAAATCATCGAGCGCTTGACCTATCGCATCGGCAAGGATGCAAAAGTCGCCAAGCCGCACGATTGGCTGACGGCGACGATCCTCGTCATTCGCGACCGCGTCATCGACAAGTGGATGGATTCGACCCGCAAGGTGTATGAGACCGGTGCCAAGCGCGTCTACTATCTATCTCTCGAATTCCTCATCGGCCGCCTGATGCGCGATGCCGTTTCGAACCTCGGCCTGATGGAGGAGATCACCAATGCGCTCTCCTCACTCGGCGTCGACATCCGCGTCATCGCCGGCCTTGAGCCTGACGCAGCGCTCGGCAATGGCGGCCTTGGCCGCCTCGCCGCCTGCTTCATGGAATCCATGGCGACGGTGGATGTGCCGGCCTATGGCTACGGCATTCGTTATGTCCACGGCCTTTTCCGCCAGCAGATGGCCGACGGCTGGCAAGTTGAACTGCCAGAAACCTGGCTTGCCCACGGTAACCCTTGGGAATTCGAGCGTCAGGAAAGCGCCTATGAAATCGGCTTCGGCGGCGCCGTCGAATTCGTCAGCGGCCATGACGACCAGCCGCGCTATGTCTGGAAGCCGGCCGAGCGCGTCATCGCCGCCGCTTTCGATACGCCCGTCGTCGGCTGGCGCGCCAAGCGGGTCAACACGCTGCGCCTTTGGTCGGCACAGCCGATCGACCCGATCCTGCTCGACGCCTTCAACGCCGGCGACMATATCGGCGCACTCCGCGAAAGCAACAAGGCGGAAAGCCTGACCCGCGTTCTTTATCCGGCCGATGCGACGCCCGCCGGCCAGGAACTGCGTCTGCGCCAGGAATTCTTCTTCTCGTCCGCCTCGCTGCAAGACATCCTGCGCCGCCATCTGCAGCAATATGACGATCTGACCAATCTCGCCGACAAGGTCGCAATCCAACTGAACGATACCCATCCGGCCGTCTCCGTCGCCGAAATGATGCGCCTTCTGGTCGATGTTCACGGCCTCGAGTTCGACGCCGCCTGGGATATCACCCGCAACACCTTCGGCTACACCAACCACACGCTTCTCCCCGAAGCGCTGGAAAGCTGGCCGGTGCCGCTGTTCGAACGGCTGCTGCCCCGCCACATGCAGATCGTCTATGCGATCAATGCCAAGATCCTGGTCGAAGCCCGCAAGGCTCGCAATTTCAGCGACGCGGAAATCCGCTCGATCTCGCTGATCGATGAAAACGGCGACCGCCGCCTGCGCATGGGCAATCTCGCCTTCGTCGGCTCGCACTCGATCAACGGCGTCTCGGCGCTCCATACCGATCTGATGAAGGTCACTGTCTTCTCCGACCTTCACAAACTCTATCCTGATCGCATCAACAACAAGACCAACGGCATCACGCCGCGTCGCTGGCTGATGCAATGCAATCCCGGCCTGACCGGTCTCATTCGCGAAACCATCGGCGACGCGTTCCTCGACGATGCGGAGAAGCTGAAGCCGCTCGACCAGTTTGCCCGCGACAGCGCCTTCCAGGAGAAGTTCGCCGCCGTTAAACGCGCCAACAAGGTGCAGCTTTCCAATCTCGTCGCCAGCCGCATGGGCATCAAGCTCGATCCCGATGCAATGTTCGACATCCAGATCAAGCGCATCCACGAATACAAGCGCCAGCTTTTGAATATCATCGAAGCCATCGCGCTCTATGACCAGATTCGCTCGCACCCGGAACTGGACTGGCAGCCGCGCGTAAAGCTCTTCGCCGGGAAGGCGGCGCCGAGCTATCACAACGCCAAGCTGATCATCAAGCTGATCAACGATGTCGCCCGCGTCATCAATCACGACCCTTCGGTGCGCGGCCTGCTGAAGGTCGTCTTCGTGCCGAACTACAACGTTTCGCTTGCCGAGGTCATGGTTCCGGCCGCCGACCTCTCCGAGCAGATTTCGACCGCCGGCATGGAAGCATCCGGCACCGGCAACATGAAGTTCGGCCTCAATGGCGCCCTCACCATCGGCACGCTGGACGGCGCCAACGTCGAAATGCGCGACAATGTCGGCGAAGACAACATTGTCATCTTCGGTCTGAAGGCCGACGAGGTCGCCAATCTGCGCAGCGACGGCCACAATCCCCGCGCCGTCATCGAACGTTCGCGCGAATTGGCGCAGGCGCTTTCGGCCATCGCGTCGGGCGTCTTCTCTCCGGACGATCGCGGCCGTTATGCCGGCCTGATCGACGGCATCTACGCCCATGACTGGTTCATGGTCGCAGCCGATTTCGATGCCTACGCCGCGGCCCAGCGCGAGGTCGATGCCCTCTGGGCCAAGCCCTCCGAGTGGTATGCGAAAACAATCAACAACACCGCTCGGATGGGCTGGTTCTCTTCCGATCGGACGATTCGTCAATACGCCAAGGAAATCTGGAGAGCCGGATGAAAAAGCCGAAAAGACCCGCTGACGGCACCGCCTTGAGGGACATTTCGGCAGACGAGATTGCTGCAATTCTCGCAGGCACACATTCCGATCCATTCGCCGTCCTCGGCGTGCATCGGACGGATGACGGGTTCATCGCCCGTTGCTTCATTCTCGGCGCAGAAGCCGTCACAGCCACCGCGCTGGACGGCTCCGTCATCGGCGAGCTGGATTGTGTCGATCCAGCCGGGTTCTTTTCCGGCAATATCACGGTCACCAAACAACAGCCGGTACGCTATCGCGCCCGGCGCGGCGATGCCGAATGGGCGGTGACTGATCCCTATAGCTTCGGCCCGGTCCTCGGTCCGATGGACGATTACTTCGTCCGCGAGGGCACGCATCTACGCCTGTTCGACAAGTTGGGCGCCCACCCCTTGAAGCACGAGGGCGTGCAGGGCTTTCACTTTGCCGTCTGGGCGCCGAATGCGCAGCGCGTTTCGGTGGTCGGCGACTTCAACGGTTGGGACGGCCGCCGGCATGTCATGCGCTTCCGCTCCGACTCCGGCATCTGGGAAATCTTCGCGCCGGACGTTCCGGCCGGCGTCGCCTACAAGTTCGAAATCCGCGGCCATGACGGCGTGCTCTTGCCACTGAAGGCCGATCCCTTCGCCCGCCGCAGCGAACTCCGGCCGAAGACCGCCTCGGTCACCGCCAACGAAATGACCCAGGTCTGGGAAGACGCGGCACACCACGAACATTGGGCCAGTGTCGACAAGCGCCGCCAGCCGATCTCGATCTACGAGGTGCATGCCGGCTCCTGGCAGCGCCGCGATGATGGCACGATGCTCTCCTGGGACGAGCTTGCCTCGCGCCTCATTCCCTATTGCGTCGACATGGGCTTCACCCATATCGAATTCCTGCCGATCACCGAACACCCCTACGATCCGTCCTGGGGCTATCAGACCACCGGCCTCTACGCGCCGACGGCCCGCTTCGGCGAACCGGAAGGCTTGGCTCGTTTCGTCAACGGCTGTCACAAGGTCGGCATCGGCGTCATCCTCGATTGGGTTCCGGCGCATTTTCCGACCGACGAACACGGCCTGGGCTGGTTCGACGGCACCGCGCTTTACGAGCACGAAGATCCGCGCAAGGGCTTTCATCCAGACTGGAACACGGCGATCTACAATTTCGGCCGCACCGAAGTTCTCGCCTTCCTGCAGAACAACGCGCTCTATTGGGCCGAGAAATTTCATCTCGACGGCGTGCGCGTCGATGCCGTCGCCTCGATGCTCTATCTCGACTATTCCCGCAAGCACGGCGAATGGATTCCGAACGAATATGGCGGCAACGAGAACCTGGAGGCGGTTCGCTTCCTGCAATCGATGAACACCAGGCTCTATGGTTCGCACCCGGGCGTGATGACCATCGCGGAGGAATCGACCTCCTGGCCGAAAGTATCGCAGCCGGTCCACGAAGGCGGCCTCGGCTTCGGCTTCAAGTGGAATATGGGCTTCATGCACGACACGCTGAGCTATCTCGCCCGCGAGCCCGTGCACCGCAGATATCACCATAACGAGCTGACGTTCGGCCTGATCTACGCCTTCTCCGAAAATTTCGTGCTGCCGCTCTCCCATGACGAAGTGGTGCACGGCAAGGGTTCGCTGATCGCCAAGATGGCGGGTGACGACTGGCAGAAATTTGCCAACCTGCGCGCCTACTACGCCTTCATGTGGGGCTATCCCGGCAAGAAGCTGTTGTTCATGGGCCAGGAATTCGCGCAATGGAGCGAGTGGAGCGAAGCCCGTGCACTGGATTGGAATCTCCTGCAATACCGCATGCATGAAGGCATGCGACGCCTCGTGCGTGATCTCAACTTCACCTATCGCAGCAAACCGGCATTGCATGCCCGGGACTGCGAAGGCGAAGGTTTCGAATGGTTGATCGTCGATGACTTCGAGAATTCGGTCTTCGCCTGGCTGCGCAAGGCGCCCGGCGAGAAGCCGGTCGCGGTCATCACCAACTTCACGCCAGTTTATCGTGAGAATTACACCTTGCGCTTGCCAGCAGAGGGGCGGTGGCGCGAGATATTGAATACCGATGCCGACATTTACGGCGGCAGCGGCAAGGGTAATGGCGGGCGTGTACAGGCCGTCAGTGCGGGCGGGGGCATACAAGCGACGATAACGCTACCTCCACTGGCGACGATCATGCTTGAGCCGGAATTCTGAGATCATCACAGACAGGGAGGAATGAAATGGTAGAAAAACGTATCCAGCCATTGGCACGCGACGCCATGGCTTACGTTCTTGCCGGTGGCCGGGGCAGCCGCCTGAAAGAGCTGACCGACCGCCGCGCCAAACCTGCCGTCTATTTCGGTGGCAAGGCTCGTATCATTGATTTCGCGCTGTCCAACGCGCTGAACTCCGGTATCCGCCGCATCGGCGTCGCCACCCAATACAAGGCGCACTCCCTCATTCGCCACCTGCAACGCGGCTGGAACTTCCTGCGCCCGGAGCGTAACGAAAGCTTCGACATTCTGCCGGCCAGCCAGCGCGTTTCCGAAACGCAATGGTACGAAGGCACGGCCGACGCCGTCTATCAGAACATCGACATCATCGAGCCCTACGGTCCGGAATACATGGTCATCCTCGCCGGCGACCATATTTACAAGATGGACTATGAATGGATGCTGCAGCAGCACGTCGATTCCGGCGCGCAGGTCACCATCGGCTGCCTCGAAGTGCCGCGCATGGAGGCTGTCGGCTTCGGCGTCATGCATGTCGACGAAAAGGACCAGATCATCGATTTCGTCGAGAAGCCGGCGGACCCGCCGGGCATTCCCGGCAATCCCGATTTCGCGCTGGCGTCGATGGGCATCTACGTCTTCCACACGAAATTCCTGATCGAGTGCCTGCGCCGCGATGCCGCCGATCCGAATTCCAGTCGCGACTTCGGTAAGGATATCATCCCTTACATCGTCAAGAACGGCAAAGCCGTGGCCCATCGCTTCACGCAATCCTGCGTGCGTTCCGATTTCGAGCGCGAAGCCTACTGGCGCGATGTCGGTACGGTCGACGCCTACTGGCAAGCCAATATCGACCTGACCGCCGTGGTGCCGGAACTCGACATCTACGACAAGTCCTGGCCGATCTGGACCTATGCCGAAATCACGCCGCCAGCCAAATTCGTCCATGACGACGAGGACCGCCGCGGTTCGGCCGTCTCCTCCGTCGTTGCTGGCGACTGCATCATTTCCGGCGCCAGCCTGTCGAACAGCCTGCTGTTTACCGGCGTGCGCGCCAACTCCTATTCCAAGCTGGAAGGGGCCGTGGTGCTGCCGAGCGTCAAGATCGGCCGCCGCGCCCAGCTAAAGAACGTCGTCATCGACCATGGCGTCACCATTCCGGAAGGCCTGGTGGTCGGCGAGKATCCGGAACTGGACGGCAAACGCTTCCGTCGCACGGAAAGCGGTATCTGCCTGATCACCCAGGCGATGATCGACAAGCTGGATATCTGACATATGAAAGTTCTTTCGGTTTCGTCCGAAGTCTTCCCTTTGATCAAGACAGGGGGCTTGGCCGATGTGGCCGGCGCCCTGCCTATCGCACTCAAGCCCTATGGCGTTGAAACGAAGACCCTGATCCCGGGCTATCCCGCGGTCATGAAGGCCATTCGCAATCCGGTGGCCTGCCTCGAATTTTCCGACCTGCTCGGCGAGAAAGCCACGGTCTTCGAAGCCGAGCACGACGGGGTTTCCCTTCTCGTGCTCGACGCCCCGGCCTACTATAATCGCAGCGGCGGCCCCTATGTCGACGCCACCGGCAAGGACTATCCCGACAACTGGCAGCGCTTCGCTGCCTTGTCGCTTGCCGGCGCGGAAATCGCCGCCGGCCTGCTGCCCAATTGGCGGCCGGATCTGGTGCATGTGCATGACTGGCAATCGGCCATGGTGCCGGTCTACATGCGTTACTATCCGACCCCGGAACTGCCGAGCGTACTCACCGTTCACAATATCGCCTTCCAGGGTCAGTTCGGCTCGGATATCTTCCCCGGTCTGCGCCTGCCTCCGCACGCCTTTTCGATGGAAGGTATCGAGTACTATGGCGATGTCGGCTTCCTGAAGGGCGGGCTTCAGACCGCCCATGCGCTCACCACGGTCAGTCCCTCCTATGCGGAGGAAATCCTGACGCCAGAATTCGGCATGGGCCTTGAAGGCGTCATTGCCAGCCGCGCCAACAGCCTGCACGGAATTGTGAACGGCATCGACGACGGTATCTGGAACCCCGAAACCGATCCGATGATTGCGCAGACCTACGGAGCCACGACGCTGAAAGACCGCGCCGCGAACCGCAAGCTCGTGATCGAGCATTTTGGTCTCGACAACGACGACGGACCGATTTTCTGCGTCGTCAGCCGCCTGACCTGGCAGAAGGGCATGGACCTGCTTGCCCGCATTTCCAGCGATATCGTCCGAATGGGCGGCAAGCTCGCAATCCTCGGGGCGGGTGACGCCGCCCTTGAAGGCGCGCTTTTTTCCGCCGCCGGTCGTCATCGCGGCCGCGTCGGTGTTTCCGCCGGCTACAATGAACCGATGTCGCATCTGATGCAGGCTGGCTGCGACGCCATCATCATCCCATCCCGCTTCGAACCCTGTGGCCTCACGCAGCTTTATGGCTTACGTTATGGCTGCCTGCCGATCGTTGCGCGTACGGGTGGCCTCAACGACACCATCATAGATGCCAACCACGCCGCACTGCAGGCAAAAGTCGCGACCGGCATTCAGTTTTCGCCCATCACTGCCGATGGGCTGCTGCAAGCCGTACGCCGCGCCATGCACCTTTTCCAGGATCGAAAGGTCTGGACGCAGATGCAAAAGCAGGGCATGAAATCCGACGTATCCTGGGGCAAGAGCGCAGAACGCTATGCAGCCCTCTACTCCAGCCTTGTCTCGAGAGGCGCTTAATCAAATGATTAAAACCATTCCCACCAAACCCTATGCGGATCAGAAGCCTGGCACATCAGGCCTCCGGAAGAAAGTTCCCGTATTTCAACAGCCGAACTACGCTGAGAACTTCATCCAGTCGATTTTCGATTCGCTTGAAGGCTACCACGGCAAGTGCCTGGTCATCGGCGGCGATGGCCGTTTCTACAATCGCGAAGTCATTCAGAAGGCCATCAAGATGGCCGCCGCCAATGGCTTCGGCAAAGTGATGGTCGGCAAGGGCGGTATTCTTTCCACGCCTGCCGCCTCGAACATCATCCGCAAATACAAGGCATTCGGCGGCATCGTGCTGTCGGCCAGCCACAATCCCGGCGGCCCGACCGAAGATTTCGGCATCAAGTACAATATCGGCAATGGCGGCCCCGCGCCGGAAAAAATCACCGACGCGATCTATGAGCGCACCAAGGTCATCGAAAACTACAAAATCGCCGATTTCGCCGACATCAATCTCGATCGCATCGGCCGCGAAGACGTCGGCGGCATGATCGTTTCGGTCATCGACCCGGTCGAAGACTATGCCGCGCTGATGGAAGAGCTGTTCGATTTCGGCGCCATCCGCAACCTTATCAGCCTCGGCTTCCGCCTCTGCTTCGACGCGATGAGCGCGGTCACCGGCCCCTATGCCAAGGAAATCTTCGAAATCCGTCTCGGCGCGCCGGGCGGTTCGGTCCGCAATTTCCTGCCGCTGCCGGATTTCGGCGGCCATCACCCCGATCCGAATCTCGTCTATTGCAAAGAACTCTATGACGAGATGATGGGCGATGATGCGCCCGATTTCGGCGCTGCATCCGATGGCGACGGCGACCGCAACCTAATTATCGGCAAGGGCATCTACGTCACCCCGTCGGACAGCCTGGCGATCCTGGCCGCCAACGCCAATCTGGCGCCGGGCTATTCGCACGGCATCGCCGGCATCGCCCGCTCCATGCCGACCAGCGGCGCTGCCGACCGAGTCGCGGAAAAGCGCGGCATCGGCATCTACGAGACGCCGACCGGTTGGAAATTCTTCGGCAATCTGCTCGATGCCGGCATGGCAACGATCTGCGGCGAGGAAAGCTCCGGCACGGGTTCCAACCACGTCCGCGAAAAGGACGGTCTCTGGGCCGTGCTGCTCTGGCTCAACATCCTCGCTGTGCGTGGCGAAAGTGTTGTCGATATCGTCACCCAGCATTGGGCGACCTACGGCCGCAACTATTATTCGCGCCATGACTACGAAGGCGTCGATACCGATGCCGCCAACGGCCTGATCGACGCCCTGCGCGAAAAGCTGCCGACCCTGCCGGGCACGAAGTTCGGCGATCTCACCGTTTCCGCCGCCGACGACTTTGCCTATCACGATCCGATCGACAAATCGGTCAGCCAGCATCAGGGCATCCGCATCCTGTTCGAAGGCGGCTCCCGCGTCGTCTTCCGCCTGTCCGGCACCGGCACGACGGGCGCCACCCTGCGCGTCTACATCGAGCGCTACGAGCCGGATTCGACCCGCCATAACATCGAGACCCAGGAAGCGCTTGCCGACCTCATCGCCGCCGCCCAGGATATCGCCGATATCAAGGGCCGTACCGGCCGTGATGCACCGACGGTGATTACCTGAGTTTTAGGTTTAAGCCCCTTCGCCCCGCAAATGCGGGGAGAAGGTGGCCAGGAGTTGCCGAACGAAGTGAAGCGGCGACTGGTCGGATGAGGGGCCTTCTCGAAATTCACCGTGAATTTGCCGAACGCACCGCCCCTCACCCGAGCCCTCTCCCCGCCCTTCGATGAACTCAGGAGCGGGGAGAGGGGACGCTAGAGCGGTCAGCGCTCTATCCTATTGTTTCTACGCAATTCCGGACGGAAAACCGCTGCGCACTTTTCCTGGAATTGCTCTAGCTGTCCAGAAAGCCCGCGAGACATGTCCGAGCCGACAACCCGCCGCCTTGGTGCAACTCTCACCGACTGGGGCGTCGAATTTATTGTCGCGTCCAAACATGCCGAGCGCATAGAACTCTGCCTGTTCGACGGCGAGGGCCAAAAGGAAATCGCACGTCTGCCGCTCTCCCGCGACGGCGATACGCATCGTCTATTTGTGAAGGACGCCAAAGAGGGCACACGCTACGGCTTTCGCGCCCACGGTTCATACGATCCGGATCAGGGCCTGTGGTTCGATCCATCGAAGCTGCTTGTCGATCCCTATGCCAAGGAAATCGACCGGCCCTTTCATTACGATCCACGCCTGGGCGCGTTCGGCGAAGACACGCAGGATCTGATGCCGAAGGCGATCGTCTCGCGCGATATAGCGGTGAAGCCCGCCAAGCCATTGTTCAAGCCGGGCGGCCTGATCTACGAGATCGCCGTCAAGCCTTTCACCATGCTGCATCCGGACGTGCCGGCAGAACAGCGCGGCACACTGGCCGCCCTCGCCCATCCTGCCGTCATCGCCCATCTCAAGCGACTGCATGTCGACGCCGTCGAGCTGATGCCGATCACCGCATGGATCGACGAACGGCACCTGCCGCCGCTCGGCCTCACCAATGGCTGGGGCTACAATCCCGTCGCTTTCATGGCGCTCGACCCTCGTTTGGCGCCCGGCGGTGTCAGAGAATTGCGCGAGACGGTGGCAGCGCTGCACGCCGAGGGCATCGCCGTCATCCTCGATCTCGTCTTCAACCACACCGGCGAAAGCGACCGCCAAGGCTCGACGCTGTCATTGCGCGGCCTCGATAATCCGATCTATCTCCGCCATGACCCGAACCAGCCCGGTGTGCTGATCAACGACACCGGCACGGGCAATACGGTGGCTTGCGATCAGCCCGCGGTACGCCAGCTCATCATCGACAGCCTGCGTCATTTCGTGCTCCACGCCGGCATCGACGGCTTCCGTTTCGACCTTGCCACCGTCCTCGGCCGCACCGCCAAGGGTTTCGATCCCGAAAGCCTGACGCTGCGGTCCCTCTTCGCCGATGACGTCCTTCAGGATCGCGTCATGATTGCCGAACCCTGGGATATCGGCCCCGGCGGCTATCAGCTCGGCAATTTTCCAGCTCCCTTTCTCGAATGGAACGATCGCGCCCGTGACGATCTGCGCTGCTTCTGGCGCGGCGATCACAACAAGATCGGCGATATCGCCACCATCCTCGCCGGCTCGTCCTCCCTTTTCGGCCGCAACGGCCGCACCCAGACCCGCAGCGTCAACTTCCTCGCCGCCCATGACGGCTTTACGCTGATGGATATCGTCTCCTACGGACACAAGCACAATGAGGCGAACGGCGAAAACAATCGCGACGGCCACAACGAAAACTTCTCCTGGAACAATGGCGTCGAGGGCAAGACGGACGATCCCACCATCCTCGGCAAACGCCGCACCGACATCGAAGCGCTGCTGTCGACGCTGTTTGCCACACGCGGCACGGTCATGCTGACTGCTGGCGACGAGGGCGGGCGCACCCAGCGCGGCAACAACAATGCCTATTGCCAGGACAACGACATTACCTGGATGGACTGGGCGACACTGGACGAAGAGCTGATTGGCCATACCGCCTGGCTTGCGAGCCTCCGCCGCCGCTTTACCGCCTTCAGCGAGATGGAGTTTTTCAACGGCAAAGGTGATGTCCTCTGGTTTTCCGCGGGAGGCACGGCAATGACGGTGCCCGATTGGGAGACGCCGGATGCCCGCCTGCTCGGAATGGCAATCGGGACGCAAGATCGCGATAGCGGCAAGAAGACCCGTCTCGCCGTGCTGCTGAACCGCGCGAACGAAGAACAACACGTCAAGCTGCCAGCCTCAGGCAAAGCTGGCTGGTCGCTGCTGAACCCGAAGGAAACGGTGACGATCCAAGACGAGATCACCGTGCCGGCGCGTTCGGTCTGCTTCCTCATCGAAAACTGAGCCCGTTGACTTTCCGGTTTTATTCGCCAGAAAGATCGCAAGAAGCAGCAAAGCCCGACGAGGATGGAATGGCCGGCGATATTTCGCTTGTTGAGATCATGAAGCTGGTCGGAACCGAGATCGGCGTTTCCGACTGGCTCACGGTCGACCAGACGATGATCGACACTTTTGCCGACGCAACGCTCGATCATCAGTTCATCCATGTCGATCCCGAGCGCGCCAAGGCCGAAACGCCCTATGGCGGCACCATCGCCCACGGTTTCCTGACGCTCTCACTGCTTTCAGCAATGAACTACAGCGGCTTGCCTAAGATCCGCGAGCAGACCATGGGCATCAATTACGGCTTCGAGCAGATCCGCTTCATGTCGCCGGTCAAATGCGGCGCACGGGTGCGCGGCCGCTTCAAGCTCGCCGAAACGCGGCTGCGTGGTGCGAGCATGCTGATGCTGACCTATGACGTGACCGTGGAAACTGAAAATGAGCGCAAGCCAGCGCTCACAGCGACATGGACGACCATTTCGCAGTTCGATCCGAAGGATCGGCCGGAAGAGGCTTAGGGATTTTTTGAATCGCGAGACATTTTTCTGAAGAACAGAATGACAAACGCGACCACCGCGCATGAAATATAAAATATGTAGAAACCTAAATCCGGATTTATATACAGAAAGCTTAGAGAAAATTCCTCAGATATAATTTGTTGTATTATACGAAAAACTATCTGCCCCAAACTAAACCACAAACCGAGACGACACATATTGTCTATGCCGATGTACTCACTTTGCATCTGAGGTTGTGAGCCTTCCGGCTGCGCCCCTATTCCGGTCCACGACTTGGAATCGACTTCAAGGCTTTCCTTGTCAGAGCCCATGAACATGACCTTTTATCGCGCAGCGCGATATGCTGATTGAAGGCGAGTGTTGCGAACCAGCCAATACAACCAGTATGCGACAAAGATTGATGGCAAACAAGATCGATTGCCACCAACTATCGGCGTCACGCACCGAGCCTATCTTATGTCAGCTTCGCGCGCGAAGTCCTGTCAAACCTAAAGGGCTGCATCCTCAGCCGCCTCGGCCAACAGACCGAAGGCGTAGTCGGAGAAGGAGCGCCAAACTTCGACGCGGAACGTCTCGTCATCGAGGCGCAGCAGCACGACTTCCGCCTTGCCGAACAGCGTGCGCGAGCAGGCTCCGACTGGGAAAGCCTGCAGCGACAAATCCTGCGGGCACCCACCGGCAAGTGTTGCTTCGGCGCCGGGGCCGGAAACGATGACCGCCGTATTGCGATGGGAGACATCTGCCGCCGAATGCAGAACACCGGCGGAAGCGGCAACGCCGACAAGCTCGGTGCCGCTCTCGTCGATGACCAGCCATTCGTCCGGTCCCAGCCACAAAGCATAGCGACCATCGGAGCGGGCCGACGTCTTCGGCCGGCGCGGCAGGCTGAGGCCGAGCGCTGAAGACAGACCATCGAGCGATTCTGCCGGTGCACGCAGCGAAATACGGCTTGCGGGCGCAGCAGGCGTCAACCGAACTGTGGCGGAGCCGCCATGACGGCCGGCGAGCGGCAGTTTACGGGTTGCGATATCAGCCATTGATCCGGCCTCCTTCCTTGTCAAAGAACACCAGATCCGTCACTTCGACGGCAATCGTCTTATCGGGCATCGGCACGTAAAGCGTCTTGCCCATGCGCTCGCGACCACCGGCAACCAATGCGAAGGCGATCGAGCGGCCAAGATTTTCCGACCAATAGGCCGAAGTGACATGACCGAACATAGTCATCGGCTTCGGCTCATTCGGATCGGCGACGATCTGAGCACCCTCCTCCAGCACCACCTTCGGATCACGAGTGACGAGACCGACGAGCTGTTTGCGGCCTTCCTTCATGAGGTCGATCCGCTTCAGGCCGCGAATGCCGACAAAGTCCGCCTTCTTCTTCGAGACGGCCCAGGAAAGGCCGGCGTCATCGGGCGTCACCGTGCCGTCCGTATCCTGGCCGACGATGATGTAGCCCTTTTCGGCGCGCAGTACGTGCATGGTCTCAGTGCCGTAAGCGCATGCGCCCAACGGCTCTGCCCGCGCCCAGATGGCTTCCAGAACCGACTGTCCGTAATCCGCTGGCACGTTGATTTCGTAGCCGACTTCACCGGTGAAGGAGACGCGGAACAGCCGTGCCGGCACGCCGCAGACCTTGCACTCGGCCACGCTCATATGCGGGAAGGCTTCGTTGGAAAGATCCTGACCTTCGACCAGCGGCTCGACGATTTCACGCGCCTTCGGCCCCTGTATGGCAATAACGGCCCATTGCTCTGTCGTGGACGTCAGCCATACCTTCAGATGCGGGAATTCCGTCTGCAGATAGTCTTCCATGTGTTGCAGCACACGCGGCGCACCGCCGGTCGTGGTGGTCACATGGAACCGGTCCTCCGCCAAACGCCCGACGACGCCGTCGTCATAAACAAAACCGTCCTCGCGGGTCATGATGCCGTAGCGGCAGCGACCGGGCTTCAGCGTGTCCCAGGCATTGGTGTAGAGCAGGTTCAGGAACTGAGCCGCATCCGGCCCGACCACTTCGATCTTGCCGAGCGTCGAGGCGTCGAACACGCCGGCCACTTCACGCGCCGTTTTGCATTCGCGATCGACGGCCTGGTGCATCGTTTCACCGGCGCGCGGGTAGAACCAGGCGCGCTTCCAGTTGCCGACATCCTCGAAAATGGCGCCATGTGCCTCTTCCCAGGCATGCATCGGCGTCTTGCGCGCGGGGTCGAACAGCGATCCGCGCGAATGGCTGATCAACGTGCCGTAGGTCACCGGCGTATAGGGCGCGCGGAAGGTGGTGAGACCGACCTGCGGGATATCCTTGCCGAGCATTTCCGCGGCAATCGCCAGGCCATGCATGTTGGAGAGCTTGCCCTGATCGGACGCCATGCCATTGGTGGTGAAGCGCTTGATGTGCTCGATCGAGTGCATGCCCTCGCGCACGGCGAGGCGGATGTCCTTTGCACAGACATCGTGCTGGAAATCGACGAAAGCCTTGGCATTGGTGTCAGGCCCGGCACCTTCTGCCGCGCCGATCATGCCGCCGGTCCATTCGAAAGCCTGTTCGGCGTGCAGCAGGATCTTGTTCCCCTCGCCACCCGCGCCCGCAGCCCGCGCCATCAATTCGCCGGCAGCAAGCGATTCCTCGATCGCCGCCTGCAGTCCGTCCGTGCCATTGCAAGCACCGACGGAAAGACAATCCTGAACATAGGTGCCGGGCAGGAAACGCTGCTTCTCGGCATCGAATTTCAGCTTGCCGCGCGACTGCGAGAACAGATGCACGGAGGGCGTCCAACCGGCAGAAACGAGCAGCGCGTCGATCGCGATCTTGCGCGAACCCCTGCTGCCACTGCGCGCCACCGTCATCGAAGCGACGCGGAGCTTGCCGGAGGTGTCGATAACGGCATAGTCGGTCAGCACCTCGATGCCGAGCTGCTTTGCTTCCGCAAGCACGGCCTCGCCCGGACGCGCACGGCTGTCGACGATCGCAGCGACGGAGACGCCGGCGCGCTTCAGGTCGAAGGCAGCCTCGTAGGCCGAGTCATGCGCCGTGTAGACGCCGATCTTGGCGCCGACGGTAACACCGTAATGATTGAGATAGGTGCGCGCCGCCGATGCCAGCATGATGCCCGGACGGTCATTGTTCGGGAACACCATATGTCGCTCGATCGCACCCGTCGCCATGATGACGCGCTTGGCGCGGACCTGCCACAGACGCTCGCGCGGCAACTTGCGGCCAGGCTTTGCGAGATGATCGGTGACACGCTCGGCAAGACCGATGAAATTGTGGTTGTAATAGCCGAAAGCCGTCGTGCGGGTCAGCACTTCCACATTGTCCATCGACTGGAGCTTGGCGACGACATCCTGGGCCCAGACATAGCCCTCGACACCATCGATCTTGACGCTGGCGTCAAAGCGCAGCGAGCCGCCCGCTTCCGCCTGTTCGTCGCAGAGGATGACCTTGGCGCCTGTCTCTGCTGCCGCAAGTGCTGCCGAAAGACCGGCAATGCCGGCGCCGACCACCAGCACGTCGCAATGGGCATAGCGGCTGGCATAATGATCCGGATCTTCCTCCGTCGGCGCCACGCCGAGACCGGCCGCGCGGCGAATGAAGGGCTCGTAAATATGCTTCCAGGCCGCCTTCGGCCACATGAAGGTCTTGTAGTAGAAGCCCGCGGCGAAGAAGGGCGACATGAGATTGTTGACGCCGCCGATATCGAAGGCGAGAGACGGCCAACGATTCTGCGACTGCACCTTCATGCCGTCGAAGACTTCCTGGACGCTGGCGCGCACGTTGGGCTGGCGGCGGGCCGAATCGCGGGAGATGTCGAGCAACGCGTTGGGCTCTTCCGCGCCGGCCGACAGGATGCCGCGCGGACGGTGATACTTGAACGAGCGGCCAACGAGATGAATGCCGTTGGCAAGCAGCGCCGAGGCGACGGTATCGCCCTCGAGCGCCGTGTAGCTTTTGCCGTCAAAGGTGAAGCGAGCGGTTCTGGCCGGCGTCAGACGGCCCTTGCCCGCAATACGGTTGGCGCCGCTCATTTCGCGAATCCCTCTTCTTGTGGTGTTTGTTCTTGTACATTTTGGTCTTGCGCCACCGGCTCAGGGGCTGCGGGCAGCAGCGTCGAAATATCGGGCTTCGGCTCGCCCGCCTTGTAACTCCGGTAAAAGCGGTCGCTCACCGTGTCGCGCGCAGCGTTGAAGAAGCGGCCGCAGCCATGGATATGCCGCCAGCGCTCGAAGATCAGACCCTTCGGATTGTCGCGCAGGAAGAAATATTCCTCGAACTCCTCATCCGAGATCCCGGCAATATTGGCCGGCCGCACAATATGCGCATCGCCGGCGTTGCGGAATTCGAGTTCCGAACGCTCTTCCTCGCAATAGGGGCAGTAAATCAGCAACATCGTTTTCTACCTGTGTTAAAGCTCGGAGCCCGAAAGGCTTGTGCCGGGAGGCTGTGCGCAGAGCTGCCGTCCCATGGTGACGAAAGGTGTTATGCGCTTCAGCAGCGCGTCCAGCGATCCGTAGGGTTTCAGCACGTTGGTCATTCCCAGATTGACCAGGCTCATGCCCAGCAGATCCGTATCAAGCGCGAAAGCCCGCGTTGCCTCCGGTTTCTGCTCCGGCACGAAATAAACGGCCGGCTTGTTCAGCACCTTGGCACAGGCAAGCACGCCACTTTCAGCCATGAAGGGCCAATCGGCCTCATCCTTCGCCTTGTGGATCACCTGCATACGAAAATCCTTGGCCCCTGGAACGAGATCGTTGACTGCGGTCACAATCGTTCCTGCCGGCAGTGAAAGCCCTGCCGCAAGAAAAATCCCGACCGCCGTCGGCATCAGTGCGCCACGGCGGCGGCTGCCGCCTCGTCGATCAAACGACCGGTGCGGAAGCGTTCCAGATTCAGCCCAGCATTGAACTTGTGCGGCTCATCGCGGGCAATCAGGTGGGCGAAGAGATTGGCAGAGCCCGGCGTCGCCTTGAAGCCACCCGTACCCCAGCCGCAATTGACATAGAGCCCCGGCACCGGCGTCTTCGATTGGATCGCCGAACGGTCCGGCGTGTTGTCGACGATGCCGCCCCAGGAGCGCATCATCTTGACGCGGCGGAACATCGGGAACAGCTCGCAGATCGCATCCAGCGTGTGGGTGATGATCTGCAGGCCGCCGGTCTGGCTATAGGAATTGTACTGGTCCGTGCCCGCGCCGATGACGAGTTCGCCCTTGTCGGACTGCGAAATATAGGCATGCACCGTGTTCGACATGACGACGCAGGGGAAAATCGGTTTCAGCGGTTCGGAGACGAGCGCCTGCAGCGGGCTCGACTGCAGCGGCACGCGTACACCGGCCATCTGCATGACAACCGTGGTGTGGCCAGCCGCCGAAACGCCGATCTTCTTGGCGCCGATGAAGCCGCGCGTCGTGTCGACGCCGGTCACCCGGCCATCTGGCCCGCGCTGGATACCAGTCACTTCGCAATTCTGGATGATGTGCACGCCGCGATCCGAGGCCGCGCGGGCAAATCCCCAGGCAACCGCATCGTGACGGGCCGTACCGCCGCGGCGCTGCAGCGCAGCACCATTGATCGGGTAGCGCGCCGTCTTCGAAATATCGAGCGGCGGACAGTAAGCCTTGGCCTGCTCCGGCGTCAGCCATTCATTGTCGATGCCATAGAGCCGGTTGGCATTGATATGCCGCTTGAAGGACTGCTGGTCGTGGATATTGTGCGACAGCATCATCACGCCGCGCGGCGAATACATGACATTGTAATTGAGATCCTGAGAAAGCCCCTCCCAGAGCTTCATCGAATGCTCGTAAATGTGCATGCTCTCTTCGTAGAGATAGTTCGAGCGGATGATGGTCGTGTTACGACCGGTGTTGCCACCGCCAAGCCAACCCTTTTCAAGAACTGCAATATTGGTGATGCCATGTTCCTTGGCAAGGTAATAGGCCGCGCCCAGGCCATGACCGCCGGCGCCGATGATGATGACGTCATACTCCTTGCGCGGCTCCGGCGAACTCCACTGGGCCTCCCACCCCTTGTGAGCCCGCATTGCTTCCCGTGCCACGGCAAAGACCGAGTATTTACGCATTCGCCCTCAACTCCTTCAGGGATCAAGCCCTTTTAATGGGACATACAAATCGCAAATCAAAAACCGACGCAACGGCTCTTTTGCGACGCAATCAGGACCGCCTTTCGACACGGTTAAAAAGAATAGTGAAACAGGTCGCCGCATTCCATTTGATTCTTGGGTTGGCGCTCAGCCCGCTTGTGGTGCCAGGGAACAAACCACTATGATCCGGACATAAGCATGTCGGAGACGCCGCCGCCGGCTCAATTCACGCTCGACAACGGCTTTTTCCTCCGTAAACTCACGATCCGGCTAGACTTTGACAAACCGATCTGCTATCTCGCCTTACCAATCGCAAGGCTGCGGCCGCGCGAACGTTATTGTTTTGCCTCTTGGCGCTGCAGTTGCCGCTGGCATCAACCAAACCAAAGGAACGTGATTCTCGTGCAGGTACTTGTCCGCGATAACAATGTCGATCAGGCTCTCCGCGCTCTCAAGAAGAAGATGCAGCGCGAAGGTATTTTCCGCGAAATGAAGATGCGCGACTATTACGAAAAGCCGTCGCAGAAGCGTGCTCGCGAGAAGGCAGAAGCTGTTCGCCGTGTTCGCAAGCTGGCGCGCAAGCGTGCACAGCGCGAAGGTCTGGTCGCACGCTAATCGTCGTTTTTTCGACGTTTTCAGATGCATGTCTGGCGGGGGCGAGTCGTTTCGCCGCCGCCTTTTTGATTTATTGTCCGGGCAAACGGAATTAATCAAAACAGCCTGATATAACGCATGGGGAAAGCGAACCCGATAATGGCAATCACGACGTCCAAACAGTTCCGCTCTTCGAAACTGTCTTTTTTTGTTTCGAAGCGCGCCGCTGCTGTGCCCGCTTTGGCTCTTCTCGCTGCAATCGGCCTTTCCGGCTGCCAGACCGCCTCCACCGATACGGTGATCCGCATCGACAAGGCGCAGGGCTCTTCGGAAAACATTGCGTCGCTGACCTCGGTCATCAATGCCAATCCGCAGGATCCGGAAGGCTATAACGTCCGCGGCACGGCCTATGGCCGCGGCGGCGAATTCAGTCGAGCCCTGGCAGACTTCAACCAGGCTATCCAGATCAATCCGAAGTTCTATCAGGCCTATGCCAACCGCGCGCTCATCTATCGCAACATGGGCAAGCTACCGGAAGCAGTCGCTGATTATAATGCCGCGCTGCAGATCAATTCCAATTATGACGTCGCCTATATCGGCCGCGGCAATCTCTATCGTCAGTCCGGCCGCGACAACGACGCGTTCAACGATTACTCCAAGGCGATCAGCCTCGGCACGACGGATGGCCGCGCCTATAACGGCCGCGGCGTGATCTATCAGAAGCGTAATCAGCAGGATAAGGCGATCGACGACTTCTCCAAGGCAATCTCGCTCTCGCCGAATTCGCCCGAGCCCTATAACAGCCGCGGTATCTCCTATCTCGCGCAGAACGACGACGACAACGCCTTCGCCGATTTCAACCACGCGATCGACCTCAACAACAAGGTCGCCGAATCCTGGGCCAACCAGGCCTTCGTTTATGAGCGTCGTGGCGACAAGGCCAAGGCCCGCCGTTCCTATCAGCATGCCGTCAACCTCGATCCGAGCTACCAGCCGGCCAAAGATGGTCTGGCGCGCGTCGGGGCGGGCGCCTAAAATAGTTGCAGGAAAAGCGCATGGCGCTTTTTCTGCCACAACTGCCAGAGAACAACAGTGGGCCGCCGCGCGATCATCCGTCCGGCGGCTTTTCTTTGCGCTGTTGAACGCATAGTCTCCCTCCGACCTTATCGGACGAGAGACGCGCATGCCTCCTCCTCAGAAAATCATCGTCGTCGGCGCCGGCATCATCGGCGCTTCCATCGCCTGGCATTTGGCGCGCAAGGGCGCATCCGTCACGGTGATCGCGGCAAATGCCGGCGGCGAGGCGACGCCGCGTTCTTTCGCCTGGATCAATGCCAGTTGGGGCAATCCCGAATTCTATTTCCATTTCCGTCGCCGCTCGATGGCGGAATGGTCGCGGCTGGCGGCTGACGTTCCCGGCCTGCCGCTTTCCTGGTGCGGCGGGCTCTGCTGGGATCTGCCGGAAGCCGAATTGGAGGCCTATGCCACGCGGCAGGGCGGTTGGGGCTATGGTCTGCGGCGAGTCGATCGCGAAACAAGCGCCGCTCTCGAACCCAATCTCGCCAATCCGCCTGCGTTTGCGCTGCATGTCGCCGAAGAAGGCGCCGTCGAGCCGGTTGCCGCCGCCAATTTGCTGTTGGAGGATGCCGCCCGCCACGGTGCGACGCTGTCCTATGGCGCAGAGGTTAGGCGGCTCTTACGGGAGAACGGCAGGATCATCGGCGTTGAAACGGCCAATGGAGCGCTGCTTGCCGATCATGTCGTTCTTGCTGCCGGCGGCGGCACGGCAGCACTCGCTGCATCCGTCGGCATCGATGTGCCAGTCGAAACGCCGCCGGGCCTGATCGTTCATTCCCGTCCCGTTCCGCGATTGCTGAATGGCCTCGTCCTAGCGTCAGAGTTGCATATGCGCCAGACGATGGAAGGCCGGATCATTGCCGGCAGCGATTTCGGCGGTACCGATCCAGGCGACGAACCGCAAAAGGCCGCCGACGAACTTTTTGCCAAGGTCAAAGCCATGCTGCGCGGCGGCGACAAGCTCGAACTCGATTTTTATACGGTCGGCTATCGGCCGACCCCGAAAGACGGTTTCCCGATCATCKGCGGGGTCGATGCCGCGCCGGGCCTTTATCTCGCCGTCCTGCATTCCGGCGTGACGCTGGCGCCGCTTGTCGGCTCGCTTGCGGCGGCGGAGATTGTCGACGGGAATCTCAACCCTGAGCTTGCGCCATTCCGCCTGTCCCGATTTGCGGCGACAGGCTAATGACTCGTACATCCTAACCTCAAACCGATGCCGCTCACCTCCAAAGTGTCTGGTATCATTTACGATTTAACGACGGTGACTTTTCATATGTTGCAACGCAATTTACCGAGCCCTAACATGGCCCTTTCGAGAGCATGCTGCTCGGGTAAAAGCATGGGGGCGCTCGACATGGTGATCAAGACCAATATTCCCGCGTGGGTGGACGCTTTTTATTCCTATGGTGATCCGATCGGTTGATCGCACTATGAATAAGCCGCGTTTCCCGAAGGCTTCGATTGGGGCTTACCTGATCGCCATAGCACTGGCGATTGCTTTGCCGATTCTGGCTTTCGTGGCATTGCTGCTGGTCCAGCTCGAAAGCAACGAGCGCGATGTGCTGAAGCGCGATACGGTTCAGGACGCCCAGGCACTGGCGCGTACCATCGACCGGCAATTGCAGGACATGGCGACGACCCTGCGACTGCTCTCCTCCTCGCCGGAGCTGGAACGCAACGATATCGCCACCTTCTTCGACCGGACAGAGACGGTGCTGCGCACCGATTCGCTTTTCGTCCTGCTTCTGGACAAGGACGGTCAGATGCGGCTGAACACGCGCTGGCCGCTCAGCAAGCCGCTCGGCAAGACTGGCAATATGGCCGCCTTGCAATCGGCCCTCGATTCAGGCCGCATCGAGGCTTCGGACGTCTTTATCGGATCGGTCATCCATCGCTGGGTCTACAACGTCACCCTGCCGCTCTATCATTCTCCGGCCGGTGCGGCCCTGGCCATGACACAGGATGCCGATGAACTCGCCAAACTCGTGACGACCGATGCCCTCGCGCCGGGCTGGTCGGCTGCGGTCATCGACAGTTCCGGCCATATCGTTGCCGCCAGCGGCCCCGCCAATCATTCCCCTGGCGATCCATTCAACAAGGATATCCTGGCGAAACTAATTGCCTCAAGCGGCGTCTATCAGGATGAGAAAGTCCTGCCGCACTCGCTGCTCGGCTATGCACAAATTCCCGGCTGGTCGTGGAAGGCCGTTGTCTGGGGGCCGATTGCCCCGGCGCAGGCTTCGCTGATGAGCACCTGGCGCTTCCTGATCTATGGTGGCGTCACGCTTCTGTTGATCGCGCTGATTGCGGTCTATGCACTGGCCCGTCAAGTGCGCACCACCATCCAGGATATCGCCGATATGGCAGACCGCATGGGCCGGGGCGAGATCGTTTCGCCGATCGAAACCAGTGTCATCGAGGCCAATCAGATGGCCATCGCGCTTTCCAACGCATCCTTCGATCGCAGCGAAACCGAGGACCGGCTGCATTTCGTCATGCATGAACTTGTTCATCGCACCAAGAACCTGCTGGCACTCGCCCAGGCGATGACCCGTCAGCTCGCCCGGCAAACCGACAGCGTCGACACCTTTCAACGCGCGGTCGCCGACCGGCTGGAAGGGCTGGCGCGCTCGATCGAAGTCCTGACCAGCGAACAATGGTCCGGCGTGTCGCTACGGCGGGTGATCGACATTCATCTGGCCACCTTCCTCCAGGGGCCGCAACAACTCGATATCAAGGGCAGGGATTTCCTGCTCAAGCCGGAAGCCGTGCAGAATCTCGGCCTGATCCTGCACGAGCTGGCGACGAATTCGGTGAAATACGGCGCGCTCTCCGCTCCCGAAGGAAAAATCACCATCGAATGGACGACCGCAGACGGCGAGATCGGACAAATGATCCGGCTCACCTGGACGGAAAGCGGCGGCCCGATCGTCAAGACGCCGTCAATTACGGGCTTCGGCACGACCGTCACCAAGGCGCATGCGGCCGCTGCCTTCAGCGGCAGCGTCGAGATCGACTTCCGTTCGACAGGCCTCATCTGGGTGCTGAACGCACTGCGCAGCACCATGGAGCGCGAACGAGAGCGGGCATAGCCCACAGCCCCTTCCGGAACATTTCAACCACAGGAGCCGTTCCAGTTTCATCATTGGTCAATCCAAAGGAGAACGACCATGCTGAAACACATTATTCTAGCGTCCGCAGCGCTGTCCGCTGCCGTATGGGCTGCGCCTGCGGCCTCCGCAGACTATTCCACTCTCGGCACGCTCACCTGCACGTCGAAGGGATCGACGGGCATGATCATCATGTCCCAGAAAAACCTGATGTGTACGTTTGAACCGAGCGGCGGCGGACCGAATGCGCGTTATGCCGGCATGATCCAGAAATACGGTGTCGATCTCGGCGTTACCGGCCGCAGCGTCATGATATGGGCTGTGCTCGCCAAGACCGGCACACCATTCACCGATATCGCGCTGGCCGGCGAATATTACGGCGTTGGCGCCGATGCCAGCTTTGCCGCCGGTGGCGGCGCCAAGGTTATCGCCGGCGGCACCAACAGAGCCTTCATGCTGCAGCCCCTCAACGTCCAGGCCCAGGAAGGCGTCAACGTCGCCGTTGGCGTTGAGAAGATGACCCTGGCACCTGCGTCGATTTGAGAAGGTAAAGTAAGGGCGATTCTTGCAGATCGCCCACATGCAGCGCCTTCGTAGCCTCCCGTGCCCTGCATCTCCCTTGTTAGGGAGACGGGAGTCACCCATTCATCGCCTTGACGATCTCCTCGGTGACCTTTTTGGCGTCACCGAGCAGCATCATCGTGCCGTCCTTATAGAACAGCGTGTTGTCGATGCCGGCATAACCGGAGCCGAGAGAACGTTTGACGAAGAGGCAGGTCTTGGCTTTGTCGACATCAAGGATCGGCATGCCGTAGATCGGTGACGTCTTGTCGTCGCGTGCGGCCGGATTGGTGACGTCGTTGGCACCGATGACATAGGCGACATCGGCCTGGGCAAATTCCGAATTGATATCTTCCAGCTCGAAGACTTCGTCATAAGGAACATTGGCCTCGGCCAGCAGCACATTCATATGGCCCGGCATACGGCCGGCGACGGGATGAATGGCGTATTTCACGTCGACGCCGTTCGCCTTCAGCTTGTCGGCCATTTCGCGCAGCGCATGTTGGGCCTGCGCCACCGCCATGCCATACCCTGGCACGATGATGACTTTCGATGCATTGGCCATCAAGTAAGCAGCGTCCTCAGCCGAGCCGAGCTTCACCGTCTTGTCGCTGTTATCGGCGCCACTGGAAGCCGTCTCCCCGCCAAAGCCGCCGAGAATGACGGAGACGAAGGAGCGGTTCATGCCCTTGCACATGATATAGCTGAGGATCGCGCCCGACGAGCCAACCAAAGCACCGGTGATGATCAGTGCCAGATTGCCGAGTGTGAAGCCGATCCCGGCCGCCGCCCAGCCGGAATAGGAATTCAGCATCGATACGACGACGGGCATATCGGCGCCGCCGATCGGCACGATCAGCAATACGCCGAGCGCGAGAGCCAGGGCGACGATCGCCCAGAAATCGAAGTGGCTTTCGCTGACACCAAGGCCGACGATGAAGAACACAATTAGCGCCAGCAACACGGCGTTGATGATATGCCGGTTGGGCAACAGGATCGGCTTGCCGGACATGCGGCCGTCGAGCTTCAGGAAGGCGATGATAGAGCCGGTGAAGGTTAGCGCGCCGATCGCGACGCCAATCGCCATTTCGACGCGAGCCTCGTGATGGATCGAGCCGATCGCGCCTATGCCGAAGGATGACGGCGTATAGAGTGCCGCAGCGGCGACCAGAACGGCGGCCAGACCGACCAGCGAATGGAAACCGGCGACGAGCTGCGGCATCGAAGTCATCGGAATGACGCGGGCGATATAGGCCCCTGCCCCACCACCAATGGCGAGGCCGAGGATGATGAGCACGAAGCCGCCGAAGGAGGGTGTGGCGAGAACCAGCGTCGTGGCAATGGCGATACCCATGCCGGCCATGCCGTAGAGATTGCCGCGGCGGCTTGTGGCCGGATGCGACAGGCCGCGCAGCGCCAGGATGAAGAGCACGCCGGAAACGAGATAGAGGAAGGCAGCGATATTGCTCAGCATGCCGTCCTCACTTGTCTTTCTTCTTGTACATCGCCAGCATGCGCTGGGTAACAAGGAAGCCGCCGACAATATTGACCGAGACGAGCACCAGCGCCACGAAGCCGAAACCGGTGGCAAGCCCACTGGCGGAAATGCCGACCGCCAGAAGCGCACCGACGACGATGACCGAAGAAATGGCATTCGTCACAGCCATCAGCGGCGTATGCAGGGCGGGAGTGACCGACCACACCACGTAATAGCCGACGAAGATCGCCAATGCGAAGATCGCCAATTCGAATACGAAGGGATCGATCGCGCCGCCGGAGATGGCGCTGACGGATTCCGGCGCCTGCGCAGCCGCGGTCCTCACGGCGCTGATGGCGTCATTCAATTGCTGGAGCGCCTGATCCATTGCTTGGCTGGCCATCTAGAGATCTCCCTTGTTGACCGTCGGCTGATCCGGGTCGACGAAGTTCGGATGCACAACTTCGCCCGCATCCGTCAGCATCGTCGCCTTGATCAGCTCGTCGGCCCGGTTAAGCCCGAGGCTCTTGCTATTCTTGTCGACCATCGTTTCCAGGAAGGTGACGAGGTTCTTGGCATAGAGTGCAGACGCGCTCGCCGGAATGCGGCCCGCCAGATTGGGATATCCGATCACCTTGACGCCCTCGACATCGGACACGGTTCCGAATCCGACACCCTCGATATTGCCGCCACGTTCGACGGCGAGATCGACGGCGACTGCGCCGGGGCGCATCGCCTTCAGCATCTCGCGGCTGACGAGCCGTGGCGCCGGGCGGCCGGGAATCAAGGCCGTAGTGATGACGATATCCTGCTTGGAGATATGTTCGGCAACGAGGGCCGCCTGCTTGGCCTGATAGTCTTTCGACATCTCCTTGGCATAGCCGCCGGCCGTTTCCGCCGCCTTGAACTCTTCATCCTCGACGGCAACGAATTTCGCGCCGAGCGAGGCGACCTGCTCCTTGGCCGCAGGACGGACGTCGGTGGCCGATACCTGTGCACCCAATCGCCTCGCGGTGGCGATCGCCTGCAGGCCGGCGACGCCCGCACCCATGACGAAGACCTTCGCCGCCGGCACTGTTCCGGCCGCCGTCATCATCATCGGCAAAGCCCGATCATAAACCGCGGCGGCCTCGATCACGGCCTGATAACCGGCAAGATTGGCCTGCGATGACAGCACGTCCATCGACTGCGCACGGGTGATGCGCGGCATCAACTCCATGGCGAAGCTCGTCAGCCCGGCTCGCGCCATGTCGGCGAGCGCCGCTTCGTTGCCATAGGGATCCATGATGGCGATAACGATCGCGCCGCTCTTGTAACCGGCAATCTCCCCGCCGGTCGGCCGGCGCACCTTGAGAATGACATCAGCCTGGGCTGCATCGTGAACGGAGCCGATCCGCGCGCCGATGGCTTCGTATTCACCGTCCGGAATGCGCGACAAAGCGCCGGCACCCGCTTCGACCACAATGTCAAAGCCAAGGCCTCTCATTTTCTTCACCGTTTCGATGGACGCGGCAACACGCGTCTCATCCGCCACGGTCTCTTTGGCGACAAAAACCAGATTGCCCAACGATACCACCTCGCGTCAAACGACAGCGCCGCTGAATACAGCAGCGCAATAGCCTGCAGAACCAGGCTAGCATTCCGGGGAAGGCGCGGGCCGGACGGCCCTGCATCGATCAGCGCGCTGGAATATCAGCGCACGAGTATGGAGCCAATGAATGATAGAACGCCGAAAATAAGCAGACCGCCGAGGAAGCCGGCATGACCGAAGAAACCGGCCGCCATCGCTATCAAAAGCGCGGCGATGATCGCCGATCCGACCCTGGCGACGAAAAGAAACCCATGGTAGGTCTTGTCGTGCTCCCTGTAATCCATCGGAGCACCCGTCTCGACCGGTCCGGTATGATGTTCGGCCATTCAAAAATCTCCCCTCAATCCGCTCCCCCGACCTGCTTTTGCAATCGCCGGTCGACTGGAGTTCAGCCTCGAAAGCTGCGGTGAATCTCTACGAAACACCGCAGCCAAATTTCCTCAATCGAGGCGTTACACAAAGCGGCGAAAAATGCAATGCACGAGAACGCCGCAGAGGCTCAAGAAGGCTTAGCCGAATTGCTGCCGAGCGGCGGCACGGCCGCCTGCAGCCATTCGCGCCGTCGGCAGAACAGTGAGGGGATGCGTGCCACCTTCAGCATCGCGGGAGAACATCATCCGCCGCTCATAAGGTTCCGAATCGAAGAATGGGTATCGTTCCATCAACTTGCCGCGAATCTCCTTCGACCGCGAAGCAAGCAGCGTCAGTTCGAAACCATAGGTCTCCGTCATGCGTGGCGGCACGATAGTATCGGCATAGAAGACACGTTTGTAGAAGGCGGCATGCGCTGGGCGGATATGCTGCATGACGCGGTCGGTGTCAAAATAGATGGCGCCGACGATTGCCGGTCTGAGCGTCAGATAAGGCAGAGCCGGCATTTCAAGCTCGAACTCGGGATCGATGGCGAAACGCGCCGGATCGATCAGCGTCATGCCGGCATCGAGAAAGGCATGAATTTCATCGGGAAAAATGCCGGTCGACTGGCAAACGCGATGATCCGGCGTGACATGGTGTATTCGCACCGTGCTCACCAGCTCTTCGTAGTAGTAAACGCCGAAAACGTAGGCCTGCTCGTCGAAATCGATCTCGTCGATCATGGTCTTGGCCGCAACCGGCAAAACCTCACGCGCTTTGTAGGCCTTGTAACGCAGGCGGGCGACATCCTCCATGTCCTCGCTGCTCTCTATCCGGCGGTATTCAACGTGATCAAGCACCTCCATTAGCTTGCCGGCGAAGCTATTTTGCAAAGTACTCATATAAGACATGTTCGCTATCCGTAATTTTAACGGACCATTATTGGTATTAATCAAAAAATTGATCAATATTAGATTCAATTTTTATTAATTATTTGTTCGTTAAGGTTAATTTTTTGACTACAGATACCGGTATAGATTCGAATATTCACAAATTCTTATTTATTAATTATTGTAGATTCGCTGGCCACTCCTCCCATTTTGCTGGGAAGAGCCTATCGTTACGGTAGGCAAGGAAGTATCGGTCGCGGAAATGCCTGCGTACCACTGAGGCGGGTGGGGTTATGCTGGAAAGAATGAGTTCGGCGCGACGGCCGCGGCAAATACGAAGAACGTTCGCGATTGGCCGGCTTGGCGAGGCCTAAGCCACATTATCCTGCCGGATGGCCGGCTGGTGGCGGCCGATATTGTCCACCATTTCGACGATGCTATCCCGCGGCACAGGAACTGAAAACACGTAGCCCTGGACGATGTCGGCCAGATCATACTGTTCAATGAGCGATAGCTGCTCCGGCGTCTCCACGCCCTCGATAACGATTTCCAGGCTGAGAGCCCGTGAAAGATCGGCGATGCCGCACAGGAGCTTGAAACGGCGGCTGTCCGTGGTGATGTCGCGGACGAAAGAGCGGTCGATCTTGACGATATCCACCGGCAACGTATCGAGATAGCTGAGACTGGAGAAGCCGGTGCCGAAATCATCGATGGCGATGGTGATGCCCCTGGTACGCAGGTCGACGAGAATGGACCGCACGATCGCAATTTCATCCATCAAGCAGCTTTCGGTGACTTCCAGATGCAGCCGCGACGGGTCCAGCCCCGATGCATCGAGCGCTTCCATGACCATGGTGACGATGTCGTTGCTGCGTAGGTCCTGTGCCGAGAGATTGACCGAGACCGAGATCGACTCCGGCCAGGTGGCGCAGTCTCGGCAGGCCTGATTGAGCATGAAGCGGGTGATGCCAGTCACGATGCCCATTTCCTCGGCGATCTGCACGAAGACGTTCGGTGGAATCGAGCCTTTTTCCGGATGTACCCACCGCGACAGAGCTTCGCAGCAATCGATGCGGCTGCCATCCGGCGCGAACATCGGCTGATAGACGGCATGCAGCTTGCCGCCCTCGATGGCCTCGCGCAGATCCTCTTTCAGCTTCTGCCGCTCAACGTAGCGCGCATCCATTTCCTCCTCGAAGGCAGAGCATCCACCCTTCATTCGCGACTTGGTTTCGAACAGCGCCAGATCGGCCTTGATCCGCCACTCCTCCGGACGGAAATCGCGGCTCGACATGGTCACATAGCCACCGCTGAAGGAAACGCGGAAACTATTGCGGTCGACATCGTAGAGACCGGCCATGGCGGCGTGCAGCGCACGAATGCGGCTATCCAGATCCGGCTCGCCATCCTCATTCGGGAAAAACAAGACAAATTGATCCCCGACGAGGCGAGCGGAAAGCGCCATATCTCCCGCCCTTTCCTTCAGCCGCGCGGCTATGGCGACCAGCAGCCGATCACCGATAAAATGCCCCTTGGTATCATTGACGTGCTTAAAGTCGTCCACATCGAGAACCAGAAGACCAATCTGGCTCTCGCGGGTGCGAGCGGCCAGCTTTTCCTTTACGAGGTCAACGAAATATTCGCGGTTCGGCAGGCCGGTCAGTGGGTCGAAGCGCACCATATGCAGGATCTTGCGCTCGGCGCGAATGCGCGGCGTCACGTCCTCGAAAATCAGAATGACAATGCCGTCGGCGCGGCGGCTTGCCGAAAACTCCAGAAACAGATCCTCATTGAACTGAATGAGGGTGCGCGATATCGAGCCGCTGACGAGCTGCGCCATCTGCCGCTGGATCAGGCCGGGCAGCGAGCCGTCGATGAAGGCATGGCGGGCGCCATAGCGCAGCACGACGTCGAATTCGCAGTCCCGGAGCTGCTCCTGATGCGCCAGATTCAAAAGCTCGCAGGCTTTGCGGTTCACCACCAGGATGCGATTGTCGGCATCCAGCATGAACAAGCCGTGCGTCATATTGTTGAGCGCCGTGTCGAACCGGTCGGCAATCAACGATATCTCACGCGAAGCGATGACATTCTTATAGAGAAATTCGCGCACGCCATTGGCCATCGAACGCGTCGTCAACCCGAAGGGCACGAGCATGATGGAGACGATGGACTTGTAAAGCTGCTCCGACATCAGGCAAGCGATGATGATCGGCAGGCAGCAGGCCATGGTCTGCAGGTCGATCGCCTTCTGCGAACCATAATTGCGGCCGACGATCGACACCATCGATGCCATGGTCACAGCGATACAGATGAACTCCGCCAACGGATCCTGGACGATCAGGATCGCGTAGCCGCTACCGATGCCGAGAATACCTGCCGTCCCTGCGGCGCCGAGCACATAGCGCGTTTCCCAACGCGCGATATCGGCGCGCGAAAAGGCATGCTTATTGGCGGCGTCAAACTGCCAGAAGGAATACATGCGGAAAGCGAAAACGGCGATAAAGGCGAGACAGAGACCGAGATAGATGCTCGCATCCGTGCTCAAGAACACGATGACATACGTGAGGACGTGAACGAACACACCCGTAAACAACGTTTTACGGTTTCCGAAAAGCGAACTTACGAACGACAGATAAACATCTGTCGGTACCGTGTCCGGGCTTTGAGGCTTCATTCAGAGTTCCCCTGATGCGGCAGGCACTCTAGTTGAAACTTTTTAAAATTTGATTGCCCAAATAGTGGGTATCTGGACGGATTTTCTAATCATCTCGGTTACTTACACTAATTTTGAGTGATATTTTGCATCGTATTCGTGCAATCGGTTAAAACTGATTCTACTCAGACTATATTTCTTCAATCATCAATTGCTAAAACACAAATCACTGAAAATAGGGGCGCGACCGGTCAAAGTTTGCCCGCCCTCTGCTGGATCATCATGAAGGTATCGAAAGTGTATTCGGAAAGTTGCATCCAGAGATAGGCATCCTTCTTGTAAGCAACCTGATCATCATAGATCCGCTTGAAATAATTGTTCGATTTCGAGAGATCAGCATAGATTCCCATAGCCGCCTGGAAACACGCCTCGAGAATTTCCTGGCTGAACGGGCGCAACGTCACGCCCTGCTTGACGATCTCCTTCAACGCCTGCGGATTTTTCACATCGTATTTCGCCAGCATGTTGGTGTTGGCAAAGGAGCAAGCATCCGCGAGGATCGCCTGATAATTCTTCGGCAGCGCGTTCCATTTTTCCAGATTGAAGAAGGCGTGCACGACGGCACCCCCTTCCCACCATCCGGGATAGTAATAATATTTGGCGATCTTCTGGAAACCGAGTTTCAGATCGTCATAAGGGCCGACCCACTCCACCGCATCGATCGTACCTTTGTCGAGCGCGGCAAATACGTCATTGATCGGGATATCCTGTTGCGGCACGACGCCGATCTTTTCGATGACCTTTCCGGCCAGGCCAGCAATGCGCATCTTCTGGCCCTTGAGATCGTCCAGCGTATTGATTTCCTTGCGGAACCAACCGCCCATCTGCACGCCGGTATTGCCGGCCGGCAGGCCGAAAATGCCCTGCGTGGCGTAAAACTCGTTCATCAGCTTGTTGCCGTTGCCCTGGTAGAACCAAGCATTGGAGAGCCGGGCATTAAGGCCGAACGGCAGAGCCGTGCCGATGGCATAGGTCGGGTCCTTGGTCCAGAAATAATAGGAACAGGTGTGGGCGGCATCGACCGTCCCGGCGCTCACCGCGTCGGCCGCCTGCGCGCCGGGCACGATCTCGCCCGCTTCATAGGTCTGGATGACGAAATTGCCGCCCGTCGCTTCCGAAACATGCGTGGCGATGTCCTCCGCGCCGCCATAGATCGTATCCAGGCTCTTCGGAAAGGAAGAGGTCATCTTCCAGGTGATCTTCGGATATTCCTGAGCCACAGCGGGACTGGCGAGCGCCGAGGCGGCCGCGCCCGCGCCAACCGCTCCGGCCCGCCTGATGAACGAACGGCGATCCATCGAAACCTCCCGTACAGATGGCATTGCGGGAAACATGCTCTCCCGATATGGCGCAAGTGATGGAGCTAATCACGCCGTGGTTTGTCTTTCAAGGTTGCTTTTGCACTGCATTATGGCGATTCCTGTACATCGTCATGACGAACGGAAACAAAGCCTCTTCGCAACCAGTCCGCGTTGCTGAAGCGTCGCTCTTCGCTTAGATTTGACCCGCCCCGGCATTGACACCATATTCATGCCGGGGTCTCAACTAACCCCGATAGTTTTGCACTTCTCCGGAGCCTTGCATGCCCAGACCGATCGTCGCCATTCCTGCCGATATCCGCGAATTCGATGGCGTGACTTGGCATGCGGTGCAGCAGCAATACATCCGGGCAGCCGTCAAAGCTGCGGGCCTGATGGCACTGATCGTCCCGGCGATGGAAGACGGCAACGATATCKACGCCATTCTCGACCGAGTCGACGGCCTGCTCGTCTCCGGCTMCGCCAGCAACGTGCACCCCTCGCTCTACAGCATGGAAGCGCGCGAGAGCGACGGTCCTTTTGATCCGGCCCGCGACGCCACGTCGCTGCCACTCATTCGCCGTGCCATCGATCGTGCCATCCCGATGCTCGCCATCTGCCGCGGCATCCAGGAGCTGAACGTCGCGCTGGGCGGCACGCTCGCCAGCGAAATCCAGGAGCAGCCGGGCATCTGGGATCACCGCAAACCGCCGAATGTCGATCGCGACACGATGTATTCGATCCGCCAAAGCGTGTTCGTCAAGGAAGGTTCCTGCATCGCCCGCGTCGTCGGCCCCGGCGAAGTGCGCGTAAACTCGCTGCACCGTCAGGCGATCGCCGAAACGGCGCCGCGGCTGCAGGTGGAAGCCGTCGCCGAAGACGGCACGATCGAAGCCGTCTCGGTCATCGACGCCAAGGCCTTCGCCGTCGGCGTGCAGTGGCATCCGGAATATTGGGCGGAAACCGATTCGCCTTCACGCAAGCTGTTTGTCGCCTTCGGCGATGCCGTGCGCGATTATGCGGCGAGCAAGGAGCAGCCTTTGGCCGCCCCTCGCCACCAGCAAGCGATTTGATCAAGCCTTCGATTTCACCGGGGTCTCCGGTACCGGGGTCAGCGCGGCGCCCTTGCCGAACCATGCGATGATATTGTCCGCCACGAGATCTGCCATCGCGTTGCGCGTCGGCACCGAGGCGGATGCCACATGCGGTAGCAGCGAGATATTCGGCAGCGAGAGATAGGCAGCAGGGACGTATGGCTCATCGTAGAAAACATCAAGGCCGGCAGCGCCAAGCGTGCCGTTCCGCAGGGCTGCGATCAGCGCATCGTCATCCACCGACCAGCCGCGCCCGACATTGATGAACACGCCCTGCGGTCCGAGCGCCGACAGGATCTCGGCATTGATGACCTTGTGCGTTTCCGGCGTCTTCGGCACGATGGAGATCAGCGTATCCACCGATTGTGCCATCTCCTTCAGGGTCGGATAGTAGTCGTAAGGCAAGGAGTCGCGCGGCGAGCGCGTGTGATAGCCGATCTTCACCTTGAACGGCTCCAGCCGTCTGGCGATCTCCAGGCCGATCCGGCCGAGACCGTAGATGCCGACGCGACGCCCCTTCAGGGAGAAAGGCGAGAGCGGAAAAGGCCCTTCCTTCACCCAGCGACCCTCACGCAGCCAGGTTTCCGCTTGCGGAAACTGCCGCAGCGTGTTCAGCAGCAAGGCAATCGCCGTATCGGCCACCTCATCGTTGAGCACATCGGGCGTGTTGGTAACCACGATGCCCTTCGAAGCCGCATGGCGGACATCGATGCCGTCATAGCCGACGCCGAAATTGGCGATGACTTCGATATTGGGGAAGGCATCCATCCAGACGGCATCGAAGCCACCCGACACCGCTACGCCACGCACACGCGCCGCCGTTTCCGCATCGACCCTCGGGCTCTCGCTGCGATCGAGCGCGACGATATCGAAGCGGCCGTTGAGCGTTTCGAGAACACGCGGGTGTATCTTCCCCGGAACGAGGACGGCGACGCGATTATCGGACATGATCTTTCCTCTTGAAGATGCGGTTCGGCGCTATTGGCGCGCCTGGTAKGGAGATGTCGATTGACGGATGCGCATTTCGGGCTTKATGAGATGAATACCATCCGGCTCATGGCTGCCCGCCAACCTATCCAAAAGCGCGCGCGCCGCAAGCCTTCCGACCTCCGCCTGGCCGTTCCACACCGTCGTCAGCGCCGGCGTCGCGATCGCCGCCTCTTCCAGATCGTCATAGCCGGTAACCGAAATATCCTTGCCCGGCACGAGGCCAGCGCGGGAGATGCCGTTCATCAAACCAATGGCCACGAGATCGTTCCAGCAGACGGCTGCCGTCGGCTTCTGCGGCAATGACAGGAGATGGACCGCCGCCTCGAAACCGCCCTGCTTGGAGCGAGCGCCGGGAATACGCAGATTGGGATCGACCTCGATGCCTGCCTTGCGCAGAGCGTTCACATAGCCCTGATAGCGATCACGGCCGGTGGAGGTCTGGTCCGTGCCGCCGATCATCGCGATGGTGCGGTGACCGAGGCTGATCAGGTGATTCGTTGCGAGCGAAATGCCGTAGCTGTCGTCCCCGCGAAAGGTCGGCAGATCCAGCCCCTCCATCGAACGGGCGACAAGGATGGCCGGCATGCCGTTTTCCTCCGCCAGATCGAAATCTTCCGGCGGCGTGCCGATTGCCGGCGACATGATGATGCCATCGCCTCCGAGCTGCAGCAGGGTTTCGACGAAGGTCCGCTGCTTCTCGACCGAATCATAGTGATTGGAGAGAATGAACGTATGGCGGCTGCGGTCGAGTTCGCTCTCGATCGCCTTCAGAATCTCCCCGTAGAACGGGTTCATGATGTCGTGGACGACGACGCCGATGATCCCGGATCGCGATGTCCTGAGGCTCGCCGCGCGGCGGTTATAGATATAGCCGAGCGTGCGCGCCTGATCCTTGATCTTCTCACGCGTATTCACCGCCACCAGCGGGCTGTCGCGTAAGGCAAGAGATACCGTCGCCGTTGAAATACCCAGCGTTTCTGCAATGGTCGAAAGCTTTATCTTTTGCGCCATGCGCTCCCCTCCCCGTGAAACGCAGCCAAATATATGATCCCGGCGTCTCACGATTCCGGAATTTAAAAACTTTAATTAAAAGCTTAAATCGCGCCGCGCAACTCGAATCCTTTAGGATTCTTAGAATTCCCCATCATCTTCCTCATGGTCGCCGGCCTGAAGATTGCCATCGATCGCCTTCAACAGGCGCACGAGCGAACGGACATCCTTCTCCGAAAAACCGCGTGTGGCGAGTTCATCGCAAACCGCCGCCGAACTGGTGATCTCTGTCACGCTGTTGCGCCCGGCCTCTGTGAGATAGACCTTTGTCAACCGGGCGTCCGCGGCATCGGGCCGCCGCTCGACGAAGCCCTGCGCTTCCATGCGCCCGATCGTGCGGGTCATGGTCGGCGCCTTGACGCCGAGCTTCTGCGCGAGCGTCCCTGCCGGCAGGCCATCGCTCTCCGCCAGCGCGAGGATGACGCCATCCTGGCCCGCGTAAAGGCCGCTTGCCGTCAGGTTGCGCGTCAGAACCGTGCGCATGGACCGTGCCGCCTGCGTCAACGCGGGCGACAAATCGGCAAGCGTGTAGTCGCCGTGGTCCTTCTTCTTACCCGACTTACTTTTTTTCCCGTCTTTGTTCTTCTTACCCATCGTGATTCCGTTGATCTTTCCGCCGCTGCAGCATCACGATATGACATTGCGCAGCTTATTGACATAAACAAGAGGCACATCTGCAGATGGCACAGCCTATGGCGCGTTTCGATGACAATGATAGGACGCTGACGCCAGTGGACCGGGCAAACTGGATCGCCGTCCTGCCGCTTGGCGCCCATGAACAACACGGCCCCCACCTGCCTTTCGAGACCGACACCTTGATTGCGGCAGGCATCGTCGCCCGCCTGAAGACGGCGCTGCCAGCCGATTTGCCCGTCACTTTTTTGCCCGTGGAGCCAATCGGTTACTCCATCGAGCACATGGATATTACCGGCACCAAGACACTCGCCTTCGACGAAGCTGTCAACCGATGGCTTGGTATTGCCGAAAACATGCACCACCTCGGCATCCGCAAATTCGTCATGTTGAACGCCCATGGCGGCAACTCACCCCTGATGACCATCGTGGCGACGGAAGCGCGCCTGCGCTTCGGAATGCTGGCCGTCGCGACCAGTTGGACGCGCTTCGGCGTGCCGGAAGGGTTGATTGCGCCAGAGGACAAGGCCATCGATATCCACGGCGGCGATATCGAGACCTCGGTCATGCTCGCGCTCCACCCGGAGAAAGTCGACGTGACCAAAGCTGCGGATTTTCCTTCCCGGCAATCCGATTTCATCAAGCGCTTCAAACATCTGCGCGCCTATGGCCCCCATGCCTTCGGCTGGAGGATGTCGGATCTGAATGTGCAAGGCGTGGCCGGCAATGCGAGTGTTGCGACGGCCGAGAAAGGCGAACGGCTGATCGCCCATGCCGTGAAGGGCCTAGTGGAGTTGTTGAGGGATGTCGATCGGTTCGATGTGGAGCCGTGGAGATAGCCGATCACTTGTATCAAGTGGTACAATCCATCATCTTATTGATGAATTCCCTTTCTCCACCGGGAGGCGGACATGCGTATTTCCCTCGATGATGCTGAGGGCCAACTCAAAGAATTGGTCCGCCTTGCCAAGCAAGGCGAAGAAATCGTGCTGACGCAGGACGGCCTGCCGGCTGCGCGCATACAGCCGATGAAAAAGCCCATGACTTCTGAAGAAAAAGAAAATCTTATCAAGAGATTACAAGAGGAAGTCAGGAAAAAAGACCTCCCTCCAGGCCCCGATGCCGCCAGAAGCCAAGATTTCCTCTACGATGAATACGGCTTGCCCAAGTGATCGTTGTTGACACGTCAGCCCTTGTCGCAATGCTTGCAAATGAATTGCATGCCGCCGCTTGCGAGGTGGTATTTCAAAATGAGAATCGTATTCTCATCTCCGCTGGAACAATGCTCGAAGCGCTCATTGTAGCGACGCGGCGCGGCTTCGAGAAGCAAATGCGGGAGCTTTTGACATCTCCCGCCTTAGAGATCATCGAGGTTACGTCGGAACGTGCGGAGCGGGCCGCAGATGCATATTCACGTTGGGGCAAAGGCATCCATCCCGCTGGCCTTAACTACGGCGATTGCTTCGCCTACGCCACCGCCAAGGAATATGACTGCCCTCTTCTCTTCGTCGGAAATGATTTCTCTCAGACCGACATCGAACCAGCCGCCCCAAACCTAATGTGATCTTATAACATACAAAAGCCTTTGAACTGGCGCCGCCAACTCCTTATATGGAACCCGATCACTTTCCGCTCTCCGGGGCAAATTCCCGTATTTCGAGGCTCCCATGACCGAAACAGCCACGCAGAAGCCCATTCCTGTCACCGTCCTGACCGGCTATCTCGGCGCCGGCAAGACGACGCTGCTGAACCGTATCCTCTCCGAAAACCACGGCAAGAAATATGCCGTCATCGTCAATGAGTTCGGCGAGATCGGCATCGACAATGATCTGATCGTGGAATCCGACGAAGAAATCTACGAGATGAACAATGGCTGCGTCTGTTGCACGGTGCGTGGAGACCTGATCCGCGTCGTTGAGGGCTTGATGCGCCGTCCCGGCCGTTTCGACGGCATCATCGTTGAAACCACCGGCCTTGCTGATCCGGTTCCCGTCGCTCAGACCTTCTTCATGGATGACGATGTGCGCGCCAAGACCGAACTCGATGCCGTCGTTGCCCTTGTCGATGCCAAGCATCTGCCGTTGCGCCTGAAGGACAGCCGCGAGGCGGAAGACCAGATCGCCTTTGCCGATGTGGTCGTCATCAACAAGTCCGATCTCGTCTCTGCGGAAGAGCTGGCTCAGATCGAAGACATCGTCCGCGCCATCAACCCGGCCGCCCGCGTCTACAAGACCACTCGCTCCGGCGTCGATCTCGCCCGCGTTCTGAACCAGGGCGCCTTCAACCTCGAGCGCGCACTGGAAAACGATCCACATTTCCTCGAGCACGGCCATGACGATCATGTCTGCGGCCCGGATTGCGATCATCACGACCATGATCACCATCATCATGACCACGATCACGATCACGATCATCACCACCATGATCATGATCACGACCACCATCACCACGCCCCGTCGCCAATACACGACGTGACCGTACAGTCGGTCTCGTTGCGCGGCGGTGAGATGAACCCGGAGCGCTTCTTCCCCTGGATCCAGAAGGTCACGCAAACGGACGGCCCGAACATTCTGCGCCTCAAGGGCATTATCGCCTTCAAGGGAGATGCGGAGCGCTATGTTGTCCAGGGCGTGCACATGATCATCGAAGGTGATCACCAGCGCCCTTGGAAGGATGGCGAAAAGCATGAGAGCCGCCTGGTCTTCATCGGCCGCGAACTCGACCGGGAAAAGCTGGAAAACAGCTTCAAGGCCTGCGAGGCGGCCGCCTGATGCCGACTGTTGCTCCGCTTGATATCGACGGCCACGTTCTGGCCGTCGAATTTTTAGGTGATACCCCCTTCTTCGCCAGCGCCGCCGGCGCGATTCATCGCCTGGAAGGCGGCGAGAAGGTGACCGAAGCCCATCAGGGCATGCTCACCTGCATTCGCGATCCCCACAGCGACAGCCTGATTTCCGGCGGTGAGGAYGGCAAGGTTCTCCGGATTGCCGCGGATGGTGGCGTTACCGTGCTTGCCGAAGCTCCGCGCAAATGGATCACCCAGGTCGCCGCCGGTCCGCAGGGCGCTGTTGCCTACGCCTACGGGAAAAGCAGCTTCGTGCGGCTGGCAGATGGCTCCATCAAGGAATTTACCGAGGAGCGCACCGTCGAAGGCATCGCCTTCGCGCCGAAGGGCCTGCGTATCGCTGTCGCGCGCTATAACGGCGTGTCGCTGCATTGGGTCGGCATGGCCGCGCAGCCGGTCAATCTGGAGTGGAAGGGCGCCCATACCGGCGTCACCTTCTCTCCCGACGGTCAATTCGTCGTCACCAGCATGCAGGAAAACGCCCTTCACGGCTGGAAGATGGACGCGAAGCCCGGCGCCGAAGCCCGGCACATGCGCATGACCGGCTATCCCGCCAAGGTGAAATCGCTCTCCTGGTCCAACAAGGGCAAGTGGCTCGCCTCCTCCGGCGCACCGGCGGCAATCGTCTGGCCGTTTCAGGGCAAAGATGGCCCGATGGGCAAGGCACCGCTGGAACTCGGCACCCGTGGCAACATCATGGCGACGTCGGTCAAGTTTCATCCGGTGGAAGACATCCTGGCGATCGGCTTCATTGACGGCATGATCCTTGCGGTGCGCATCGGCGACTCCAAGGAAGCGCTCTTGCGCCGCCCAGGCAAAGGTGCGATCACCTCCATGAGCTGGAGCAAATCCGGCAAGCTGCTCGCCTTTGCCTCCGAGGCCGGCGATTGCGGCGTGGTTGACGTTTCCGCTTGACGAGAAAGACATGGCCATGTCCCAGACAGGAACGGCAATCGCCGAACATCGCGCTGCCCTAGCCGGCAGCGTATGGGACGTGATCCGCCACGAGGCCGCCGATCTCGCCGGCCGCGAACCGACCCTGCGCCCGCTGCTCGCGGCGCAGATCATCGCAACGCAGTCGGATGCCGAAAGCCTCGCCAATGTGTTGGTCGCCCGGCTTTCCGTCGCCAAGATCGAAACCGACGATCTCTTCGCCTTGTTTCATGAGGTGCTGACGCGGCATATCGCGATCCTGCAGGCAACGGAGGCCGACCTCGTCGCCGTCCGTACCCGCGATCCCGCCTGCACGACCTATTTGCATGCGCTGTTGAACCTCAAGGGGTTCCACGCCCTGCAGACCCATCGCATCGCCCATGCGCTCTGGACGGAAGGCCGGCCGGAAATCGCCAGTTGGCTTTCCAACCTGGCCTCGCTGGTCTTCGGCCCGGATATTCATCCGGCGGCAAGGATCGGCTCGTCCATCATGCTCGATCACGGTTCCGGCATCGTCATCGGCGAGACTGCCGTCATCGAAGATGAAGTCTCCATTCTGCAGAATGTCACGCTCGGAGGCACCGGCAAGGAAACCGGCGACCGGCATCMGAAGATCCGCCACGGCGTCATGATCGGCGCCGGCGCAAAAATCCTCGGCAACATTGAAGTCGGCGCCTTCAGCAAGGTTGCGGCTGGTAGCGTCGTGGTGAAGCCGGTTCCGGCCCATTGCACCGTCGCCGGCGTACCAGCCACGGTCGTCCGCATCCACCGCGCCGACGAAATTCCGGCCGAGACGATGGATCAGAACATCTAGTTGAACGCGCCGCGGCCTCGTGGCCGACCCTCGTGGTTCGAGGCCCTGCCGCCATCGCTACGCTCCGGCGTCAGTGCACCTCACCATGAGGACGGAATGAGCGCCAGTATTTGAAAATCAAATGGCTTTCTCTGTCTCAAGCACTGAGCTGCTTGAGCGGCGGAGCGGGAGGAGGAGCCCTCATGGTGAGGAGGCCCATAGGGCCGTCTCGAACCACGAGGGCGGATGAAGGAGCTCACCTTTAGCCCGTGACATAAGGTAGCATCGCCGCGTTTCCCGACGGGCGCTCTCCGTTGGTCATTGGCCCTCGCTGCAGAATCAGCCTTTTGTCGCCCGCCGCCATGTTCGACAAAAGCGGAATCCCCTCGCCCTATCCTTCATGGAACTGTCATGCTCCGTTGATAGCTCGAAATGGTTCTTTCCGCCTCGGCGCGGCGCATTTTAAGCGTCGAGGCACGGACCCCCACTCGAGAGGATATGACAATGATCCGTCTTTCGCGTCGCGCCGCCCTTGCCGCCGGCAGCGCGCTTACCCTGATTTCGCTCTGTTCCACCGCCGGCGCTGCCGATAAGGCCCCGCCAACCAATACCGCGATGCCGATCAAGCATCTGGTCGTCGTCTTCCAGGAAAACGTTTCCTTCGACCATTATTTCGCGACCTACCCCAAGGCCGCAAACGTCGATGGTGAGCCGGCATTCAAGGCCGCGGATAACACGCCGACCGATATCAACACGCTCGCCAATGCCGGTCTTCTCGACAACAATCCAAACAAGACGAATGCGGCGAACKGCGCCGATGCTGCCGCTCCTTTCCGCCTCGATCGCACGCAGGCAGCAACCCAGTCGCAGAACCACGGCTATACCGCCGAGCAAGCCGCTTACAACAACTTCGCGATGGACCTGTTCCCGGCCAATACCGGCAGGGGCACCAAGGGTGCTGCCGGCGCTTTCGGCACCAAGGGCCAGGTCATGGGCTATTATGACGGCAACACCGTCACGGCGCTCTGGAACTACGCTCAGCACTATGCCCTGAACGACAATTCCTTCTCCACCAATTTCGGCCCGTCGACCCCCGGCGCGCTGAACCTCATCTCCGGCCAGACCAACGGCGCCATCCTGCCGCCCGGCTATACGCTGGAGAAGGACGGCACCTATTCCAAGGGCCGTATCGTGCCTGACGGCAATGGCGGCTGGACTGTCATCAGCGACTTCGATCCGACTGGCGACGTCTGCTCGGTCGGCCAGACGGGGCTGATGTACGGCAAGAACATCGGCGACATGCTGAACGAACACAACATCACCTGGGGCTTCTTCGAAGGCGGCTTCGATCTGACGGTGACCAATGCCGACGGCACGACGGGCTGCAAACGCGCAACGACCTCGACAGTCACCCAGGTCAACAGCGTTGACTATATCCCGCATCACCAGCCGTTCCAGTACTACGCCTCGACCGCAAACCCGACGCATGCGCGTCCGTCCTCGGTTGCTGCGATCGGCAGCACTGATGCGGCCAACCACCAGTACGACATGACGGACTTCTATGCGGCGCTGAAGAACGGCAACATGCCGACCGTCAGCTTCCTGAAGGCACCTGCCTATCAGGACGGTCATGCCGGCTATTCCGATCCGCTCGACGAGCAGGAATTCGTGACCCAGGTGGTCAATACCGTTCAGAATTCGCCGGATTGGAAGGACACTGCCATCATCGTGCTCTACGACGATTCCGACGGCTGGTATGACCACGCCCACGCTGTCGTCAATCCGTCGAAGATTGGCGTCAAGGGTTATGACGTGC
Source organism: Rhizobium sp. BR 317 (assembly GCF_047445835.1). Lineage (NCBI taxonomy): Bacteria > Pseudomonadati > Pseudomonadota > Alphaproteobacteria > Hyphomicrobiales > Rhizobiaceae > Rhizobium > Rhizobium sp. BR 317. The sequence goes on along the minus strand of NZ_JARWLB010000006.1, from coordinate 197,668 downwards.
TGAACGGCGACGGTTGCTCCACCGGTACGCCGCTGCCGGGCGTCAACGGACAGCCGGCCCAGGGCCGCTGCGGCTACGGCACGCGCCAGCCGCTGCTGGTGATCTCGCCCTACTCCAAGGTCAACTTCGTCGACCACACCTTGACCGACCAGACCTCCGTCATGCGCTTCATTGAAGACAACTGGATGGCCGGCGAACGCCTCGGTGGCGGCTCGTTCGATGCGATTTCCGGCTCGCTGAACAACATGTTCGATTGGTCGAAGGGCGATGCGCAGAAGTTGATCCTCGACACGAAGACCGGCAACAGCGCTTCCTAAGCCAAGAACGAGGGGATGGACGATGTCCTTGAAGAAGCACCATTTCCTTCCCCTGATCGCACTCGCGAGCGTCTCGCTCGCGGGGGCGACCATCGGCTTGGCGAGCGAACCCGCCGCCAATGCCGTCGCCGCAAATACCTATGACGATCCGGCTTCGCTGAGCGCCGTTGCTCAGCTCGGCAAGAAGCTGTTCTTCGATCCATCGCTCTCGAGGAGCGGCCAGATGTCGTGCGCGACCTGCCACGATCCCAACAACCACTATGCGCCGGCTAATGACCACGCCGTGCAGCTCGGCGGCCCGCATCTCGACCAGCCGGGCATCCGCACCGTACCGAGCCTCGCCTACAAAATGTTGACGCCTTCCTTCTCCGTCGGCGCGGAAAGTGCTGCCGACGAAGCAGCCGAAGCAGCACCAATGACTGAGGCCTCCGGCGTGGCGCTCGCCAATACCCCCGCCACCGTCGCGGGGCCGCTGACTGCGCAGGCCGTCGTCAAGGCCGATTCGAATGCGCCGGATATGGTGCCGCAGGGCGGCATGTTCTGGGACGGCCGGGTCGATTCGCTGCAAGAACAAGCGCTGCAGCCGATGATCTCGCCCTTCGAGATGGCCAATGCCGATGCTGCCACCGTCTATGCCAAGCTGAAACAGAGCTACGGCAAGGACATTGGCGCCCTCTTCGGCAACAATATCCTCAACGACCAGGATATGACGATCGCCGAAGTCGGTTTTGCGCTGGCGCGCTATCAGATCGAAGAGCCCTCCTTCCATCCGTTTTCGAGCAAATACGACTATTATCTGCGCGGCAAGGCGGTGCTCTCGGACGCTGAAATGCGCGGACTGAAGCTGTTCGACGATCCCAAGAAGGGCAATTGCGCCTCCTGCCATCTCGACAAGATGACGGGCGACGGCCAGATGCCGAACTTCACCGATTTCGAATTCGAGGCGCTTGGCACACCGCGCAATCCAGACATTCCGGCCAATGCCGACGCGCATTATTACGATACCGGCATCTGCGGCCCGCTGCGCAACGACACCTACTCGGCCCAGCCGCAGAATTGCGGGCTCTTCAAGACCCCGACGCTGCGCAATGTCGCCGCCCGCCACGTCTTCTTCCACAATGGCGTCTACCACTCGTTGGAGGATGTCACCCGCTTCTACGTCAAGCGCGATACCAATCCGGCCGAGATCTATCCAAAGGATGCGAGTGGCAAGATCCTGCAATACAACGACCTGCCGGCACAATATCAGGCCAATATCGACGTCATCGACGCGCCCATGAACCGCAAACTCGGCAATGCCCCGGCTCTGAACGATACGGAAATCGCCGATGTCGTCGCATTTCTGAAAACGCTGACGGACGGCTACGATCCGGCGAAGGACGGCGTGAAGGCGGCCAAATAAAAACGCCTCCGCTCAGGATGGGCGAAGGCGAATCGAGATTTTTGAGCAGTTCAGCGTCTCACGGGATCGCCAAACCGCTTTATTTGTTTGTCTTACGCAGCCTTGGCGATCGGCGGCTGAGCAAGCTTGCGGCCGCTGGCGACGATTATGCCGGCAGCGCTGTCGAGCCAGCCTTCCTTGAGCTCAAGAGCAAGGAAACGCTCGCGCTGGAACGGGCCGGGCATGATAAGATGGCGGGTCTTTGCGGCAAAGAAGCCGAAGCGCTCATAGTAGGGCGCATCGCCGACGAGCAGGATCGCACCATGGCCGCGCTTCTTGGCTTCCAGGATGGCTGCGCGCATCAGCGCCGAACCCATACCCTTGCCTTCATAGGCGGGATCGACCGCTAGCGGCCCGAGCAGCAGCGCATCGACCGGACGGGTCTCGCGATCGACACCGGCCTCGACGTTCCACAGGCGAACCGTGCCGACGACATGACCGGCGCGATCGCGGGCGACCAGTGCCAGGCCTTCGGCCGGAACGCGGCCCTGGCGCAACTTTTCGGACGACTTCTTGCGGCGCTCCGCGCCCATGGCGCGATCCAGCAGATTTTCGCGCGCAACGACATCGCCTGCGTTTTCCAGGTCGAGGGTGAAAGTGGAAGGCGCAAAGAATGCGCGTACAGAATCAAGAACAGCGGCCATCTCGGCCTCCCGTGCCCAATACCGTTATCAGCGGTGCTAAAGGGAATTGTGAGTTTGCCGCCCCGGCTGATTACGGGGCCGGCGATATCAGACCTCAGCTAAGCTGAGGTTTCTCTTTGGCATGATCTTATCCGAAAACCGCTTCGCACTTTTCGGGATGCATGCCTTAGATGATATAGGCCTTCAGCGGATCGAAGCCGTTGAACGCCACAGCCGAGTAGGTCGTGGTGTAGGCACCGGTGCCTTCGATCAGGACCTCGTCGCCAATGGTGAGCGTCACCGGCAGCGGATAGAGGTTCTTTTCATAGAGCACGTCGGCCGAATCACAGGTCGGGCCGGCAATGACGCAGGCTTCCATTTCGTCGGCGTCGCGCTCCGTGCGGATCGGGTAGCGGATCGCCTCGTCCATGGTTTCGGCGAGGCCGCCGAACTTGCCGATGTCGAGAAAGACCCAGCGAGCGGCATCGTTGTCCGACTTCTTCGAAATCAGGACGACTTCAGCCTTGATCACGCCGGCATTGCCGATCATGCCGCGGCCCGGCTCGATGATCGTGTGCGGGATCTGGTTGCCGAAATGAGCGCGCAGAGAAGCAAAGATCGCCTTGCCATAGGCTTCAGCCGACGGAACGTCGCGCAGATACTTGGTCGGGAAACCGCCGCCCATGTTGACCATCTGCAGGTGGATACCCTGCTTGGCGAGCGAGACGAAGACGCGCTTGGCATCGGCAAGAGCCGCATCCCAGGCATCGACCTTGGTCATCTGCGAGCCKACATGGAACGACACGCCGTAGGATTGCAGACCGAGCTGATGGGCGTAGACGAGAACGTCGACAGCCATCTGCGGGACGCAGCCGAACTTGCGGGAAAGCGGCCATTCGGCGCCTTCACCGTCGGTCAGGACGCGGCAGAACACACGGGCGCCGGGAGCGGCACGGGAAATCTTCTCGACTTCCTCATGGCTGTCGACGGCGAAGAGGTTGATACCGAGTGCATGCGCACGGGCGATATCGCGCTCCTTCTTGATCGTGTTGCCGAAGGAGATGCGGGCAGCCGTCGCACCAGCGTCGAGCGCCATTTCGATTTCAGCGACGGACGCGCAATCGAAGTTGGAGCCAAGGCTTGCGAGCAGGCGCAGCACTTCCGGAGCCGGGTTGGCCTTGACAGCATAGTAGATGGCGCTGTCGGGCATGGCATGACGGAAAGCGTGAAAATTGTCGCGAACGACATCGAGATCGACGATTAGGCAGGGACCGTCCGGACGTCGGGTAGCGAGAAAGTCGCGAATACGTTGCGTGGTCATGTCAAATCCCTTTCAATTCCAAAAGCTCCGGGAGAAAGACCCAGAGGACAAAGGGCGACGCTCATTCGCTCAGGTACCAGCCGGTGGAGACCCCGGAACCATGCAAATGCGCGAAGCGCGGATAATGAACCAGTGCCGCAAGCGGCGCTAATTCGCTTTGTCTGCCATGGATTGGAGGGATAATCCCAACCGCACTTCCGGCAATGAAGGTGTGCCTCTTCAGTAACCCCGGCTGATGGAAAGCCGGGAGAGAACAAAAAGGCCCGCACCGTCGTTGCTTCAGATGTCCTCGCATTTTCCGGTTGGCCGGAATAGCGACTGGAGGGGTTAATTCCAGGTACCTTACCGATTTTCTCACCACATCGAGGATCGGCGGACACCCACGGGCACGTGCGACTTTGGGCTGAAACCGAAATAGGAATATTCGCCGACATAATCAAGAATTTTTTTCGCCTATGCCCGAAAAAAATAATTGAACAAATCGGCGCATTTTGTTCAATAACTTGCGACAGTTAACGAGGGCTTCGCCATGGACACTTTGACCCGGATTCGCGCCTTCATCGACGTGGTCGAAGCCGAAGGTTTTTCCGCGGCCGCCAGGAAAACCGGACGCTCCAAGGCACTGCTTTCCAAATATGTCCGAGAGCTCGAGGACGAGCTTGGCGCTCTCCTGCTTAATCGCACGACGCGCCAATTCTCCATGACGGAAGCCGGCCATACCTATTATCGCACCGCTTCCGACATCCTTAAGGAGATTGACAATCTCGCCGATCTCGTGCGGGAGAGCAATCAGCAGCTCAAAGGCCGCCTGCGAGTCTCCGTGCCGCGCACCTTCGTCGATGCAGATGTCGGACAATCGCTAATCGACTTCGCCAAGGAAAACCMCGAGCTCGCGCTGGAAATCGCCGCCGACGATCGTTTCGTCGACCTGATCGAGGAAGGCTTTGACGTTGCCGTGCGCATCACCAAGCTCGAAGATTCCGGCATGATCGCCCGCAAGATCTCGGACTTCCGCGTCCATCTTTGCGCAACGCAGGATTTCCTCGACCGCCACCCCGCCTTKGAACGTCCAGCCGATCTCAGCCGCGTGCCTTTCATCATCGACACCAATACTCGCTCGCAAGGCAATATTCGTTTCGTCGATGCCGACAGCACCGCCTTCAACGTCGCCATCAACGGCACGCTCGAAGTTAATAGCCCGCATGCGACGCTGCGAGCAGCGCTTGCCGGCCTCGGCATCGCCGTCGTTCCGGATTTCATCGGCCGCAAGGCGATCGAAAGCGGGCAACTGCTGACGCTGTTCAACGATTATCTTCCGACCGACCGCGGCATCTACGCTGTCTATCCGCACCGCCGCTACCTGCCGGCCAAGGTGCGCATCTTTGTCGACTATCTGCATAACTGGTTCCGCAAGCACGGCTGAAGCGCCTCAGCCTGGCCGACCGGTCCCAATTCCGTCTCATTTCCTGACCAGTAAACGAAGTGAATCAGTGCTCACGAAACATATCGGACGCATGAGAAAATCCACGACCGCCTATGCTCTTGCCCTGACCGGCGGCCTGCTGCTTTTGCCGGTCGCAGCATCGGCGCATCCGCACATCTTCGTCGAAGCACGCCTGGAGGTGCTTGCCGGCTCCGATGGGGCCGTGCAGGAGCTGCGCAATGTCTGGCGCTTCGACGAGGTCTTCTCTTCCTCGGTGCTGATGGATTTCGACAAGAACACCAATCTGAAGCTCGATCCGGACGAGCTCAAGGAAGTCGGCAAAACAGTGCGCGATTCGCTGGCCGACTACGACTACTACACAAATCTGACGTTCAACGGCAAAGCCATCAAGGTGAACAAGCCCGACGTCATCAATGTCGACTACAAGGACGGCCAGCTCCTGATGTTCTTCGCCGTCAAGCCGTCCGAGCCGATGCCGCTGAAGGGCAACAAGCTCAGCTTCGGCATCTACGATCCAACACTTTACACCTCGATCGATTTCCCCAGCGACAATGAGCTGGTGACGGAAGGCGATGCCTTCAAAAGCTGCACGCAGAAGGTCGTGCGCCCCAATCCTGACGAGGTCATCGCCGAAAACAAGTCAACATTGACGGATGCCTTCTTCAACGATCTAACGGGAACGACGATGTCGAAGCTCTTCGCAACGCGGATGGACGTCCAATGCTGACGCGCCGGATAGCGCAGCTGCTTCCAACAGTGGCTCTCGCCTTTCTGGCAGTGGCAAGCCTTGCACACGCCACCGGATCGCCCCTCGGCATCGGCACTGCGGAACCGAGCTTCCAGCCCACGGGCGGGCCTCTGGCGCCGATCTTCCTCTATGTGAATTACGAACAGCAGGCCTTCTATCGGGCGCTTACCAAATCGATCGAGGCCATGCGCCAGGACCCCTGGCAGCTCTGGACGCTGATCGGCCTCTCCTTCGCTTACGGCATCTTCCATGCCGCCGGCCCGGGCCACGGCAAGGCCGTCATCTCGTCCTACATGGTGGCCAACGAGATTGAGCTGAAGCGCGGCATTGTGATTTCGTTCATCTCGGCCTTCATCCAGGGCCTCGTTGCCGTCCTCGTCGTCGGTGCCGCTTATTTCGTCCTGCGCGGCTCGGGCATCACCATGACGATGGCCACCAACGCGATGGAGATCACCAGCTTCGTCATGGTGATCATCTTCGGAAGCTGGCTACTGTTTCGAAAATTGCGCTCGATGATCCAGAGCCGGCCACAACGCCAGGAAGTGCAGCTCGCGACATCGGCCGGTCCGATCAGCATGTCGCTGCTCGAAGACGCCTCGAACGGCACGGCTCCCGCACAAAGACTCTCGCACTTTCGCGCCACGCCGCAGGCGGGCAACCGATATAATTGCGACGATCCGACCCATGATGCGGCCAATGGCATGGTCTGCGAGACCTGCGGCCATTCCCACCTGCCCGACCCCAAAATGCTGTCGAACGAGAAGTTCAGCGTCCGCGAAGCCTGGTCGGCGATCATTACCGTCGGCCTGCGCCCCTGCTCCGGCGCACTGCTGGTCATGACGTTCTCGATGCTGAACGGGCTCTATCTCGGCGGCTTATTGTCCGTCATCGCCATGTCGGTCGGGACGGCGCTGACCGTGTCGCTGCTCGCCATCATCGCCGTTTTCGCCAAGGGCACCGCCGTGCATTTCACCGGCCGCGGATCGCGGCTCTCGATGTGGGTCGGCAATGGCATAGAAATTCTGGGCGCGCTGTTGGTCATCTGCACTGGCATCGTGCTGCTCGGCGCGTCGCTGCAGACCTGACCGGTGGATTATCGGCTCTTGCGCCTCTGGTAGCGGGCTCTCAGCCAGAAGACCAGGAAAAAGGCCAGGATCACGAGCACGCCGAAGCCGGTGCCGAGCCACGGCGAAACATCGCCGAGCCGGACGATCACATCAGGCATCAAGTACAATAGCACCATGGCGGCCAGCAGGATGATGGCGGCGGCGATCGCCGAGGAGCGGGTTTCGCTGTTTTTATCCGTCAAAATTGCCAATCCTTCGCGCACCGCTACTCTTTGTCCGGCGAAGGCTTAGGCCAGCCGCCCGCGAAAGGCAACCGGCCCTTTCCTCGACGATGATCAGACCTTGGCGCTCGCGACCGTTGCCTCGATGTGGTCGACCAGCGCATCGGCGAGACCGAGCCGGCCGGCAAGAAGATCGAGATAGCCGCGTTCTGCGCGTGAGTCCGGTTCGATCGCCAGGCGCGAGGCGGTGTAGACCTGCACGCGTTGTTCTTCCGTTTTCGCCGATGCGACGATGGCGTCGAGATCGACGGGATTGGCAAGCTCGCGCTCGAAAAAGCTTTCCGCTTCCGCGCCGACACCCGCTTCCTGCACCTTGCCGAGAATATGCTGCCGCTCCGCATCATCGATATGCCCATCGGCGCGGGCCGCGGCGATCATGGCGCGCACGAGCGAAAGTGCAAAATCATTGCTGGTAATCGCCGGTGCCGTGCTGAAGCCGGAATTGGAAGGCGGCGGCAGAAATTGCGGCTCCGCCTGCTGAGCGGGTTGCTGCGCCGGCTGCGGTGCATTGCCAGCCTGATAGTTCTTGTAGGCCTGATAGCCGAGCCCGGCGATGGCGGCGAGACCACCGAGCGTCAGGACATTGCCGGTAATCTCGCGGCCTGTCTTCGTGCCCAGCAGAACGCCGGCAATGGCGCTGGTCGCCAACGGATTGTCCCTGGCGAGATTGATGGCCTCGCTCGCCTTGTCTCTCACGCTTCCCTGCATTCCCGGAACTTGCGATCCGAGGAATTGGTCCAGAAGCTTGCGGGCGTCGATCATGTGGATGGTCCTCCCTCCTTGGTGAAAGCATGATCCCAAAAACTACGCAGCGGTTTTTGGACGAACTCATGCGCAAACAAAATGCGAGAGGGAGATAGGAAGGTGGGACCGCAAATACAAATCCGCTGAAACGCAAAAGGGCGCGCATGAGGCCATGCGCGCCCTTTGATCGAGTTTTCGGAAGGCTCAGCCCTTCAGCGCGGCGGCTTCGGCGGCAAGCTTGGTGATGCCAGCCCAATCGCCAGCCGCGACCAGTTCCTTCGGTGCAACCCAGGAGCCGCCGACGCAGATGACGTTCGGCAGCGACAGGTAATCATGGGCATTCTTCAGCGAAATGCCGCCGGTCGGGCAGAACAGCGTGCCTGCCAGCGGCGAGGACAGTGCCTTCAGATAGGCAGCGCCGCCAGCCTGTTCGGCCGGGAAGAACTTCAGCACCTTGTAGCCTTCCTCGCGCAGCGCCATGACTTCGCTCGCCGTAGCCGCACCTGGCAGCAGCGGCACGTCGGAGGTGCGGGCGACATCCAGCAGCTCCTGCGTCGTGCCAGGGCTGACGATGAACTTGGAGCCGGCTTCGACGGCCGCTTCCCATTGCGCAACATTCAGGATCGTGCCGGCGCCGACTTCAGCGCCTTCGACTTCCTCGGCCACAGCCCGGACCGCATCGAGCGCGCCGGCGGTCCGCAGCGTGATCTCGATGGCCTTCAAGCCACCGGCGACAAGCGCACGGGCGAGCGGCACGGCCGACTTCGCGTCTTCGACGATGAGGACGGGGACGACGGGTTGCAATTTCAGGATGGAAAGAAGCTTTTCGGTTTTCTCGCCCATGGTCGGCGTGCTCCCTTAAAACGATTGAAATCCGGTTTCCGAATAGCCTTCCCGAGAGCCGTTGTCGAGACAAAAGCTGAGTTTGAACATGACGGGTAGGAAATGCAAAAAACTTCCGTTAGTCTATCTACATATGATGCTGGCGGAGCATGTCGAGCATATGGCAAAAGAGATCGAGCGCAAGTTTCTGGTCCGGGGGGATCATTGGCGCGACCTCGTTTCCGAGAAACTCACCTTACGGCAGGCCTATGTCGCCTCCATGGACGATCGTTCCGTTCGCGTTCGCTTGACGAACGACACGGTCGCGACCCTGACGATGAAGATCGGCAGGGCGATGACGCGGGATGAATTCGAATATGAAATCCCCGTCGCAGATGCCGAAGAGTTGCTCGGCAACGCCATCGGCCTGGTTATAGAAAAGATTCGCTACAAGGTCCCGTTCAAGGGCTTCGTCTGGGAAGTCGACGTTTTTCGCGGCGCGCATCGCGGCCTGGTGATCGCCGAGGTCGAGATGGAGGACGAAAGCGACGATCCGGAATTGCCGGACTGGGTCGGCCGCGAGGTGACTGGCGAATACCGCTACTCCAACCAGGCGCTCGCGACGCAATTCGAACAGGAATACGATGAGTTATCGCATTCGGCCTGACAGGGCCTTTGATGACGAGGTGCAGGCCGCCGCCGCACAACAGCTCGGCAAAGTGGTTGCGGCACTGACCGATCGGCCGGAGGGATTGCACGAGGCAGTGCATACGGCACGCAAGCATATCAAGCGCATACGCGCACTTTATCGGCTGATCGCCCGGCGGGCGCCGGAATTCCAGCAACAGCAAAACGACAGGCTGCGGGAGATGGCGCAAACCCTCTCCGGCGTTCGCGACGCCACCGCCCTAGTCGAGGCCGCCCGCTATCTGCACGAAACGGCGACATCCGAGGACGAGGCCCAGGCGCTTGCCCGGGTCATCGACGTGCTCACGACCCGGCGCGACCGGCTATCGGCGGAAGAAACCGATCTCGAAGAGAAGGCGGAAAAGGCAATCGCCACCTGCCGCGAAGCACTGGACGCGCTGAAAGCCACCTCCTTCGGCAGCGGCCGGCGCGCGACCGCACGCATCTTTCAAAAGAGCTGGCGCAAAACAGGGCGCAAGGCGACGGTGGCACTCTGCGAATGCCATGCCGAGGGCCATAGCGATCACTTTCACGAGCTGCGCAAACGCAGCCAGGATTGCTGGATGCATCATGCGCTGCTGCGCGACATCTGGCCGGCCGCCATGCACGCAAAACAGCTCGAAGCCAAGGAGCTGGTCGACATACTCGGCCGCTATCTCGACCTATCGATGCTATCCGAGGTGACCGATCGCGAGCCGCATCTCTTCAACGGCAGCGACGACCGCGCCCGCCTGCTGGAAGCAATCATCTCTCGCCAACAGGCGGCCCGCCAGGATGCGCTGACCAAGGCCCGCTGGGTTTTTGTGGACGAGCCGAAGCAGGAAGCCCGCACGATCAAACGGCTTTGGCTGGAAGCAGGGGATTGAGGAAACCAACCCCGTGCGCCAAGAACAGACAAGCAATGTCTCGCGCTCGATAGCGATTATCGCTGGTAGCTCCCAGTCGAAAGCCGTCCGACGCAACAGCGATAACGTCCCGTTAACAGTAACGTACTTGTTCCTTTTCAGCATCGTGCCAAGCTTTTGACCTCATCGGGTTGGGAGGGCACGACGATGTTGAGAATTGGAACACTATTTCTCGCCACATTGAGTTTAACCGCCATTTCTTTCGACCGAGCAGGCGCCCAGCAGATCACGGGCGAACCCGGCTCGCCCAGCGCAACGACGACGATCGACGGAAGATATCTTCCAAATCCGCCCGAAGCATTCCGCGGACAAATTGGCCTCGACGCCAAAAGCTCCAAGCCTTATTGGCCACCGCAGATCGTGCCTCCCAAGGGCGCACCGAATATCCTGCTCATCATGACAGATGACGCCGGCTACGGTGTTGCCGGCACATTCGGTGGCGTCATCCCGACGCCTGCGCTGGATCGCGTTGCGAAAGCCGGCCTGCGCTACACGCAGTTTCATTCGACAGCGCTCTGTTCTCCGACGAGGGCGGCACTGATCACCGGGCGAAACCATCATTCGTCGGGCTTCGGAGTCATTTCCGAACAGGCAACCGGTTACCCCGGCTACGATTCCATCATTGGCGTAAACAATGCCACGATCGGCGAGATTCTGAAGCAGAACGGCTTCGCAACGTCTTGGTTCGGCAAGGACCACAACACGCCCGCGTTCCAATACAGCAGCGCCGGGCCGTTCGACCAATGGCCTGTCGGAATGGGCTTCGAGTATTTCTACGGTTTTATGGGCGGAGACACCAACCAATGGACTCCTTATCTATTCCAGAACACAACGCAGGTTTTCCCCTGGATCGGCAAGCCTGCCTATAACCTCACCACGGATATGGCCGACAATGCTATCGACCACATCAGGCAATTGAATGCGGCAGCACCGCAAAAGCCGTTTTTCGTTTACTACGTGCCGGGCGGGACCCACGCTCCTCACCATCCGACCCAGGAATGGATCGATAAGTTCAAGGGCAAGTTCGACATGGGTTGGAACGAGCTGCGCGAACAGATTTTCGCCAATCAGAAGCGAATCGGGGTCATTCCGGCAAACACGCAATTGACACCCTGGCCGGATGACCTGCCGACGTGGGATAGCTTGGATGCCGACAGCAAGAAGCTGTTCGCGCGCCAGGCAGAGGTGTTCGCCGCCTATGTCGCCTATACCGATCACGAGATCGGAAGAGTGATCCAGGCAGTCGACGACCTGGGCAAGCTCGACAACACGCTCGTCATTTATATCGAGGGCGACAACGGCACGAGTGCCGAAGGCAGCACTCGTGGCACGCCCAACGAATTGATCACCATCGAGGGCATGCAGATCCCGGTCGCGGATCAGATGAAGTTCTATGACGTCTGGGGCTCCGACAAAACATACCCGCATATGTCCGTGGCGTGGTCATGGGCTTTTGACACACCATTCAAATGGACGAAGCAGGTCGCCTCGCATTTCGGCGGCACGCGGCAGGGCATGGCAATGGCCTGGCCGGCACGGATCAAGGACGCCGGCGGTATCCGCACTCAGTTCCATCATATGATCGATATCGTTCCCACCATTCTCGAGGCGACCGGAATTAGCGCTCCTGTCATGGTCAACGGCGTGGCGCAAAAACCGATTGAAGGCGTCAGCATGGCCTATAGCTGGGACAATGCCCAAGCTCCGTCGGCACGCACAACACAGTATTTCGAAATGTTCGGCAACCGCGCGATCTATAATGATGGCTGGATCGCCGCCACAACGCCGCCCGCAGCGCCTTGGCTGATGGGCACGACCAAAATGCCCGACGTCATCGACGGCTATAAATGGGAATTGTACAATCTCACGGAGGATTTTTCGGAGAATAACGATCTCGCCGCCAAGATGCCGGACAAGCTGCACCAAATGCAGGAATTGTTTCTCATGGAAGCGGCGAAATACAATGTCTTTCCGCTTGATAACTCTATCCTGGAGCGCCTCCTCACCCCGCGGCCGAGTGCCACGGCAGGGCGAAATGACTTCACCTATTCAGGTGTGATATCCGGTATTCCGCCCAGCAACGCTCCGAACATCGTGAACAGATCCTACACGATCACCGCGGAGGTGGAGATACCGCAGGATGGCGGCGAGGGTATGCTGGTCACCACAGGTGGACGCTTCGGCGGATACGGTTTCTATCTGCTCAAAGGCAAGCCGGTGTTTCTCTACAATTTTGTCGATATGGAGCGTTTTCGCTGGGAGGGTCACGATGCCTTGCCGGCCGGCAAGCACACCCTCGTGTTCGATTTCAAATCTGATGGCCCCGGTTTCGGCAAGGGCGGAACCGGCATCCTCAAAGTGGATGGTAACGAGGTCGCCAACGAGAAAATTCCGCACACAATTCCGGCGCTAATGCCGTGGGATGAAACCTTCGATGTCGGCGTCGATACGCGGACAGGCGTAGAGGACAACGACTATCAGGTGCCGTTCCCCTTTAACGGAAGTATCGGAAAGCTGGAGGTGGCGCTGCAGCCGTAGACGATGCGGGATAGAGGGGACATTGATATCGATGTCCCCTCTATCGAAGAAATTTCTCCATCCGGAAATTTTCGAGCGTCTGCCCGCGCTTTTCCACCGTCTGCGATCTCAAAATGCTAAAGCCTCGTCTTTCGAAGAAAGGTCTGGCGGTAAGGCTTGCCTCTGTGAAAATACGCCCGAGCCCTTGCCTTTTTGCCTCCATCTCGACCGTCGCGAGGAGCAAACTGGCTGCGCCCATACCCTGATAATCGGGATGGACAAACATCATATCCAGGAGCCCGTCGGGCACGAGATCCGCGAACCCGATTGACACATTCCCATACTGAGCGATCCAGGCCGGCCTGCTTGACCGTCGTTTCGCCCAGGCTTCCCTGTCTTCCACCTTGGCCCAGGCATCGACTTGAGCTTGAGTGTAGTCCTTCGACGCCACCTCCCGGATTGCTCTCAGGAATATGTCGATGGTCAAATCGGCGTCCGCCGGGAGATATGGTCTTACCGTCAGCATGTTGTCAGACACCTCAACCTCATCGCCGCGTACCGATCGCTTTTGCGCGTATTCTTATAGGGTAGCGCAGAATAGGGAACTCCCGGCTCGCGGGAGTGACCCGATGGCGCAGCCTCAAAATACGAATCCCGATTGCTTGCCGGCGCGCAAAATTGTATTTCCGCGGCATGACCGACATTCTTGCCACTCCACGCCATGAGGTAGGCGGCGCATTCCTCGTTGCCGCCCTCTATCATTTCGTTTCAGTCCCGCGCTTCGAAGCCCTGCGGGAGCCGCTGCTTGCGCTCTGTGAGGCAAACGGGATCAAGGGCACGCTGCTCCTCGCCCATGAGGGCATCAACGGCACCATCGCCGGCACGGATGCAGGCATCGGCGTGGTCCTCTCCTTCCTGCGCGCCCAGCCGGAATTTTCGGGGCTGGAACACAAGGAAAGCCGCGCGTCGAAAATGCCCTTCGTCCGCATGAAGGTGAAACTGAAGAAAGAGATCGTCACCATGGGCGTCGAGAATATCGACCCCAACAGGATCGTCGGCACCTATGTTGCGCCGAAGGACTGGAATGCGCTGATCTCCGACCCCGACACCATCGTCATCGACACGCGCAACGATTACGAGACGGCGATCGGTATCTTTCAGGGCGCGGTCGATCCGAAGACCAAGACGTTTCGTGAATTTCCGGAATGGGTGCGCCAGAACGAGGGCCTGCACAACAAGCCGAAGATTGCCATGTATTGCACCGGTGGCATCCGCTGCGAGAAGGCGACCGCCTTCATGAAAGAGCAGGGTTTCGACGAGGTTTACCACCTCAAGGGCGGCATCCTGAAATATCTTGAGGAAGTGCCCGCCGAGGAAAGCCTGTGGGAAGGCGCCTGCTTCGTCTTCGACGAACGCGTCTCCGTCGAGCATGGCCTGAAGGAAGGCAATCACAAGCTCTGCCATGCATGCCGCAACCCGATCACCGCGGAAGAGGTCACCTCGCCCTTCTATGAAGCCGGCGTCTCCTGTAGCCATTGCTATCACGACCGCACTGAAGAAGACCGCAAGCGCTTCCGCGAGCGCCAGCGCCAGGTGATGCTCGCCCGCAAGCGTGGCCAGGAGCATATTGGCGGCTGAATTTAGGCGGCAGCTTCCCGCTCAACGTCGAGTACGCGGGCCATCTGCGCCTTTAGCCGTTTGCTGATCTCGGCCTCCGGCAGCGGTTTACCGAAGAAATAGCCCTGCAGCACGTCGCAACCGAAGCGCTCCAGGGCGTTGCCCTGCTCTTCCGTCTCGATGCCTTCCGCCGTCACCGGAATGTCGAGTGAACGCGCCAAAGCCACCGTCGCCTGCAGCATCTCGCGGGCGCGGCTATCCTCCAGAACATCCATGGTCAGCGACCGGTCGATCTTGATGCGATCGAAGCCGAATTGGCGGAGATAGCCGATCGAGGAGAAGCCCGAGCCGAAGTCGTCCAGCGCCACCTTGACGCCGAGTTGTTTCAGCCGCTCGATCGACTGGCGGGTGCGCTCGGGATTCTGGATAATGTAGCCTTCGGTGATTTCCAGCGTGACGCGTTCGGCTTCGATCTCGGTATGTTTCAGGACATGCCGGACATAGTCGGCAAAGGCGGGGTTGCGGAATTGCCCCGGCGAGACGTTGACGGCAATCCGCAGGTCCGGCCATTGCCGCGCCGTCTCGCAGGCCTTGCGCAAGACGAACAGACCGAGCGCCTCGATCAAACCACTGGTTTCGGCAACGGGAATGAAGGCTTCAGGCGAAATCGGCCCGTGACCGGGCCTGTTCCAGCGCACCAACGCCTCGACGCCGGTGATCTCATGGCTCCTGGCATCGACCAGCGGCTGATAGGCGAGTGTCAGCTCTTCCTTTTCGATGGCATTGCGCAGATCAAGTTCCAGAGCGTTGCGCTCCTCGCGATCGGCATCCATCGCCGTCTCGTAGCAGGCCATACGAGCGCGCCCGGCTTCCTTGGCCTTATACATGGCGAGATCGGCGCGGCGCACCAACTCTTCGCGACCGATGCGGCCCTCCGGCGAGCTAGCAATGCCGATACTGGCACCGACGACCACCACGCGGCGACCGATCTCCAGCGGCTCGGTAAAGAAATCCAGCACCTGTTCGGCAAGTCTGAGCGCCGGTGCATCGTTCAGTTCCTTGGTCGGAAAGGCGACAGCGAATTCATCGCCGCCCAGCCGCGCAAGGATTGCCTTCGGCGGAATAAGCACATTCAGCCCGGCTGCGACGGCGCGGATCAACTGGTCGCCGGTGCCGTGGCCATAGGAATCATTGATTTCCTTGAAGCCGTCGAGATCGAGATAGAGCAAGAGGACATTGCTGCCATCGGCGCGGGCGCTCTCGACCAGCCGGTCTACATCGAGACGAAGGCCCTCGCGATTGAGAAGGCCGCTGAGCCGGTCCCTGAGCGAGCCCTGCCGCGCCAGCACCTCTTCCGCCCTGAGCCGCCGTCCTGCCAGCGACCCCAGCATCAGCAGCACCAGAAAGAACATGCCGACTAGGCCGAGAGCGCCGACCACCAGCGGACGGGCCTGCTGATAGCTGACGTCACCAGGACCGCGCGACGTCCAGACCAGCCGCCCGAGCGGCTTGCCGAGCGGATCGACGATCGAAACGGCATAGCGCGCGACCGTGTCTGGCGGCACCAGCCTGAGGCCGCTGATGACGTAGGTATTGGAAAGCATCTTGATCTTGGCCGCATCGAGATGCCGAACGAAGATCAGATAGCGGCGCTTGCCTTCCGGCACCGGGATACGGCCGGATTTTTCGCGGATTGTCCCCACGCCGACAGCGGCGATGCCCTTATTGGTCATCACATAGCCGCTCGCCTCCGGCACGCTGGTCACGCGCGTCTTGCGCACCTGATCCACCAAGGCCCAGAGCGAGGGACCGAAAACATCCTCGATCCTATCGGCCATCGGTTTGCCGTCCTGATAGGCAATGATCGGCTTGTTGTCATCGTCGACCACCAGCGCCATGTCGAACAGGGCGCCATCGGAGGACATCTCGCCGTAGTTGCCGGCGATCCAGTCCTGGTCGTTTTCATCATAGACATTTTTGACGGCGGTATTGCGCGCGGCATAGTCATGCAGCGTGGCATCGAGCAGGCCTTCGAAGGTCTTCAGCGCACCGGCAGTAGTTTCCCAGGAGCGCTCGTCGTCCAATTTGTTGGAATAGTCTGCGACCCGACCAATCGCCGTCAGCACCATCAGGGTAACCACGGTGACCACCAAAGCGAACGAAAACAAAACGGCCGTCACGATAGAATGACGACCGAATTGCGTATTCCGCCGGAATGACCCGAAAACTGCTCCCAACGCGCTTCTCCTTGGCTTGGGAAGTCTGCCGTCAGGTCTTCAAAAAACGGTTAAAGCGAACCTATGATTATTGCAGTAGAGGGTTGTATATTTGTGGAGGCGGCAAGCATTCATACGGATGCGCGGATCGCCTGCACAAAACGATCGAGGCCGGCTTGCAACGCGCCGGTCCGTTGCGCTTCCGCCAGGACCATTGCCTGCGCTTCATCGCTCTTGCCGGCAAGCGGCACGCGCAGAAAAGCTTCCGGCACGATGCGGAGTGACATTGTCCTCAATACTTCGGTCAGTTGTTCCAGAACAAGATCGCCGCGATGGGAGGCATGCGCAAACATCAGCGGCTTGAACGGCACTTCGTCGCGCGACACCAGCCAATCCAATGCGTTCTTGAACCCGCCGGGAATGCCGTGGGCATATTCCGGGCAGGAGACGATCAGTCCGTCCGCATCGCGGATCTTCGCCGCCAAGGTTTTGACGGTAGGCGGCGTCCTGTCACCTTCATGATCCGGATTGAAGATCGGCAGATTGCCGATCAAATCGCAGATTTCGATGGAGATTCCCTCGGGCGATACCAGCCGCAGGGCTTCCAGCAGCCGAAGACTGGTCGAAGCCTGCCTTTGGCTGCCGCAGAGCGCGTAGAGGGAGAGCGGGCGCTGGGTCATGCGCAAGACTTATCAGGTGCCGCCGATTCGAGCGACCTTCACCCTCTCCTTTTGGAAAGATCGGAAAGACGGCACAAATCAAGCCGTCTTGTGATTCCCCTTCGGGAACTGCCCGGCGAGTTCGCGGTACCATTTGCCGCTCTTCTTCACCGTGCGCACCTGCGTCTCGTAATCGACATGCACGAGCCCGAAGCGCATGCGGTAGCCTTCCGCCCATTCGAAATTGTCCATCAGGCTCCAGGCGAAATAGCCGCGCATCGGATAGCCGTCCTTGATCAGGTCGGCGACGACGCCGAGATGATCGATGTAGTAATCGAGGCGCGGCTGGTCGTCGACTTCACCCTTGACGACACCCATGTTGTAGCAGGCGCCGTTTTCGGTGATGTAGCATTCCGGCAGTTCGTAGCGCTTGTAGAGGTCTTGCACGACGTGCTTCAGGCCCGGCGCATAGATTTCCCAGCCGATATCGGTCTTGGCGGTGCTGACCGGAGGCGCTTCCTTCGTCCAGGGGAAATCGCCACTCTTGGACGCATCGTCGAAGACGCGCATCGGCATATAGTAGTTCAGCCCCCACCAGTCGAGCTTCTGATTGATGATCTTTTGATCGCCATCCTCGACAACAGGCATGCGGTCGCCGAGCGCGTCGACAAATTCCTTCGGGTACTCACCCTTGAAGATCGGATCGAAGAAGGCGCCGTTGTGGAACTGATGCGCGCGCTCGACAGCGGCCTGATCTTCGGCGCTATCGGAACCGGGAAGGATCGATGCAGCGTTGAGCACGATACCCACCGGCACCTTCGGCGCCACCGACCGTATTGCCTCGACGCCGAGGCCATGCGCGAGATTCATGGTGTGCATGGCATAAAGCGCGGCCTGCATGTTGCGTTCGCCGGGCGCATGGACGCCATAGAGGTGGCTAAGCCAGACAATGCACCAGGGCTCGTTGAAGGTTGCGACCGAATCCAGCCGATCGCCGAGGCGCGCCATCACCGTCTTCGCATAACGCTGATAGGCATAGGCCGTCGAACGCGCCGTCCAGCCGCCGTCGCCCGCAAGCGTCAGCGGCAGATCCCAGTGATAGAGCGTTGCGAAGGTCTTGATGCCGCGCGCCTTGCAGCCATCGACCAGACGATCGTAGAAATCGAGGCCGGCCTCGTTCACTGGACCGGTGCCATCGGGAATGATGCGCGGCCAGGCGATCGAGAAGCGATAGGCCTCAACGCCCATCTCCTTGATCAGATCGAGATCCTGCTCCAGCCGGTTATAGTGATCGCAGGCGACATCGCCGTTGTGGCGTTGATAAACGCGGCCCGGCATGTTGGCGAAGGCATCCCAGATCGACGGCTTGCGGCCATCCGCCTTGGTGGCGCCTTCGATCTGAAAAGCGGCAGTGGCGACGCCAAACGTGAAATCGCCCGGGAAACGGGCGGCGAACTTCTTTGGATCAATCATGACTAATCTCGTTTCTTTCAAACGGCGGGACGGCAAGATGCGATCGACCGCGCTCACGATATTGGGCCCGCGCGCGGTTTAAACCAGCGAAAACGTCCTTGTACAGCCCTGAAATGACAAAACTGCAACGTTGCAGTCAGAAGTCGAAAAGCATGGAGCGACAGACAACCCGCCGCCCCATGCGCAGAAATCAAAGCTTGATCCAGGCACCATTGCGCTTCGAGGAGGCAACGCAGGCCTCGACGAAAGCAACACCCTTCACGCCGTCATCGACGGTCGGATAGACCACGGCCGGATCGACTGCCACGCCCTTCTTGCGGGCATTGATGGCCCGCGCAGCCTCGGTGTAGATCGTGGCGAAGGCTTCAAGATAGCCTTCCGGATGACCCGACGGGATGCGCGAGACGCGGGCGGCAGCAGCACCAGTGCCTGCACCGTTGCGAGTGAGCAGGCGCTTCGGTTCGCCGAACGGCGTGTACCAGAGATAGTTCGGATCGGCCTGCGTCCACTCGATGCCGCCCTTGGTGCCGTAGACGCGGACCTTGAGACCGTTCTCATGACCCGGCGCCACCTGGCTGCACCACAGCATGCCCTTAGCCGGCTTTTCCTTGCCCTTTGCCTTGAAGCGCAGCAGCAGATGACCATTGTCGTCAAGACGGCGGCCTTCAACGAAGCTGTCGAGATCGGCGGCAAGGCTGTCGAGTTCCAGGCCAGAGACGAAGGAGGCGAGGTTATAGGCATGAGTGCCGATATCGCCGGTGGAACCACCGGCGCCGGACTGCGACGGATCGGTGCGCCATGCGGCCTGCTTCTGACCCGACTGCTCGATATTTTCCGTCAGCCAATCCTGCGGATATTCCGCCTGCACGATGCGGATATCGCCGAGCTCGCCGTTGGCGATCATCTCGCGCGCCTGGCGGACCATCGGATAGCCGGTATAGTTGTGCGTCAGGATAAACAGCGCGCCGCTTTCGTCAGCCACCTTCTTCAGCTTCTTGGCGTCGGCAAGATTGGAGGTCAGCGGCTTGTCGCAGATGACGTGGATGCCGCGCTTCAGGAATTCCTTGGCGGCATCATAGTGAACATGGTTCGGCGTCACGATCGCGACGGCTTCGATGCCGTTTTTCAGCTTGGCTTCCCGGATCGCCATGTCGCGATAGCTGGAGTAGGTGCGCGAGGGATCGAGGCCAAGATCGCGCCCCGAAGCCATCGCCTTGTCCGGCGAGGCCGACAGCGCGCCGGCGACGAGATCGAACTGGTCGTCAATACGCGCGGCGATACGGTGCACCGCACCGATAAAGGCGCCAGCGCCGCCGCCCACCATGCCAAGCCGAATGCGCGGCTCCCGCGTCTGTTCCGATGATCCTTCGATTGCCATATGGTCCTCCTGAAAATTGAATTGTGTGGATGCGACCGCTTGGCGCKATCGTTCCCTCTCCCCGCTTGCGGGGAGAGGGCTAGGGTGAGGGGCCGAACCCTCAGCAAGTTCTGAATTAGCGGAAAATATCGAGAAGGCCCCTCATCCGACCTGTCGCAATTTCGCTACGCTCAATCGCTCCAGCCCACCTTCTCCCCGCACTTGCCGGGCGAAGGGGCTTGATCAAAGCCCMAGCATGCGCCGGTTGGCCGCCTGGTCCGTGCCGCTGCCGGCGAAGTCGTCGAAGGCCTTTTCCGTCACGCGGATGATGTGCGCCTTGACGAATTCAGAGCCTTCGCGCGCACCGTCTTCGGGATGCTTCAGCGCGCACTCCCATTCGACCACGGCCCAGCCGTCGAAATTATTGGCGGTCATCTTCGAGAAGACGGCACCGAAATCGACCTGGCCATCGCCGAGCGAGCGGAAGCGGCCGGCGCGTTCGACCCAGCCCTGATAGCCGCCATAGACGCCCTGACGCCCGGTCGGATTGAACTCCGCATCCTTGACGTGGAACATCTTGATGCGGTCCTTGTAGATGTCGATGTTCTCGAGATAGTCGAGGCACTGCAGGACATAGTGCGAGGGATCGTAGAGCATGTTGGCGCGCGGATGGTTCTTCACGCGCTCCAGGAACATCTCGAAGGTGATGCCGTCATGCAGGTCTTCGCCCGGATGGATTTCGTAGCAGACGTCGACGCCGTTTTCGTCGGCATGATTGAGGATCGGCGTCCAGCGGCGAGCCAGTTCCTCGAAGGCGGTTTCGACGAGACCGGCCGGGCGCTGCGGCCAGGGATAGATGAAGGGCCAGGCAAGCGCGCCCGAGAAAGTCGCATGCGCCTTGATGCCCAGATGCTTCGAAGCTGTCAGGGCCATCTTCACCTGCTCGACGGCCCATTCCTGACGCGCCTTCGGATTGCCGCGCACTTCCGGCGCCGCAAAGCCGTCAAAGGCTTCGTCATAGGCAGGATGCACGGCGACGAGCTGCCCCTGAAGGTGGGTGGAAAGCTCCGTGACTTCGACGCCGTTGGCACGGGCAACCCCGGCGAATTCGTCGCAATAATCCTTGGAGGAGGCAGCCTTCTTCAGGTCGATGAGCTGGCTTGCCCAGGTCGGAACCTGCACACCGACATAGCCGGCATCGGCAGCCCATTTCGTGATCGAATCCCACGAGTTGAATGGTGCCGCGTCACCGGCGAACTGGCCAAGAAACAGGCCTGGACCCTTGATCGTCTTCATCAGTAATTCCTCCCTAATCGCGTTCTGTAAACGTTTCCGATGCCCTTCCAACCCATATCTAAGGCGGCCGGGATGCCGTAACCTCAAAAAATTATAGGGTCGTCGGGCTGAAAGTCGAATGCCTCATGACCTAATCACGGCCCGCCGCCGACGGCAAGAGGTACGTGCCGCAAAAATTGCCCGGGAGCGCGAAACGAAACGTCAGCCGCATGAAAAACGCCCGCCGGAACCGGCGGGCGCATCCGTCTGGATCAACAGATCAGAACGGAGAATCGGCGAAGTAGAAGTCCTTGGCATTGTCCTTGGTGACCAAGGTCGCATCCAGGATATAATTGCCGCGAACCGGAACCTGGTCGTAGAAGTTGGCAGCCGTCAGCTCCATGGCCGTGCCGACCATCGCCGGCGGATAGAGCACATCGACCGGGATCAGCTTATCGCCGTCCATGACCTTTTTGACCATGTCCTTCGAGCCCGCGCCGGCGATGACATATTGGATGTCGGTGCGCTTGGCCTGGTCAATCGCCTGCAGCACGCCAACGGCCATATCGTCATCCTGGCACCATACGACGTCGATCTTCGGGAACTTCGTCAGATAGTCTTGCATGACCTTGAAAGCATCGTCGCGGTTCCAGTTGCCGTATTGCCGGTCGAGAACCTTGACGTTGGAGCCGGCGATACCCTTGTCGAAACCATCCTGACGCTGCTGGTCGATCGGGATCGGCAGACCGCGGATAACGACGACCTGAGCATTCGGGGTATGAGCCTTGATATATTCGCCTGCCGTCTGGCCGAGAGCAGGATTGTTGCCGGCAACATAGAGGTCGCGGACGGAATTGTCGTTGTTGCTCGGCGCGCGGTCGACGAGAGCGACGAACTTGCCCTTGTCCTTGACTTCCTTGATCGCATTGACCAGCGGATCAGGATCCGACGGCAGGATCACGAGAGCGTCGATGCCCTGGGTCTCAAGGTCCTGCACCGCATTTGCCTGACTTGCGGCATCGGGCGAGGTCTTGACGATGACATTCAGCCCGGGATGTTCCGCCATCAAGAGTTTGGCGACGCGTTCGGCGTGGAAGACGACGCCGGAGGTCCAGCCATGGTCCGCCGCCGGAATGGAAACACCGATGGTGACCTTCTTGTCCTCCGCATGGACCGTGCCGGCCAGAGCCGCCAGCACGACAGCCAGACCAATGAGTCTTTTACGCATATTTCATCCTCCCAGATAGAAACAGGGCATTGTCATAAAGACCGGGCGCCCCTTAGACCCGGTTATTCGCTATTTGCGAGCAAGCGAGCGCTGAACCAGCATGGCGACGATGATGATCGCGCCCTGGATGGCACTGAGCAGATATTCGCTGATGAAATTGGAAAGCAGCATGATGTTGCCGACCAGCTCGAGGATGAAGGCGCCGCAAATGGTCCCCCATACCCTGCCCGCTCCGCCCTTCAGCGCCGTACCGCCAACGACGACGGCCGTGATCGCCTGCAACTCCCACAAGCTACCCGTCGTTGCCGATGTCGAACCAAGCCGCGGCACGTAGAGAAGCACGGCGATCGACACACACAGGCCCTGGATGACGAAGGCGATGGTACGCACGCGATTGACCGCAACGCCGGAATAACGCGCAACGTCGCGATTGGAGCCGACGGCGATGACATGCCGGCCATAGCGGGTGCGATAAAGGATGAAGGCCGCAACTGCAGTGACCACGAGGATGACCGCGATCGGCACCGGCACGCCGAGCACGGAGCCATAATAGGCAGGCTTGTAAAGCGCCTGCAGATCCGCCGGGCGCAAGGTGATCGCGCCGCCCTGCGATAGCCAGGTCGTCAAGCCGCGATAGACGCCCATCGTGCCCAAAGTGGCGATGAACGGCTCGATCTTGCCCATGGTCGTGATCAGGCCATTGGCGAGGCCGCAGAGGAGACCGGCGACGATCKAGAACAACACGGCTGCAGCCAGCATCAGGGCCGGATCGGCTATGACGCCTGAATTCAGCAGGAGGATCATCAGGCTTGCGACGAAGGCGACCATGGCGCCAACCGACAAATCGAGATCGCCCGCCGAGATAACGAAGGTGGCTCCAACCGCGATGATCGCAATATAGGCGCATCTCGTCGCGACATTGGTGAGATTGGTCATGCCGATGAAGTTGGGGTTGACCAATGCGCCCACGATGAGAAGCAGAACCAAGGCCGCAAACGGCGCAACGGCCCTGAGATCGACATCCCGCCAGGACCGGCCTCGCCGGCCTGTCTTCCCGCTGCTGTCTTCGCCCACGCTCATATCCAAAACCAACCTCCCGTTCCCATCATGGCTGGGAATTCGCCTTGCTCTCTTGCAGCCGGGTTCAGGCCGCCGTCTTTTTCTTCAGGCCCGCCGCATAACGCATGATTTCCTGCTCGGAGATCTCATCCCCTTCAAGCACGCCGACGATCCGGCCTTCGCGCATCACGGCGATCCGCGTGCACAGTCCGATGACCTCGGGCATCTCCGACGAGACCACGATGATCGAATGGCCGTCTCGGGCCAGCGCCGAAATGAAATGGTAGATCTGCTGTTTCGTGCCGACATCGATGCCGCGGGTCGGCTCGTCGATGATGATKATTTGCGGTTCGGTCTCCATGACCTTCGCGAGAAGCAATTTCTGCTGATTGCCGCCGGACATGCGGCCAGCGATGATATTGCCGTCACGAACGCGGATGTCGAAACGGCGGCGTGCCCGCGCCAATGCGCTMGCTTCGCTCGAGGCGCTGAGATAGCCGAACTTGCCGTGCCGATCCAGGGACTGGAGGGTCAGGTTGACAGCCATGCCCGAACTCAGAAGCAGCCCCTTGGACTTGCGGTCCTTGGTCATATAGGCAAGGCCGGCATCGATGGCGGCATGCACATCATGCGGCGGCACGGAGTGGCCGTTGGCGACGACCTCACCGCCAGCACGCGAGCGCAGGCCGACGATCGCCTCCATCAGTTCGGTGCGGCCCGATCCGATCATGCCGGAAAAGCCCAATATTTCGCCCTTGCGCAGCTCGAAGCTCGCATCACGGACATAGCCCGTCGAAAGAGAACTGACGCTGAGCACGACCTTTTCGTCGACATCGGGCTCGTTCTTGGCGGGATAGAGGCTGGAGAGCTCCCGCCCAACCATCAACTGGGCAATCGATTCGCCGTCGAGCAGCGAGGTTTGCGATGTCTTCACCCATTGACCGTCGCGCAGCACCGTGACCCGGTCCGTCAGCTCCATGACCTCGTCGAGCTTGTGGGACACGAACACGAAGCTTGTTCCCTGGTCGCGCAGCTTGCGCACCTGTTTGAACAGGAAGTTGGTTTCCTCCCGCGACAGAACGGCGGTTGGCTCGTCCATGAAGACGATCCTGGCGTCCCGGCTGATCGCCTTGGCGATCTCCACCATCTGCTTGTCGGCGATGGAAAGCGTGCCGATCAGGGCGTTCACGTCGACATGCGATCCCAGGAGATCGAGGACACGCCGCGTTTCGGCGCGCATATATTTGCGGTCGAGCACGCCGAAACGCGTGACTTCACGGCCGAGAAACAGGCTCTCGGTAACGGTCAGATGTTCGGCGAGATTGAATTCCTGGTGGATGATGACAATGCCGAGCACTTCCGCGCCGCCGTTGGGCGGCAGCTTCACCACCTGGCCGTCGAGCAGGATCTCGCCTGAGCTTGGCTGCTCGAAACCGGAGAGAATTTTGACGAGCGTCGACTTGCCGGCGCCATTCTCGCCCATGAGCGCGTGGATCTCGCCGGCCCGAAGATCGAAATTGACGCTGAACAGCACCTGCACGCCGCTGAAGGACTTGGAAATTCGCCTCGCGGACAGCACTACCGCGCCGTCGACGGTCTCCGAACTCATTATTTCCTCCCTGTGGCCCCACACCACTTCCATGTTGTGTAAACCTTTACATAGTTTGTGTAAAGGTTTACATCATTGCATGTTGCACAATTTTACGCGGTCGCCTTTGATCTCCGCGGAAGTCTGTGTAGTGTCCGGTCCGAGACGAGACCCAAGGCAGAGCGCAGTGTCTAATTCCACGCCCGCAACTATCGAAGACGTCGCCCGCATTGCCAATGTTTCGATCGCAACGGTCTCGCGGGCAATCCATATGCCTGAGAAGGTCGCGAACTCGACGCGCCTGAAGGTCAACCAGGCAATCGCGGTCACGGGTTACACCACCAATGCCATGGCGCGCAGCCTGCGGCTTGGTCGGTCGAACATGATCCTCGTGGTCGCACCCGATATCGGTGACCCCAATTTCTCCAATATTCTCATCGGTTTGGAAAATGAGGCACGCTCGCACGGCTATGGCATCCTGATCGGCCACACGCAGAACGATGCTCAACGCGGGCTGGAATATCTGAAATTCCTGAACTCCAACCAGGCCGCTGGTTTGATCCTGTTCACCGGTATCCTGCCCTTCGGACATCAGACGATGACGGCCCGGCTTCCGCCGAGCGTCGGCGTCTTCGAGCCGGTCTTCAATGGGGGCATCCCCTATGTCGGCGTGGACGATATCGCCGGGGCGCGCAAGGCGATCGACCTCCTGATTGCCGAGGGTCATCGGAAAATTGCATTCATCGGCGATTCGCGCACCCGCCTCGCCTATAGCCGGCGGCGGATGGGCTATGACGCTGGGCTCGATGCCGCCGGTATCGGTACCGACCTCCGCATTGTGTTCGAGGGCGACGGCACTATCGAGAGCGGAAGGCTGGCCGTCGAGCAGCTTTTCATGCGTGACACGCTGCCGACAGCCTTCATGTGCGTCAACGATCAGACGGCCATCGGCGTGATGATCGGACTGAAGGCGCGCGGCTACGACATTCCGGGGGATTTCTCGGTGACCGGCTTCGACGATGTGCCGCAAGCCGTTTTCATGTCGCCCTCGCTGACGACGATCCGGCAGCCGCGCACAGCCATCGGCAAGCATGCGATGGCGCTCCTGCTCGAACTCCTGTCGGACGGCCAGCCGGCCGAGACGGAGATCCTGCTACGGCCCGATCTGGTGGTGCGCAACTCGGTCTCGACACCATCGCGCGCCCGGCGATAGGGACACGTCGCCATGCCGATCGGCAGACTCGTCCTCTACGCCMGCGATATGGAAGCGACGATCGGCTTTTACGAAAAACACTTCGGGTTCAGGCCGCTTCGACAGGACGGCGATCGAATTGTCGAGTTGCTGGCACCGGACGGCGGCGCCAATCTGATGATCCATCCCGCGGCAAAGACGCAGAAGATGGGTCAATCATTGGTGAAACTGGTCTTCGACGTCGAGCATGTCGAAGCTTTCCGCACCAAATGCGCCAGCGATGGGCTCGAATTCGGGCCTGTGCATCAGGCTGACGGCTACGTGTTCGCCAATGCCAAGGACCCCTGCGGGAATTCCATATCCATTTCGAGCCGCGCATTCAGGCGGTAATGTGGGAGGCGGTGGATCACCGCCTCCCACATTTTGACGATCAAACGTAACGATTGACGATGTTTTCCAGGAGTTCCTGCTTGCCGGATTTCGGCTGCGGGTTGATGTCCTTGCTCTCGACCCACTGTGCGATCTGGTCGAGGGAGTATTCGCCGCGGAGCAGCTTCTGTCCTTCAGCGGAATCCCAGCCGGCATAGCGGTCGGCAAGCGGCTGCGACAGGGCCTTGTCCTCGATCATCTTGGCAGCAGCCTTGAGGCCGCGAGCACAGCAATCCATGCCGCCGATATGGCCGATCAACAGGTCTTCCGGATCGAGCGACTGACGGCGCAGCTTGGCGTCGAAGTTGGTGCCGCCGGTCTTGAAGCCACCGCCTGCCAGAACGTGGTAGTAAGCGAGCGACATTTCCGGAACATTGTTCGGGAACTGGTCGGTATCCCAGCCGGACTGATAGTCGTTGCGGTTCATGTCGATGGAGCCGAAGATGCCAAGGGCATTGGCAAGCGCCAGTTCATGCTCGAAGGAATGGCCGGCAAGGATCGCGTGACCCTGCTCGATGTTGACCTTCACTTCGTTTTCCAGGCCGTTCTTCTTCAAGAAGCCGTAGACGGTCGCGACGTCGTAATCATACTGATGCTTGGTCGGTTCCTGCGGCTTCGGCTCGATCAGGATCGTGCCCTTGAAACCGATCTTGTGCTTGTACTCGACCACGAGGTTGAGGAAGCGGCCCAACTGGTCCAGCTCACGCTTCAGGTCTGTGTTGAGCAGGGTTTCGTAGCCTTCGCGGCCGCCCCATAGAACGTAGTTTTCAC
Source organism: Rhizobium sp. BR 317 (assembly GCF_047445835.1). NCBI lineage: Bacteria > Pseudomonadati > Pseudomonadota > Alphaproteobacteria > Hyphomicrobiales > Rhizobiaceae > Rhizobium > Rhizobium sp. BR 317. The sequence goes on along the minus strand of NZ_JARWLB010000006.1, from coordinate 169,887 downwards.
CACCGAGCTTGTGCGTTGCGTCCATGCAGGTCTTCACGGTCGCGGCCGAGAAAGCGAAGACATCCGGATCCGGATTGGTCGCAGCACCCGACATGAAGCGGCGGTTGGAGAAGAGGTTCGCCGTACCCCAAAGCAGCTTGACGCCCGTTTCGGCCTGCTTCTGTGCGAAGTAGTCAACGATCTCGTTGAGGTTCTTAGTATTCTCGGCGAAATTCTTGCCTTCCGGGCGCACGTCGGCGTCGTGGAAGCAGTAGTAAGGCGCACCCAGCAGGTTGAAGAATTCGAAGGCAACATCGGCCTTCAGCTTGGCCGCTTCCATCGTGTCCTGGAACCATGGGCGGAGGAAAGTCTGGCCACCGAAGGGGTCGCCGCCCGGCCAGGTGAAGGTGTGCCAATAAGCAACGGCAAAACGCAGGTGGTCTTCCATGCGCTTGCCGAGAACCACTTCTTCCTTGTTGTAGTGACGGAAGGCCAGCGGATTGGTGCTCTCGGGGCCTTCGTATTTCACTTTCTTGATGTCACCAAAAAATCCGGTGCTCATGTCCTGTCTCCTTGGGTTTGGGATATTTGCTAGTGTTCTTCATTTGTCGGTAACGCCCCCTCATCCGACCCTTCGGGCCACCTTCTCCCTCGTGGGGAGAAGGTATGGGCGGCTACCGCAAGCTCCGTCGTTCCCTCTCCCTCCGGGGAGAGGGCTAGGGTGAGGGGGTCTCACCTCAAACTATGCTCAGCGCCTTGATCGCCGGATAAAGCGCCCGGTAGCGCTTGTAGGCGTCGGCATAGGCATCCGTCAGCGAAGCGACCGGATCGATCGTGCCGGCGGTTTTCGGCGGTGTGCAGACCTCGACCGGGTCGGCGCCGGTTGCCGCGATCAGGCCGAGACGGGCGGCACCGAAAGCGGCCCCGAAATCGCCGTCGGCCGGCAAATCGACGGGAACGCCGAGCGCGGTCGCGATCGAGGCCAGCCAGTAGCGTGAGCGCGAGCCGCCGCCAATGGCGGTGACGCGGGCGATATCGGTCCCTGCCGAGCGCAGCGCTTCCAGATTGTCACGAATGGCGAAGCTGACGCCTTCGAGCACCGCCTGCGTGAGCACGGCGCGGCTGCTCTCATGGCCGAGACCGATGAAAGCGCCACGGATGGTCGCATCATTATGCGGAGTGCGTTCGCCGGAAAGGTAGGGAAGGAAGGTGACGCCAGACGGTGCCTTCAGCGTATCCCCGACTTCACCGGTGAGTTCGGCGGCCGATTTGCCGGTGACACTCGAATGCCAGTTCAACGCATCCGTCGCCGACAGGATGACGCCCATCTGGTGCCAGGTGTTCGGCAGCGCGTGGCAGAAGGCATGAACGGCGCTTTCCGGCTTCGGCAGGTAAGAGCCGTTGGCGGCAAAGAGCACGCCGGATGTACCGAGCGACACAAAGGCGGCGCCATGGCTGACTGTACCCATGCCGCAGGCCGAAGCCGCGTTATCCCCTGCCCCGCCGGCCAAGACGACGTCGCCGGAAATACCCCAGCTCGAGGCCAGTTCGCCGCGCAGCTTGCCGGCGGCTTCCGTGCCTTCCACCAGCGTCGGCATCTGCTTTTCATCGAGATTGGTCGCGGCGAGCAGCTCGGAAGACCATTTGCGCTTGCCCGTATCCAGCCAGGAGGTACCGGCGGAATCGGACATTTCCKACATATGTTCGCCCGTCAGCCAAAGACGCAGATAGTCCTTCGGCAGCAGCACCCAACGCACCTTGGAAAAAATCTCCGGCTCATGCTTGGCGACCCAGGCAAGCTTCGGTGCGGTGAAGCCGGGGAACACGATGTTGCCGGTCAAGGCGCGGAAGCGCGGATCGGCGTCGAGAGCGGCAGCTTCCTGATAGCTGCGCGTGTCGTTCCAGAGAATGCAGGGACGCAGCACCTTGTCGTCGGCATCGAGCAGCGTCGCGCCGTGCATCTGGCCGGATAGGCCAATACCCCGCACCGCAGCCAATTCCTTCGGATGCGCCGCCTTCAGGCCGGCGACCGCTTCCTCGGTGGCGCGAATCCAGTGCGCCGGCTCCTGTTCCGACCAGCCCGGATGCGGACGCGACACGTCGAGCCCGCCATTGGCCGATCCGATGATCTTCTGGTTGCCGTCGATCAGCATCGCTTTGACGCCGGACGTTCCGAGATCAAGACCCAAATACATCAGATGTAACTCCCTATGCTCTGCCGCAGATTTCGATGGTCAGGGCAGATTGTCCTTCAAGAAAATGTCGAGGCGGATGCGCTCCTGGCCGGCAATCACATCCTGGCCGTCCGCCGTCGCCTTCATGACGCGTATGGCACTGCGCACCTCATGGCCGGCGTCCTGGTTGAGAACGGCATCGATGGTGCCGTCCAGCAACGCGATGCGGGTGTGTTCGGTCAGCTCGTGCACGACGACCGTCAGCTCGCGCCCCTGCCCGGTCTCCTTCAGTGCCCTAAGCAGACCGCGATTACCGGCGCCGAGGCTATAGATGCCGATGATACTGTTGCTGCCGGACAGCGCCTCGGAGACGAGCGTGTTGGCGATTTCCGGATCGTCACGGCCTTCGAGCACCGGCAGCAGGCGCAATTGCGGAAATTCCGCTGCCATGACGGAGGAAAATCCTTCCAGGCGCTCACGATGGTCGCGCACCAGCATGGACCCGGCGAGAACGGTGATGTCGCCCTTGCGCCCGCCGAGAAAACGGCCGAGCAGCCGGGCAGCCGTCCGGCCTGCGGCAATATTGTCGACGCCGGCATAGTGGTGCCGGGTGGAACCGGTGAGATCGGAAACGAGCGTGACGACGGGGATGCCTGACGCTACCAGCCGATCGACGGCGGCGCGCACCTCCGGCGCGTCGGTTGCTACCAGGGCCACGCCGGCGAGCTCCTGCCCCTGCAGCGCGTCAAGCTCGGCTACCAGCGCCGGCGGGTCGAAGGCCGGCACTTCCACGATGCKAATTTCAGTGCGATCGAAGGTCGAACGCGTCATCGCCTGGCGCACTTCGCCATAGAGGCCGTGCATAAAGGAATTGTCGCCGGTCGGCAGGATGAAGACGAGCGGATAGACACGGCCCTTGGCAAGATTGGCAGCTGCCACGTCACGGACATAGCCGATGTCACGGATCGCAGCTTCCACCTTCTCGCGCGTCACGAGACGCACGCCCGGGCGCCGGTTCAGTACACGATCCACAGTCGCAAGGCTAACGCCCGCGGCAGCGGCGATATCGTAAACGGTGGGTCTCATCAGCTCCTCCTGATGAAATCCTTACTGCGAATTCTGATGTACGTAAATCAAAAATTTTCGAAGCCTGAAGTTTCCTGTCGATCAGCACGAAAGGAAAAAGGCTTCTCGATCCGAGAAGCCTTTTAATTACAGATGGATAGTAGAAAAATGGTTAAGCCTAGTGGCCACCGCCGCCCGCGCCTTTCGGGGGCGCATTCGGTTTGCTGAGCATCAACACGCCAACGATCATCGCCAGGAACAATACCGTCAGCATCAGGAAGACGTCGCCGAAAGCCATGATGACCGCCTGTTGCTCCGCCATGTTGACCAACTGCTTTAATGCCGCCTGCGCACCGTCCAGGCCGTTGGCATCAAAATTGGCCGTCATATTGTGGATCTTGTCGATGGCGGCGGGGCTCCCCCAATGCACATGATCGCGCAGATGCATGTAGTGGGTGTCCTGGCGGGTACTAAGCACGGTATTGATGATGGCGAGCCCGACGGCACCGCCGAGGTTGCGGGTCAGGTTGAACAGGCCGGAAGCCCCGCGCATGCGGGCGGGAGGCGTGGTTCCGAGCGCAATGTTGTTGATCGGCACCATGCACAACATCAGCCCGAAGCCACGAAGAATCTGCGGAATGAAGAGCTCCCAGAAATCCCAGTCCGTCGTCAGGCCGGTCATGATCCACGTTCCGGCCGCGAAACTGCAGAAGCCGATGATCATCATGATCCGCAGATCCATCTTGCCGGCAAGAATACCGGCGAGAGGCGCGGTGAAGAACATTGCGAGGCCCGAGACGAACATCGTCTCGCCGATCATCAGCGAATCATATCCGCGAATCCGGCCGAGATAGACGGGATAAATATAGGTCAGACCATAAAGCCCGATGCCCATGACGAAAGAGAACATTGAACCGAACGCGAAGTTCTTGTTGCCGAAGGCCCTCAAATCGACGACGGGAAACTCGACGGTAAAGGCCCGGTAGAAGAAGACGAGCGCGGCAATCGCGGAGGCGATCGCTGCAATCACGATATAGTTGTCGTTGAACCAGTCGTTGGTGTTGCCCTCTTCAAGCACATATTCCAGCGCGCCGAGAAACAGCGCCATGGAAAACAATCCCCACCAGTCGAACTTCTTCATCAACGACAGCTCCGGCTTGTCGAAGTCGATGAAATTCCAGGTGACGAGGGTGACGACGATGCCAGGGCCGATATTGACGAGGAACAGCCAGTGCCAGGAAAATGCGTGGCTGAGATAGCCGCCGACCGTCGGGCCGATGGTCGGGGCAAGCGTTGCGATCAAACCGATGATCGGCGACACGACGTTGCGCTTCGATGGCGGAAAAATGGTGAAGGCAGCCGCGAAAACCGATGGAATCATGCCGCCGCCGATAAAGCCCTGCAGCGCACGATAGACGATCATCTGATCGATGTTGGTCGCCGTGGCGCAAAGGCCGCTGGCGATGGTGAAGCCGGCAGCGGAGATCGCGAAAAGATATCGTGTCGAGATGATGCGAGCCAATGTTCCCGAAAGCGGGATCATGATGACTTCAGCGATCAGATAGGCCGTTTGCACCCAAGGAATTTCATCCGAGCCGGCGCTGAGGCCAGCTTGGATTTCACTGAGAGAGGCGGAAACCACCTGGATGTCCAGGATCGACATGAACATGCCGAGCACCATCGCAAAGAAAGCGATGAGCTTACGGGGGTCCATGTGATCCGCCGCTGGCGCGACGGGACCGGCTGTCGAACCTACGGTCGCTGCTGTCGAGGCCATCGGCGCTCTCCGAATTTAGTTACTCGCCAACCCGACTCGATCGGGCGCAGTGCGGGTATCGACATCGACGACGACACTCAGACCGGCACGCAGACGACCGCTGTCGAGTGCATCCTGCGGCAACGCGATACGAACCGGCACGCGCTGGACCACCTTGGTGAAGTTGCCGGTCGCATTTTCAGGCGGCAGCAGCGAGAAGACCGAACCGGAAGCCGGCGAAATCGACTCTACCGTGCCKACGATCGGATGATCGCTGTAGGCATCGACATGCACGTTGACCTTGGAACCGGCAACCAGATGCTGGATCTGCGTTTCCTTGAAATTGGCGTCGATATAGAGCTGGCGGGTCGGAACGATCGCCATCAGCTTCTGGCCGGGCGAAACGAGATCGCCTTCCTGAACCGAACGGTTGCCGACAACGCCGTCATAAGGAGCCTTCAGCACGGTGAAGGAGAGATCGCGAGCAGCCTTGTCGCGAGCGGCCTCCAGGCCCTTGATCGTGCTTTCGGCCTGACGGCGCTGCGCCTGCAGCAGATTGATATTGGCCTGAGCCGACGCAATGGCGGCATCGCCGCCGACGAGATTGGCCTTGGCCTGATCGAGGGCGATATTGGCGCTGTCCAGCGACGCGGTGGTGCCGACGGACTTCGACTGAAGTTCGGCGGCGCGGGTCTGGGTGATCTGCGCACCGCGTACCGTCGCTTCCAACGCGACCTTCTGGGCCTGCGACTGGGCAAGCGCAGCCTGGCCGGCGGCAATCTGCGCGTCGATGGTGTGCAGCGACAATTGCTCGGTGTCGAGCGAAGCCTGGGCCTGCTCGAGCGCGAGCTTATAGTCGCCGTCGTCGAGCGTGGCGAGCACATCGCCCGCCTTGACCAACTGGTTGGCAACGACGTTMACCTTGGCGACATAGCCCGTCACCTTCGGCTGGATGGTCGCGATGTCACCTTCGATATAGGCGTCGTCGGTCGATACCAGGAAACGGCCGTTCGTCCACCAGTCATAGCCGTACCAGCCGCCGGCGACGAGCGCCACAACGGCAACGATCGGAAGCACCAGGCTGCGCCGCTTCTTCTCGGCCGGCGGTGGGGCCGCCTGAACCGGAGCAGCAGGCGCAGCCTGGGCGGGGGGTGGGCTGTTGGGCTTTTCCGCGGCAGGAGCCTCGGCGGATGCGCCGGTATCCGGAGCCTCCACTTCGACATCATCAACGATGCGCGCTATATTGTTACTATGACTTGATGACATTGCTCTACCACCGGACATCTGGGTAAAATAATCGAACCGAACGGTTCAGTTCAGTTCAGTTGACATAGATCGTTTTTCATTCCATATCAAGTCTTATCGAACCACCCGGTTCGATTTAATTAACGAATCTGATTAAGATTCAGGAAAAGTGATCGAGCGAAGGAGACGATGAAGCACGAACCGCAAAATGTCGCCGTCTTGAACGCACCTGCTTCAGGGGGGCGTTGGGCCGCCGGAGAAGACCCCGTCAAACGCCAGCAGATTCTGGATGGTGCTACGCGTGTCTTCATGAAAATGGGGTTCGATGCCGCGAGCATGAACGACGTCACGCGCGAAGCAGGCGTCTCCAAGGGCACGCTCTACGTCTATTTCGCCAATAAGGAAGACTTGTTCTCCGCCATGATCGACAGTGAGCGGGCGCGTTTCGTCGAGACCGTACGCACCGCACTTGCCGATGACATCGATGTGGCAACCAGTCTTTATGAATTCGGCATGGTGTTCGTGACCCATGTCACATCGGACAAGACCATCAGCGCCATGCGCACCGTCATTGGTGTTCGCGAACGCATGCCAACCCTCTGTCAACGCTTCTTCACCGGCCCGGAAAATCTGCGCACCGTTTTGCGCGGCTTTCTCGAACGCCAGGTTGCGGTCGATCGCCTCCGCATCGAGGACTTCGATATGGCCGCCCGCCATTTCCTCGACATGGCCAGCGGCAGCTATTTCAAGCTGAGACTGTTCGGCGACATGGATTTCCCTCCCTCGAAAGATGAGATCGACTATGTCGTGCGCGGCGCCGTTCGCGTCTTCATGGCGGCTTATGGTAACAATCGGAAAGATCAGGCCTGACCGCCTTCCGATAGCCAGCGGATAGCCACCGCAATCCCGCAATCGCGATCAAACCCGGTAGCCGGTCGGCGCCTAACAATGGGCGCGCAACCAGGGAATCGAACATGAGCGCGATCGGAAGAGCAATATGGTTTATCGAAAGCCACTTCTCGTCTGATATCTCGCTGGACGAGATTGCCGATACGGCTGGCCTGTCGCGCTATCATCTGTCGCGCGTCTTCGGGCTCACCACCGGCCATTCGATCAGCGGCTACGTCAGGGGCCGGCGCCTTAGCGGGGCAGCTCTTGCGCTGATCAACAGCTCATCGACCATTCTCGAGGTTGCCCTCGATGCGGGCTATGGCTCGCATGAGGCTTTCACCCGTGCCTTCCGCGAGCAATTCGGCATGACGCCGGACAGTTTGCGCAAGCAGGGGCACGCCCGAAACCTTGTTTTGCTGGAGCCGATCAGAATGGACGACACCCGCCTCCCCAAACTCGATGCGCCACGTTTCGAGACCCGCCCCGCAATGCTGCTTGCCGGCCTTGCGGAAACCTATGCCTGTGAAGCCACACAGGGGATTCCCTCGCTATGGCAGAAATTCAATCAGCATTTCGGCCATATTTCCGGCCAAGTGGGCAATGTCGCCTATGGCGTCTGCACCCAGAATGAAGGCGACAGCGAAAGCTTCCGCTATATGTCTGCCGCCGAGGTCACTTCGGACGACGATCTGCCGGAAGGCTTTACGACCCTGAAACTGCCACAGCAGCGCTATGCCGTCTTTACCCATCGCGGCCATATTTCCGGCATCTCCGCCACCGTGCAGCAGATCTTCGGTGATTGGCTGCCGCAATCCGGTCACCAGCACGGCGGCGTGCCAGACATGATGGAGCGTTACGACGACCGTTTCGACCCGCGCACCGGCATGGGCGTAACGGAGATCTGGATTCCTCTGAAGGCATAGAAATATGCGCGCCGTCCGCGAAAATAATGGCGGCGCTTGCACCTGCGATTTCGCTCCTTACATAAACGATCGCTATCAAGGAGCCGGAGCTGGGGGTCAGCGTCGGCAGACGCTGACCAGAGGAAAAATTCATCGATGGATATTGTTGGTTTGGTGCAGGACCCGAGCGCATGGGTTGCGCTTGTCACCCTCGTCGTCATGGAGGTGGTTCTCGGTATCGACAACCTCATCTTCATCTCGATCCTGACCAACAAGCTGCCGCCCGAACACCGGGAAAAAGCCCGCCGGATCGGCATCGGTCTCGCCTTGGTCATGCGCCTTGCCCTGCTCGGCACTGTCGCCTGGATCGTGCAGCTCACCGAACCGGTCTTCGAAATCTTCGGCCAGGGCTTCTCCTGGAAGGACATGATCCTGATCAGCGGTGGCCTGTTCCTGGTCTGGAAGGCAACCAAGGAAATCCATCACAATGTCGACCCCGCCGAACAGGGCGAGGATTTCATCGCCAAATCGACCACGACCGGCTTTGCCTCGGCTATTGGCCAGATCTTGCTGCTCGATCTCGTCTTTTCAATCGACAGCATCATCACGGCCGTCGGCATGACGCCGCATCTGCCGATCATGTTCATCGCCGTCATCGCCGCTGTCACCGTCATGCTGGTAGCMGCCACGCCGCTCGCCAACTTCATCGAGAAGAACCCGACCATCGTCATGCTGGCGCTCGCCTTCCTGCTGATGATCGGCACGACACTAATCGCCGAAGGCATGGGCTTCCATGTTCCCAAGGGCTATGTCTACGCCGCAATGGCCTTCTCCGCCGTGGTCGAGGCGCTGAATATGCTGGCACGAAACCGGCGGAAAAAGCTATCCGGCGGCCATTGACGGGAAATATCCGCACCCAAAACGGGTGCGGCCATCAATCCTGGACGTGGACGTCGACCGACTCGCCGATATTACCGCGTCCGTAAATATCGACCTTGATCCAGACATTGCCGCGAGCGATCAGGTTGGCGGCATCACCGGCGATATTGCCGCTTGCCAGCATGGCTTCCAGCTTCTGGCGATTGGATGCCTCCGAAAAGAAGCTGTCGCCCTCGTCGCCGCGATCACGACGGCGATAGGCATAATAGTTGGCGCGATCCTGCCGGATAATCTGCCAAGGCAACGTCAGACGCTCTCCCTTGGAATTATAAAGATCGTCGTTGCCTATATAGGCACGATAGGACTCGATCAGATGTGTCGAGCTGTCACGCGTAATGGTCGATTGGGCCGCTGCTGCGTCGAACATGGCGGTCGCCAATATGAAGCTTAAAACTAGTTTCTTCATTGTTTTCCTCGCGGTGAACGATTGAAGACCTATGTCGTCACTGCCGCGAAAATTGCAAATAAAATTCGACAAGCGAGCCGCTTTTATCCCCCTGGTTTTATGAAGGGTAAAAATGCCTGGCGAAATTGAGAGATCGGCTCGAATCGATGCGACGCAAGGTCGGCACCTCTGCCCGGGCAATCCGGCGGCGCAGTTTCCCTTGACGTTACCCGTTGAATATGGCCTAAGGCCTGCCAAACGGAAAACGCGGGATTGAAGCGGCAAGACGCCCTTTTCCGGCCGGTTTCCTGATCCAGATAAACATCTCCAGCCGGGCAGCGCTTATCCCAAGCAGCGGCCTGGCTTTTTCTGACGGGCAAACAAGATGACAACATCAGGCGTTCGCGTCCGCATCGCACCCTCCCCCACCGGCGAGCCGCATGTCGGCACCGCTTACATCGCGCTGTTCAATTATCTCTTCGCCAAGAAGCATGGCGGCGAGTTCATCCTGCGTATAGAAGACACGGACGCGACACGCTCGACGCCGGAATTCGAAACCAAGGTGCTCGACGCGCTGAAATGGTGCGGCCTGAAATGGTCCGAAGGCCCCGATATCGGCGGTCCCTACGGTCCCTATCGCCAGAGCGACCGCAAGGACATCTACAAGCCCTTCGTCGAGAAGATCGTCGACGCCGGCCATGGCTTCCGCTGCTTCTGCACGCCCGAGCGCCTGGAAAAGATGCGCGAAGCCCAGCGCGCCGCCGGCCTGCCGCCGAAGTATGACGGACACTGTTTGAACCTGACGGCCGAGGAAGTCTCGACGCGCGTTGCCGCCGGCGAGCCGCATGTCGTGCGCATGAAGATCCCGACCGAAGGCTCCTGCAAATTCCATGACGGCGTCTATGGCGATGTCGAAATTCCGTGGGATGCAGTCGACATGCAGGTCCTGCTCAAGGCCGACGGCATGCCGACCTATCACATGGCCAACGTCGTCGACGACCATCTGATGAAGATCACCCATGTCGCGCGCGGCGAGGAATGGCTCGCTTCGGTGCCGAAGCACATTCTGATCTATCAGTATCTCGGCCTCGAACCGCCGCAGTTCATGCACCTGTCGCTGATGCGCAATGCCGACAAGTCGAAGCTGTCGAAGCGCAAGAACCCGACGTCGATCTCCTATTACACCGCGCTCGGCTATATTCCCGAGGCGCTGATGAACTTCCTCGGCCTGTTCTTCATCCAGATCGCCGAAGGTGAAGAACTTTTGACCATGGACGAGCTTGCCGAAAAGTTCGATCCGGAAAACCTCTCCAAGGCCGGCGCGATCTTCGATATCCAGAAGCTCGACTGGCTGAACGGCCGCTGGATCCGCGAAAAGCTCTCGGAAGAAGAGTTCCAGCATCGTGTGCTCACCTGGGCGATGGAAAACAGCCGGCTGCGGGAAGGCCTGAAGCTGTCGCAGTCGCGCATCTCCAAGCTCGGCGAACTGCCCGACCTGACCGGTTTCCTGTTCAAGTCCGACCTCAATCTCGATCCCTCGGCTTTTGCCAAGATCAAGTCGACGCCGGAAGAGCTGTTGGAAATCCTGAACACAGTGCAGCCGGACCTCGAAAAGATCCTCGAATGGAATGTCGAGACGATCGAAGCCGAGCTGCGCGCCATTGCCGACCGCATGGGCAAGAAGCTGAAGGTGGTGGTTGCTCCCCTCTTCGTGGCCGTCTCGGGCTCATCGCGCTCGCTGCCGCTGTTCGACAGCATGGCGATCCTCGGCCGCGCCGTCGTGCGCCAGCGGCTGAAACTTGCCGCCCAGACCGTTGCGACCCTCGTCGGCCCGAAGAACTGAACCGGACTTAGAACCATGAACGACAAGACCGAAACCGCCTCCCTCTCGTCCGATGCTACGGAAGTCCGCGCGCAGAAGCTGAAGCTGCTGCGCGAGCAGATCGGCGACGTCTATCCGGCCCACTTTCACCGGACACTGACCAACGCTGAACTGGCGGAGAAATACGAGGGCCTGGAGCCGGACACCGAGACCACGGATGTCGTCACCGTCGCCGGCCGCGTCTATTCCTCGCGCAATTCCGGCATGTTCATGGATATCCACGATGCGTCGGGCAAGATCCAGATCTTCAGCCACAAGGACGTAACCGGCGAAGAGGCCCGTGCCCTGCTGCCGATGATCGATATTGGCGACATCATCGGCGTGACAGGCGTCGTGCGCCGCACGAAGCGCGGCGAGCTGACGATCAATGCCCAGCAAATCACCATGCTGACGAAGTCGCTATTGCCGATGCCGGAAAAGTGGCACGGCCTGTCCGACATCGAGCTGCGCTATCGCAAGCGCCATCTCGACATCATGACCAATGAAGAATCGAAGCTCCGCTTCCAGCAGCGCAGCCGCATCGTCTCCGGCATCCGCCGCTTCATGGAGAATGACGGCTTCATGGAAGTCGAGACGCCGATGCTGCATTCGGTCTATGGCGGCGCCACCGCCGAGCCCTTCAAGACGCATCACAACACGCTGAAGCTCGACATGTACCTGCGCATCGCGCCGGAACTGTTCCTGAAGCGCACGCTGGTTTCCGGCCTCACCGACAAGGTCTTCGAAATCAACCGCAACTTCCGCAACGAAGGCGTCTCCACCCGGCACAATCCCGAATTCACGATGATGGAGTGCTACTGGGCCTATGCCGACTACGAGGACATCATGGACCTCGTCGAGCGGCTGTTTTCGACGCTCGCCATGGCGATCCATGGCAGCACCGAATTCGCCTTCGGCGACAAGCAGATCTCCTTCAAGGGTCCGTTCCGCCGCGTACCGATGCCCGATGCCGTCAAGGAAGCCACCGGGATCGACTTCCTGGCGATCAAGACCGACGAAGAAGCCCGCGCCGCTTCCAAGGCTGCCGGCTTCGCCGTCGAGAAGGACGCGACCTGGGGCGAATGCCTTGCCTTCATCTTCGAAGAGAAGGTCGAGGGTACGCTGATCCAGCCGGCACACGTCACGCATTTCCCGAAGGACATCTCGCCCTTCGCCAAGGAAGTGCCGGGCGAACCGCGCCTCGTCGAACGCTTCGAGACCTATTGCAACACCTGGGAACTCGGCAACGCCTTCTCGGAACTCAATGATCCGGAAGAGCAGCGCGCCCGCATGGTCGAGCAGCTCGAACAGGCCCATGCACGCGGCGAGAAGCAGAAGGCACTGGACGAGGAATTCCTCGACGCCATCGACCAGGGCATGCCCCCTGCCGGCGGCCTCGGCATCGGCGTCGACCGCCTCATCATGCTGCTGACCAATTCGCCGTCGATCCGCGACATCATCCTCTTCCCGGCGCGGCGCAGCAAAGCCGATTAAGACGATTTCGTACAGACGACAGGCCGCCCGGCTAAGCCATGGCGGCCTTTTTTCGTTGGGCCATTGCTTGCGGATTGCGTATAAGTCCCCCAACGCGCGGCGAATCCTCGCCATCCGGAAACAAGAGGCACGAAACATGACTGAGAACGAAAACCAGACCGCGGACGCCGATCATGAACGGCAGCGCCTCGCCGATCTCGCCGAAATCGGCGATGTCGATCTGGCGCAATTCGCGCCGGGCACGTTCGGTTGCCATGAGGCGATGCATACGACCTCGCTCATGCTCGACATGACCGACGACCATCTCTTGCAACACCCCGCCATCCTCGCCATTCCGGAATTCTACCGTCTCGCCGGTGACGTCCACGAAGCACTGTTCGCGCTTTATCAGGCGATCGGCGAGAAACATCTGGCGGATTGAGGGAATACCTTGGTCCCCGTAAGGCCAAGAATGCCTACCTTCAATTCGTGACCGGTGACCGCCGGCTGCTGGCGCCTGTCATGGTCGGATCCAGACCTGGCGATGGCGCCGCATCCGGTTGGGTCGCGTCGGCGCCAATGAAGCTGCCGGTATTGTTGCCCTCGGGCGGAAGACTGCTTTTTGACGCGGGAGGATTCTGTTCAGGAGGCGTCGCCGGCGTATCCTCTTTTTCCTCGCGGGCGACGGCTTTCTGTTCGGCGGCCTCGGCGGCTTTCTGTTTGTCCTTCTTGGCGCTGCCGCCGCCCTCGTTCTCGGCCGCCAGCGGATTGTCGCAGTCGCTGTGATCCTGCAGCGCCGCCAGCGCCTCATCGATATCCTTGGGCAGCATGTTGATCTGTTCGCCATAGAACAGACCTTGGGCGCTCGCACCGCCATTATAGTAGCGCGCCGTCACCGGCTCTTCGGCGGCGCCATCGGCGATCTTGTCGGGATGCGGCACATAGACGACGTCAGCCCCCAGCGCCCGACCGCGAATATCGGACCGTAATGTCGGGCCGTTCTGATCGAGAACGACGACCTGAACAAGATCCGGTTTTTGCTCGTCATAGACTGCTTTGGCAACGCGAAGCGCCGTTTTGACGCGCGTCAGACCATCGGTCGGATCAGTGCGGATATATTTGCGCACCCAGACCCGGTTTTCCTTGCGGATGGTAACGAGGTTGACGTCGCTGCATTTCAAGCCATTCGGGGAGGCCGAGGCAAGACCCAGAAGCTTGTCCTTGCCGATATAAAGCGCGAAGACGCCGGAGCAGCCTATCAGCAAGGCCACTCCGCCGATGATGAAAACAAGCTTCCGGGATGGCCGGAAAATGTGCAGTAAGGCGCTCACGCCAACTGCTCCACCATAGAGCACTCCAACGCGACAAGATGATCAACTCTCACGTTAGGGATATCGCGTTTCGGAATACTTAAAGAAGAGGTGAATCTTGCGCCGCTCGCATTTCCGTTACCAAAAAAGGTCCAAGCCTTTCAGACCGATGCCGGTTCTTGCCATACACGTTAAACCCATGCTCTAACCTATATATGGCCTTCACTTTGAGACAGCTTCAGTATTTCGTCGCCGTGGCGGAACAGGGCTCCATTACCCGTGCGGCACAGAACCTGTCGATCTCGCAATCCTCGGTCACCGAAGCCCTGAAAGAGCTGGAAAGCGATCTTGGCGTCGAGCTTTTCGACCGCCATCCGCGTGGTCTCTCTATCACCCACAACGGCCACCAGTTCCTGCGCCACGCCACAAAAATCCTCGCGACCGTTTCCGATGCGCGCACCAGTTTTTCCAGCCAGCAGAATGAGGCCGGCGGCACGTTGAACATCGGGGTCACCTCGCTCGTTGCCGGTTATGTGCTGTCCGATCTCCTGGCGCGTTACCGTCGTGCCTGCCCCGGCGTCGAAGTCAGCGCCATCGAAGACAATGGCGGTTATCTCGAACACCTGCTGGTCGGCGGCGAACTCGATGTCGCCGTCATGGTCATTTCCAACCTGCGCGACCGCATGGCGCTGCAGGCGGAAATCCTTGAGACATCCCCCTATCGCCTCTGGCTGCCCATAGGCCACCCCCTGGTTTCCGCCGATATCATCAGCGTCGCCGACATCACCCGCGAACCGCTGATCATGCTGACCATCGACGAGATCGAGGAGAATACCGGCAAGCTGCTGACGGCGCTCGGCGCCCGCCCGCATGTCGCCTTCCGTACCCGCTCCGTCGAGGCGGTCCGTAGCCTGGTGGCCACGGGCGCCGGCGTAGCGCTGCTACCGGACCTCGTCTACCGCCCCTGGTCGCTGGAAGGAGATCGGATCGAAAGCCGCGATGTCTCCGGCGCGCTGCCGGTCGTGCAAGTCGGCATGGTCTGGCGCAAGGGTTCCAGCCTGCCGCAGGCCGCCCGCGATTTCGTCGGCATTGCCGAGGCCATGCGTTCGGGCCGCCAAAGATAGCAGCTATCGGAAATTCCGATATCGACTTTCTGATAAATGAATTTGCGAATACGGCAAAATAGCGTCACCTTTTTCTCCGGGAACAAAACGCCAGAAACTGGCTCCGATACCAACTGGCTCAAGAACCGGGAGAGTTTGATGAAGCATCTGCTGAAACCATGCACGGCTGCGCTCGCATGTTTAAGTTTCGCCACGCAGGTCATCGCCGCTGAGCCGCTGAAGACGCTCGGCAAAGGCGAAGGTGCCGTCAGCATCGTTGCTTGGTCCGGCTATATCGAGCGCGGCGAGAGCGACAAGAATTACGATTGGGTCACCCAATTCGAAAAGGACACGGGCTGCAAGGTGAGCGTTAAGACCGCCGCCACCTCCGATGAAATGGTCGCGCTGATGAACGAAGGCGGCTTCGATCTTGTGACCGCCTCAGGCGACGCGTCGCTGCGCCTCGTTGCCGGCAAGCGTGTCCAGCCGATCAACACCGATCTGATTCCGAGCTGGAAAAATCTGGATGAACGTTTGAAAAATGCGCCATGGCATACCGTCAACGGTGTGCACTACGGCGTGCCCTATCTCTGGGGGCCGAACGTGCTGATGTACAATACCGACACCTTCAAGGATCAAGCACCCAAGAGCTGGAAAGTCGTCTTCGAGGAAATGACCCTGCCGGACGGCAAGTCCAACAAGGGCCGCGTTCAGGCCTATGACGGCCCGATCTATATCGCCGATGCTGCGCTTTATCTGATGGCCCACAAGCCGGAACTCGGCATCAAGGACCCCTACGAACTCAACGAAGACCAGTACAAGGCCGCCCTCGACCTTCTGCGCGGCCAGCGCAAGCTCGTCAGCCGTTATTGGCACGATGCGATGATCCAGACGGACGACTTCAAGAACGAAGGCGTCGTCGCTTCCGGCTCCTGGCCCTTCCAGGTGAACCTGCTGCAGGCGGACAAGCAGAAGATCGGCTCGACCTTCCCGGATGAAGGCACGACCGGATGGGCCGATACCACCATGCTGCATGCCGACAGCGAGCATCCGAACTGCGCCTATATGTGGATGGAACATTCGCTGCAGGCCAAGGTACAGGGCGATGCAGCCGCCTGGTTCGGTGCGGTGCCCTCGGTTCCCGCCGCCTGCAAGGGCGACGAGCTCCTGACCGACAGCGGCTGCGCCACCAACGGCTACGACCATTTCGACAAGATCAAGTTCTGGAAAACCCCGGTTGCCAAGTGCACGACGGAGAGCGAATGCGTACCCTACCATCGCTGGGTTTCAGACTATATCGGCGTGATTGGGGGCAGATAGTTCACGCCGATAATGGCGACCGCCTCTCCAGCCTAAGAGCGCGATCGCATCGGGACGATGAGGGGCCCGAATCTGACGCCCCTCATCGCCTCGTCGAGCCTCTTCCAAACGGAGAGGCGCGACGGAACAATATGCCCTTCACCTCCGCATACCCGGGAGCATCCCATGACCGCCGTTCGTTTCCAGCAGGTATCGCGCCATTTCGGCCAGGTCCGCGCCGTTGACCGCGTCGATCTGGAGATCGCGTCCGGCGAATTCTTTGCCATGCTCGGTCCCTCGGGCTCCGGCAAAACCACTTGCCTCAGGCTGATTGCCGGTTTCGAGCAACCGACCGGCGGCCATATCGAGATCTTCGGCGAAACCGCCGAGGGCGTGCCGCCCTATCGTCGCAACGTCAACACCGTCTTTCAGGACTACGCCCTCTTTCCGCATCTCAATATCCTCGACAACGTCGCCTATGGGCTGATGGTCAAGGGCATCGGCAAGACCGAAAGGCTGAGAGCCGCCGAACAGGCGCTCGAATTGGTGAAGCTGCCGGGTTATGGCAACCGCCGCCCCGGCCAGCTCTCCGGCGGCCAGCGCCAACGCGTGGCGCTCGCCCGCGCACTCGTCAACAAGCCGAAGGTGCTGCTGCTCGACGAACCGCTCGGCGCACTGGACCTGAAACTGCGCGAGCAGATGCAGGAGGAGCTGAAGAGCCTTCAGCGGGCGCTCGGCATCACCTTCGTCTTCGTCACCCACGATCAGGGCGAAGCTCTCTCCATGGCCGACCGCGTCGCCGTCTTCAACAATGGCAGGATCGTGCAGGAGGGCACGCCGCACGATATCTATCAGCGGCCGAAGACCCGGTTCGTCGCCGATTTCGTCGGTTCTTCCAATGTAATCGCCCCTGAGACGATGTCATCGCTCGGCGGCGAACGACGCTGGGCAAGCCTGCGGCCGGAAGCGATACGACTGACGCAGGATGCCGGCGTTCCGGCGACGGTGCAGGCGACGAGCTTCCTCGGCGCCGCCACCCGGCTTTCGGTGGAAGCGCAGGGCACGCGCATGCATGTCACCCTGCCCGCCGGCCAACCCATTCCCGACACCGGCGCCTCGGTGCGCATCGCCTGGCTGCCTGCCGATATTCATTACATGGACGACGCCGCATGACAGCCGCCGCCATCGCCGCACCCGCGGCCACCTCGATCCTGCCACGCCGGGGCGGTTTCTTCGGCCGCCTCTCCGATCTCTTCTGGCGCCACCCGAAGCTGCTGCTCTTCCTGATGTTGACGCCGCCGCTGCTCTGGCTCGGCATCATCTATATCGGCTCTCTGATCGCGCTGCTGCTGCAGAGCTTCTTCTCGATCGACGACTTCTCCGGGATGGTGAACTACGAATTCACGCTGGCGACCTATGCGCAGCTTTTGAATTCCGCCAATTTCGACATCATCATCCGCACGGTCATCATGGCGGCGCTGGTAACTATCGCCTCCTCCTTCGTCGCCTTCCCCATCGCCTATTATGCGGCGCGGTACGCCAAGGGAAAATGGAAGGCGCTGTTCTATCTCGGTGTCATGCTGCCGCTCTGGTCGAGCTATCTGGTCAAGGTCTATGCCTGGAAGCTGATCCTCGCCAAGGAAGGCATTTTGACCTGGCTTTTCGACAAGCTCTGTCTCGGCTGGCTGCTCGACGGCGTGCTCAACCTGCCCATCGTCGGCGGCAATTCGCTGTCGGTGAGTTATATCGGTACCTTCCTCGTCTTCGTCTATATCTGGCTGCCCTATATGATCCTGCCGACGCAGGCAGCCCTTGAGCGCGTGCCCACCAATCTCCTCGAAGCCTCGGCCGATCTCGGCGCCACGCCGAACCAGACCTTCCGCACGGTGCTGCTGCCACTGGCGCTGCCCGGCGTCGTCGCCGGCTCGATCTTCACCTTCTCGCTGACGCTTGGCGATTATATCATCCCGCAGATCATCGGCTCTTCGCGCCTCTTCATCGGCCAGGCCGTCTATGCGCAGCAGGGCACGGCCGGCAACGTGCCGCTCGCCGCCGCCTTTTCGGTCGTGCCGATCGTCATCATGGCCATCTATCTCTGGATCGCCAAGAAACAGGGGGCTTTCGATGCGCTCTGATCGCGGCCAACAGGCTTCCCTGCCCTTGAAGATCGGCGCCACCTGCGGGCTGCTCTTCCTGCATCTGCCGATCCTGCTGATCTTCGTCTATGCCTTCACGACCGAGGAAAAGAGCTACCAATGGCCGCCGCCGGGCCTCACCCTGCAATGGTTCGGCATTGCCTGGAACCGGCCGGATGTCTGGTCGTCCTTGGCGCTGTCGGTGCAGGTAGCGACCGTCGCAACCGCGATCGCTCTGGTGCTCGGGACGCTCTGTGCTGCCGCCGTCAGCCAGACAAAATTCTTCGGCCGCGAGGCAATCTCGCTGCTGGTGATCCTGCCGATCGCGCTTCCCGGCATCATCACCGGCATAGCGCTGCGCTCGGCCTTCAGCCTGTTCGATATTCCCTTCTCCGTCTGGACGATCGTTCTCGGCCACGCCACCTTCTGCGTCGTCGTGGTCTATAACAACGCCGTCGCCCGTTTCCGCCGCACCTCCGGCTCGCTGATCGAAGCCTCGATGGACCTCGGCGCCGACGGTTTCCAGACCTTCCGCCATATCATCCTGCCGAATATAGGCACGGCGCTACTCGCCGGCGGCATGCTCGCCTTCGCGCTGTCCTTCGACGAAGTCATCGTCACCACCTTCACCGGTGGCCAGCAGATGACCTTGCCGATCTGGATGCTGGAAGAGTTGATCCGTCCACGCCAGCGCCCCGTCACCAATGTCGTCGCCATGGTCGTGGTGCTCGTCACCTTCCTGCCGATCCTGGCAGCCTACTATCTTACCCGCGACGGCGACCAGATCGCCGGCGGCGGCAAATGAAAGGGAGATAATAATGGATACCCAAATGCTGATCGGCTCCCGCTTTGAGGCCGGCACGGAAACGGAAGAGCATATCCTCAACCCGAAGACCGGGGAGACGGTGCTCAACCTGCCGGAGGCCTCGCTCAGCCAGATCGACATTGCCGTCGACGCCGCMGAAAAGGCCTTCACGAGCTGGTCGCAGACGACACCCGCGCAGCGCTCCACCTATCTCCTGAAGATTGCCGATGCCATCGAGAAAGATGCCGAGGGCTTTGCAACGCTGGAAGCGCTGAACTGCGGCAAGCCGATCAATGCCGTCCTGAATGACGAAATCCCCGCCATCGTCGATTGCTACCGCTTCTTCGCCGGGGCGGTGCGCAACCTGCATGGCCCCGTTGCCGGCGAATATCTGCCCGGCCACACCTCGATGATCCGCCGCGATCCGATCGGCATCGTCGGCTCGATCGCGCCGTGGAACTACCCGTTGATGATGATGGCATGGAAACTGGCACCGGCCATTGCCGGCGGCAACACCGTCGTCTTCAAGCCCTCCGAACAAACGCCACTGACGGCACTGAAGATGGCGAAACTCTTGGCGGATATCCTGCCGGAAGGTGTCGTCAACGTCATTCTCGGTCGCGGCGAAAGCGTCGGCAATGCGTTGATCAACCACCCCAAGATCAGCATGGTCTCCATCACCGGCGATGTCGCCACCGGCAAGAAAGTGTTGCAGGCCGCGGCCAAAACGGTGAAGCGCACGCATCTCGAACTCGGCGGCAAGGCTCCGGTCATCGTCTTCGACGATGCCGATATCGATGCCGTCGTCGCTGGTATCAGAACCTTCGGCTATTACAATGCCGGCCAGGACTGCACCGCCGCCTGCCGCATCTATGCCGATGCCAAAGTCTATGACAATTTCGTCGCCGACCTCACTTCCGCTGTCTCCAGCATCAAGTTCAATCTGGGCGACGACACGGAAAACGAAATCGGTCCACTGATCTCCAAGCGCCAGCGCGACCGCGTCGAAAGCTTCGTCACCCGCGCCGCCGAACACAAGCACATGGAAATCACCACCGGCGGCAAGACCTCTGGTGATCGTGGCTTCTTCTATGCCCCGACCGTGGTTGCCGGCGCTACGCAGGATGACGAGATCGTCCGCCGCGAAGTCTTTGGTCCCGTCGTCTCGGTCACCCGCTTCACCAGCGCCGACGATGCCGTTGCCTGGGCCAACGACAGCGACTACGGCCTTGCCTCCTCCGTCTGGACCAAGGACGTCAGCCGCGGCATGCAAACCGCCGCCCGCCTGCAATACGGCTGCACTTGGATCAACACCCACTTCATGCTGGTCAACGAAATGCCGCATGGTGGCCTGAAGCAATCCGGCTATGGCAAGGACATGTCGGTCTACGCGATCGAAGACTACACCGCCGTCCGCCACGTCATGATCAATCACGGATGAGGGTGAGGCGCGGTTCGGTGTAACCGAAGCAATCGGCCCAATGGGTCGATTGCTGCGCCGAACGCCCAGAGCATGCGGCAGGGCCAAGGGTCATTCCAACCCCCGACGATCGAAACGGCATCGGAACAATTTCCCCTTTTCTGCGTCTTCATTAGGCGCAACGCAGAGGAGATTTCCTAATGCTGAAATGGGCCCTCATATTCTTCGTGATTTCCCTGATCGCCGGCTTTTTCGGCTTTTCCGGTGTCTCGGCCGCAACGGCGACGATCGCCCGCGTGCTTTTCGCGCTCTTCCTGATCGTCTTCCTGGTCTTCCTGATCATGGCGGTGATGGCCGGCAACGCCGTGCTCTAAACAGACGATGACTCACCTATGCTTTGGAGGGCGGCGAGCTACACCAGGCTCGCCCCGACATTGATAGCAAGGGCCAGGATCGTCGTGTTGAACAGGAACGACAGAATGGCATGCAGCAGCACCAGCTTGCGCATGCTGACGGTGGATACGCCGATATCGGCGGTTTGGGCGGCAACGCCGATGGTGAAGGAGAAATAGAGGAAATCCCAATAGATGGGCTCCTCCACCGGCTCGGCGAATTTCAACCCCTGCCCCTTGCCCGGACCGCGATAGAATCGGTGCGCATAGTGGACAGTGAACAGCATGTGCAGGAACACCCAGGAAATCAGGATCGTCACGATCGCCATTGCCGCGCGGAAAAACGCCACCTCCGGCGGCGCTTCCTTGACGCCGAGGAGTTCCAGAGCGATGCCGCCGATACTGGCAATTGCGGCAGCGATCGATAGGAACAGCAGAACTGCGTCCGAAAAATCGAGATCGGCCGAACGCTTGCGAATGCGATGCACATCGGATGTCAGCATCCGGTACAGGCTGTACGCGATGTAGACGTTGGCGGTGGCATTCCAGCCGATGAGAATGTTGCCCGCATTGAATGCACGCGAGGTCAGAAGCAGGAAGAACACGATGCCGGCTGCGACGCTGACCAGAATTACCTGATGCTTGTGCAACAGCATGGCGGCCCCGAAACGATGGTGCGGTTCGTCCATGCGCATGCCGATCTCCCATTCGCTGAATATGTATCAGATATAGATTCACTGACGAAGGTGGCAAACAAAAAGAGGCCCCGCAATGCGAGGCCTCCGCTTCCGGAAAAGATGCTGATTCAAGCTGTCCAGCCACCGTCGATGACATGGATCTGACCGGTGGTGAAGCCCGCTTCGTCGCCGGCCAGATAGGTCACCAGCGCTGCGATCTCGTTGGCGTCGGCGATGCGGCCCATCGGCTGGCGGGCGATGAAGTCGGTCATGGCCTTCTCATAATCGCCGGTGGCGCGCAGGCGCTCATGCAGCGACGGGCTATCGACCGTGCCGGGGCAAATGGCATTGGCGCGGATACCCTTGGCGACGAAATCGGCGGCGATCGACTTGGTGAGACCGATCACGGCTGCCTTGGAGGCGCAATAGGCGAAGCGATTCGGCACGCCCTTCACGCTGGAGGCGACCGAGGACATGTTGACGATCGAGCCTTTGCCCTTCTCGAGCATACCCGACAGGAAGGTGCGGCAGGTCGTGTACATCGCCTTGGCATTGAGATTGAAGGAGAAATCCCAATCCTTCTCTTCGCAGTCGAGAATGGTGCCGGCATGCACGAAGCCGGCGCAATTGAAGAGCACGTCGATCGGGCCGAGTTCGTCGGCGTAAGCCTTGACCGCAGCACTGTCGAGGACGTTCAGCACATGCTTGCTGGCGCCTTCCAGCGTCGAAAGCGTCTGCTCGTTGATGTCGGTGGCGTAGACATGCGCACCGAGCGAAATGAAGCGCTCCGCCGTGGCGCGGCCAATGCCCTGTCCCGCCGCCGTGATGACGACCTTCTTGCCTTCCAATCCGTGACTCATAATCCTAATCCTTTCCTCCAGGGCATGATCCCGGGACCGAAAGGCCACGAAACGAAAACGCGTGGTTGCTTGCGGATAAGATCATGCGAAAACAAACAGCTAAAGCCGCCTTGCCCTAGCTTTCGAACGATTGCGCGAAGAGCTGGTTGAGCTTGTCGATGAGGACTGTATGCCGCGCGGCGGTACGCAGTCCATTGTTAATAATATCAGAAGCTTCGCTCTGGAAAGCCATGTAGCCGTCATGACGTGGCCGGACATAGGCGCCCTCCAGCGTAGCGCGCGTATTGCGGTAGAAATCGAGCGTCGGCGCGTTGACGGCATCGCTCACCCAGGCATCGGCGTGGCCCGGTTGGCCATTGCCGCTGGCATAGGCGCCTGCCTGCACCGGCCCGCTGGCGATCCAACGTGCAAAGGCCTTGGCTTCCTCCGGCATCTGCGTCCGGGCCGAAACGGCAATACCGGTGCCGCCGAGCGCCGAGCCGTTGGGCGCACGACCGTCGATCACCGGCATGTCGGCAAAGGCCAAGCGCGCCGGTCGGAATCCGGCGAAGGAATAGCTGACGTAGCCGTAGACGAAGGGAACGACGTCATAGGGGCAATCCGGCTGGCTCATGAGATCGAAGACAGCGATCGGGTCCATATCGTAACATTTCGCATCCATGCCGCCGACGATCCGTGCCATCCAATCGAGCACGGCTTCCCCATCCGCCTTGGCGATGCACTCCGGCCCTTCGACGCTGCACGGCGTGCCGAGATGCGCCGCAAGCGTGAAGAAGGTCATCAGCACATGCGGCGACMGCATCGGCAGGATCGCCTTGGCCTTGGCCGCCAGCGAGACGATTTCGGCAAGATCGGTGACCGGGCCGCTCAACCGATCAGGCCGGTAAGCCTGAACCTGCGTTGCCGCATCGAGCGGGAATGCCCACTGCCGGCCCTGCCAGTTGTAGCTCGGATAGGAGCGCCCGACCGTGCCTGCGGCGATTGCAGCAAGCTCTTCGGCATGCGCAGCATCTTCAAGCGGCAGCAGGCAGTCCTCGCGGGTGATCTGGCCGACATGCGGATGATCGATGACGATGAGGTCGTAGGCAGCAGCCAGCTCTTCGACCGGAAAAGTTTCGAAATCCTGCAGCGAGCGCTTCTCCCAGACGACCTCGACGCCGGTCTTTTCCTTCCAGATGGCCGAGCAAGCCACCATCGGATCGTAGCCGCGCGGATGCGACCAGGTCATTCCCTTGAGTTGCGCCATCATTCTCTCTCAGTTTGCCGCTTTGCGCTCGACGATCAGGATATGGTCTGCGGCAAGCACCACCTCGCCGCGCTGGTTCAGCACTTCGCAGCGTTCGACGACCCGGCCGGACGCCGGACGTTTCGGATCGTCCTCTTTCGCCGATATCGTCACCCGCGTGCGGATCGTATCGCCGATATGGACTGGGCGGATGAACCGCAGCCGGTCGTAGCCATAGGAAAAGGCGACGGGATTGATGAGTGATGCCGTCAGCCCGACGCCGATCGAAAAGATCATCGTGCCATGGGCAATGCGCTGACCGCCCGGCAAGGTCTTGGCGAATTCCGCATCCATATGATGCGGAAAGAAATCGCCGGTGTGCCCGGCATGGACGACGAAATCGGTCTCGGTGATCGTCCGTCCTGTCGTCGTGCGAACGTGGCCAAGCTCATAGTCTTCGAAGTAGATCATCTGTTCAGCCATCGCTTACACCTTTGGAAGTGCGGCAATCGGCGTTGCCGGCGCAGCGCTCGATTGATAGGCGGCCTCGACCAGCGCCATGGTCTGCCAGGCATCCTCAACCGAACCGATCAGCTCCTGATCTTCACCCGAGGCAAAACGCTGCAGATTGGCCATGCGGTTGACGAAGGCATCCGGGAACCAGGCGCCTTCGAGCTTCACCTCGACCCAATCGCTGCCGCCAGCGGGGCGAATCCACAGGTCGTCCGGCTCGCCGTGCGGATAGTCGAGATTGACGCCGAGCTTGATATAGGCCGCACCCTTCGTCCCGGAGATGCGGAATTCGCAAGCCTGGAATTTGCGACCGAAATCATGGTCGTGGTTGACGGAGAGCACACAGCGCACCTTGTCGCCATAGTCGAGGATCGCGGCCGTACGCGTCTGCGCCACCTGATGGCTTGGATGGCCGATGGTCTTGGCATGCACGCCCTGGGGATTGCCGAGCAGCCCGCGAATGAAGTCGAGATAGTGGATCGAGTGCATGGCAATCTCGATGCGCGGCAGGCCCTTGAGAAACGGCCAGAGGCCCCAGGGCGTCGAGAGCGCCAGCCAAGCATCGAAATCGACGACCTCGCCAAGGTAGCCTTTGTCCACTGCATCATAGAGCGCCAGCATCATCGGCGCGAACCGAAGCTGGAAATTGACCGCCGCCTTGATGTCGCGCTCGCGGCACACCCGGAGAATTTCCGTCGCCGCGGCCAGATCACCGCCCATAGGCTTCTGAATCAGCGCGAAAGAGCCGCGTGGCAGCTTTGAAAGAATAGAGGCATGCGCAGCKGGCGGGGTCGCCAGATCGAAGATCGCACCTTCGACGGCAAACGCCTCCGCCTCAGACGCGAAGGCGCGAATGCCCCATTGGTCCGCCAAAGCCTTTGCCTTTTCGCCGTTCGGATCATAGAGGCCGGCAACCGGGAAACCTGCCTTGTTGTAGGCCGGCAGGTGCGCGTCACCGACGATACTGCCGGCGCCGAAGATGACGATCGGGCGCGGCTTGGTGGGTTTAGGCCACCATTGGCGGAGGGATTTGGGATCGAAGGTCATTATACCCTCCCCTTGAGGGGGAGGGTCGGACCGAAGGTCCGGGGTGGGGTGATCCCTCCTCGTGCAAGCAAGATGGACATGCGCATCTCGAGCGTCACCCCCGCCCGCGCGTTCCGCGCGACCTCCCCCCTCAAGGGGGAGGTGGCCGCTTCGCGGCGCTTTCCATTCGAATCCCTAGCCATGATGAAACACCTCTTCCATCATAGCCCACCACTCGCCTTCCCTACGGGTATCGAGCGGCTTCTGGCAGGGTATGCAGACGGACCACCATTCCTGGTTTTTCGGGCTTGCGGCCATCTTGGCCATATCAGCCTCGAAATCGGTGCCGACATATTCCCAATAGCCGAAGAGCAGATTTTCCGGCTCCTTCAGGAAGATGGAATAATTGGTGATGTTGCACTCGGAAATCAGTGCCAGGATCTCGGGCCAAACGGCCGCATGCAGGCGCTTGTATTCCTCGATCTTCGACGGCTCCAGACCGATCACCATCCCCATCCGCTGCATGGCCCTATCCTCCTTCAGCCGTGAATCTCTTTCGTGAATTCACCGATCGAGCGCGCCTTCACCGCTTCCCAATCCCAGGCGATGCCGATGCCGGGTTCGGAGGGCGCGATAGCCTTGCCGTCAACGATCTCCATGCCCTTGGTGGTGAGATCGTCGAGCTGCGGGATATATTCGACATACCTGCCATTCGGCACGGCGCAGACCAGGCTGACATGCAGCTCCATCAGGAAGTGCGGGCAGACCGGAATATCGAAGGCCTCAGCCGCATGCGCCACCTTCAGCCAGGGCGTGATGCCGCCAATGCGGGCGACATCGACCTGGACGATTGAGCAGGCACCCTTCTGCATATATTCGCGGAAATGCCGGATGGAATAGATGGATTCGCCGACCGCGATCGGCGTCGGCGTCGAGCGCGTCAGGCGGATATGGCCGTCAAGATCGTCCGCCGGCAACGGCTCCTCGATCCAGGCGAGATCCAGCTCCTTCAACCTTGCAGCACGACGGATGACCTCATCGACCGTGAAGCCCTGATTGCAGTCCGTCATGATCTCGAAGCCGGAGCCAAGCGCCAGGCGCATCGCCGAAAGCCGATCGTAATCCTCCGATCCGTGCGGCTTGCCGATCTTCACTTTCGAGCCGGAGAAGCCCTTGGCCTTTGCCTGCAAGGCATCCTCGACCAGCGCTTCCTTCTCGATGTGCAGCCAGCCGCCTTCGGTCGTGTAGAGCGGGCAGCGATCCTTGGCGCCGCCGGCGAGCTTCCAGAGCGGCAGCTTCTGTTTCTTGGCGCGCAGATCCCAGAGCGCCGTATCGACGGCGGCAAGCGCCAGGGCGGTGATGGCGCCGATGGTCGTCGCGTGCGTCGCGAATTCTAGTCTGTGCCAGATCGCCTCGATGCAATCGGCATCCTCGCCGATCAGCAGCGGCACGAGATGGTCCGATAGCAGCCGCATGACCGAGGAACCGCCGGTGCCGATCGTATAGCTGTAGCCGGTACCGACGGCACCGTCAGAATCGGTGATGGTAACGATCGGCGTCTCCTGGCTGACGAAGCTCTGGATCGCATCCGTCCGCTTCACCTTCGGCGGCAGGTCGACCATGCGCAGTTCAATTTTCTCGATGCGGGCCATGTGCCGTCTCCCTCGCTCAGACCGCCAGGCTCTTGCCCGTCTCGGCCGAAAAGAGATGTGCCTGACTGAGATCGAAGCTCATTTTCAGTTGTTCGCCGCTCTTCAATCCGCGCGGATTGAGCATGCGCGACACCCATTCGCGGCCGGCAAATTCGACGAAGACCAGAGTTTCGTTGCCAAGAGGCTCGGTAATGGCAACGGGCAACGTCACCTCATGCACCGCTGCTTCGGCGCCCGAATGCAAGCCGTGCCCGCTCGGGAAAATATCGTCCGGGCGCAGGCCGAAGGCAACCTTTTCGCCCTCCTGGACCCGGTCTGCAAATTGCCCCGGCAACGGCAGCTTGTCGCCGTTCCTGAACACCAGCGCACCGGCCGAAACCGTCGCTTCCTCGATATTCATCGGCGGCGAGCCGATGAAGCCGGCGACGAAGCGTGTGGCAGGCCGCTTGAACACTTCATCCGGCGTGCCGACCTGCTCGATATAGCCGTCGCGCATGATGACGATGCGGTCGGCAAGCGTCATCGCTTCCACCTGGTCGTGGGTGACGTAGATCACCGTCGACTGCACCTTGGCATGCAGCTTCTTGATCTCGGTGCGCATCTGCGTGCGGAGTTTCGCGTCAAGGTTCGATAATGGCTCGTCGAAGAGGAAGACTTCCGGCTGGCGAACGATGGCACGCCCCATGGCGACGCGCTGGCGCTGGCCGCCGGAAAGCTGCGCCGGTCGGCGATCCATCAGCGCTTCCAGGCTGAGGATCGCGGCGGCTTCGTTGACACGCTGGTCGATTTCCGCTGGCGGCTGCTTGGCGATCTTCAGCGAGAAGCCCATGTTTTCGCGCACGGTCATATGCGGATAGAGCGCATAGGACTGGAACACCATGGAGATGTTGCGATCGCGCGGCGGCAGGTTGTTGACGATGATATCGCCGATCATGATGGCGCCGTCGGAGATGTCCTCGAGGCCGGCGATCATGCGCAGCGTCGTCGACTTACCGCAGCCGGAAGGCCCGACCAAGGCGATGAATTCCTTGTCCCTGATATCGAGATCGATCCCGTGGACGATTTCCAGGGCGCCGTAGCGCTTGACGAGTTTTTTGAGAGAAACCTGAGCCATGGGGTTCAACCTTTGACCGCACCGAATGTCAAACCGGACACCAGGTGCTTCTGAATGATGAAGGTGAGAGCGAGCGCCGGAACGATCATCACCACCGCGAGAGCGCACATGCCGCGCCAATCGATGGTGAATTCGGCCGTATAGTCGAGAAGGCCGACCGGCAGCGTCTTGGAATCGACCGAGCGCGTGAGCTGCGAGGCCAATGCATATTCGTTCCAGCAGGTGAGGAAGGCGAAGATGCCGGCAGAGGCGATGCCGGGACCGGCGAGCGGAAATTCCACCTGCCAAAAGGCCTGCCAGCGCGTGCAGCCGTCGATCTGCGCCGCCTCGGCGAGATCCTTCGGCACCTGCCGGAAGAAGCCGTCGATCAGCCAGATGGTGAAGGGCACGTTMAGCGCGACATAGGTGATGATCAGGCCGAAATGCGTGTCGATGATGCCGAGCCGGGCATAGACCATGAACAGCGGCAGCGACAGCGCCACGCCCGGCACGGATCGCGTCAGCATTAGGCCGAGGAACACCGCCGATTTGCCGGCGAAGCGAAAGCGGGCGAAGGCATAGCCGCCGGACATGCCGATGACGAGCGCAATGACGGTAGAGGTGACGGAGATGATGAGGGAATTGCGGAAATAATCCCAGACGGGAATGCCGCCCTGCCCCGCGCCACCGAACATGGCGCGATAGGCTTCGAGCGAAAGCTCCTGCGGGATCCAGACCGGCGGCTTCGCCATGATCTCGACCGTCGGGCGCAGCGAGCTAAGGATGATCCAGAAGCCCGGTAGGCAGATGATGAGCATCGCAATGAAAAGGCCGATGAGATAGGCGACTTTTCCGATGCGCCGACGCATGTGTTGTTTGGCGTTGCGATCCATGATTACCACTCCGCTCCGATCTGGGTGCGGGCAAGCGCCAGCTTACGGAAGAAATAGACTGTGAAGGCGATCGACAGGATGATCGAGACATAGGCCATGGCGTTGGCGAGCCCCATCTGCGCATCGGCATAGGCGGTTCGCCCGACGAGCGTCCAAATCAGCTCCGTGCGCCGCGCTGGGCCGCCATCCGTCATGATCTTGACGATGTCATAGGCGCGGGCAACGTCGAGCGAACGGATGGTCATGGCGATGAAGGCGAACGGCATCAGGAATGGCCAGGTGACATAACGAAAGGTCTGCCAGCTCGTGCAGCCATCCACTTTCGCGGCCTCCACCGGCTCCTGCGGCATGGCAAGCAGGCCGGCGAGGATGAGAATGGCGAAGACCGATGTCGACGACCAGACTTCGGCGATGACGATGGACAGCAGCGCCAGATTGCCGTCGATCAGCCACGGGATGGCATTGTTGGTGATGCCCAGGGATTGCAGGGCATTGTTGATGATGCCGACATTGTCGTTGAACATGAATTTGAACTGGAAGCCGACGAGCACCGGCGAAAACATCATTGGGAACATCATCAGCGTGCGCAGGATGCGTTTGCCGTAAGTCGCCTTGTTGACCAGCAACGCCAGGCCGAGACCGAGCAGCATTTCCAGATTGAGCGCGATGGTCAGCAGCACGACGGTGCGCACGAAGGCCGCCAGGAAGACCGGATCGGTGAGAATGCGGGTGTAGTTCCGAAGGCCGATAAAGGTGAAGAGCGTCGCCGGCCGCGTCAGGCGGAACGGCGTGAAGCTGGAATAGAAAGACAGAAGCAACGGAAACAGCACCACCGCCGCAAGCACGATGATTGCCGGAAGAAGCAGCAGGACCGGTGGAGATATTTTCTTATACATGGTTTGCACCTGTCGGCATTCCTCAGCAGCGTGGCTCGGACTGCGCGGAATACGATTGCATGGGGCCGAGGGGCCGGCATCACACCGGCCGGACAGACCGGCCCCTAAAGGCGCAGGTCATAAGTATTATTCAAAGAAGTCCCGCATCCGGCAGAGGGTGCGGGACTTTTATTGCAGCGATCAGAGAGCGCCGGCGTCCTTCAGAACGTCGGTTGCCTTCTGTGCAGCCGTGTCGAGCGCTTCCTTGGACGTCTTGTCGCCGAGGATGGCAGCCTGAAGTTCCGGATAGACCACGTTGGAAATCTCGATCCATTGCGGCGTGCGCGGAACCGGGAAGGCGTACTTCATCGATTCCTGGAAAGTGCTCAGCACTTCCTTCTTATAGGGATCGGATGCAGCCTGCTGGATGTCCCAGTCCCAGACGGCCTTGCGGGTCGGTAGCGTGCCGTTGGCAGCTTCAAGCTTCTGCGAATCGTCGTTGGTCAGGAACCAGACGAGCGAGGCAGCAGCATCCTTGTTCTTGCACGCTTCCGTCACCGAGAAGCCATGATGGCCGGACCAGCCGGTGTGCTTGCCGGCCGAACCGACGGGCTGCACGACGACGCCGACATTGCCGGCAATCTTCGAAGACTTCGGATCGTTGAAATAGGTCGCCCAGCCCGGCCAATCGAGATCGAGCGCGACG
Organism: Rhizobium sp. BR 317; assembly: GCF_047445835.1. NCBI lineage: Bacteria > Pseudomonadati > Pseudomonadota > Alphaproteobacteria > Hyphomicrobiales > Rhizobiaceae > Rhizobium > Rhizobium sp. BR 317. The sequence continues at coordinate 139,233 of NZ_JARWLB010000006.1, read as the reverse complement.
GTGCCCGATGCGAAGCCAGCGCCGAGATCGTCCCAGAGATAGTTGGTCGTGCCAGCCGGAACGGCCTTTGCCTTGTACATGTTMACGAACCAGTCGAGCGCGCGCACGCCGGCTTCGGAATTGAAGGCCGGCTTGCCGTCCTTGCCGAGATATTCGCCGCCCTCGGCGACCAGCATTTCATAGAAGCGGCCGTTGATCGCCTCTTCCTTGCCGGGGAACTGCGTGCCGAAGAAGTTCGGCGGATTGGCGAAGAACGTCGCCTGATCGGACACTTCCTTCCAGGTCTTCGGCGGTGCCAGATCGTAGCCGTACTTGGTCTTGAATGCCGTCTTCTTGGCCTCATCATTGTAGAGGCTCTTCTGGTAGTAGAGAGCCGAAACGTCGAACTGGGCACGCGGCAGCATGATCAGCCGGCCGTCGATGGTCGATGCCTCGATCGTCGAATCGACGAACTTGGCGATTTCTTCCTTCGGCAGCAGCTTGCCAAGATCGGTGTAGAGGTCGGGATACTGGGGGGCGAAGGACGAGTGGTTCGAGCCGACGCACCAGGAAATATCGCCCGACGCCATGTCCGACTTGATTTCCTTGTCGAGCTCGAAGTGGTTCTTCTTGGAGAGGATGTTGACCTTAGCGCCAGTCTCCTTCTCCCACTCGGAAATGCGCGCATAAAGCGGCTCGTATTGCTGGCCGCCGATCAGCTTGGCGTCGATCGTCACGCCCGGGAACTTGCCGGGCAGGTCGGCAGCAGAGATCGCGGAGCTCGCGAACAATGCCAATACGCCGGCGGCGAGACCGGCCTTCAAATTCCTCATTGAATTTCCTCCCTAAAGGACCGAACACTCCGCCCGATCGCCCTCACAATCCAAATATGGATCAATGATTTATATGTAAACACCTTATTCACTGACCGTCAAGCCGGCATCGCGGGCGCTTGCAAATCGCTTTCATTCATATATGAATGATGAATCATATTTCCCTAGTGAGGCCTCTATGAGTGTAGAAGACGACAGCGATCGATACCGCGCACCGGCGCTGGACAAAGGCCTCGATATCCTCGAACTGCTGGCGCGCATCGACGGAGGGCTGACCCAGGCGGAAATCGCCAAGGCGCTCGGCAAGAGCCCCAACGAGTTCTACCGCATGCTCGATCGCCTGGTCCGGCGTGGTTATGTGCAGCGGCAGGATGGCGACCGCTTCTATCTGACCCTGAAGCTTTTCGGCCTGGCGCATTACCACGCACCGGTGCGCCGCCTCGTTTCCTTCGCCACGCCGCTGATGCGCGAATTCTCCAATCGCGCCGAGCAAGCCTGCCATCTGGCGATTTTCGACCGCGGCTCGGTCATCGTCATTGCTCAGCAGGATTCGCCGACCTATTGGGGCATCTCGATCCGCGTCGGCGCCCAGATCAACCTGTTCAACACCGGCTCTGGCCACGTCCTGCTGGCCTTCCGCGACGAGAAACATCGCAAGATGATGATCAACGAGCAGCAGCGGCAACAAGACGATGATGTGCCGATGCCATCAGATCTCGATAAACGCCTCCAGGTGATCAAGGAGCAGGGTTTCGAGACGATGGACAGTCTGCAGACCAATGGGGTGCGCAACATCTCGGCACCTGTGCTGGCACTGGATGGTTATGCGCTGGCCGCGCTCACCTGCCCCTATATCCAGCCGGTCAACCCGAATGCGCCGAGCTATGAGCAGGTCATCCAATATGTCCGCGAAGCAGCCAAGGACGTATCGGAGACCGTCGCCGGGACATTGGACAACGCCGAGATATAATTTTTATTTGAATAAACTATTCTTCTGTGAGTATATATTGATCAGCATGATGGGAGGATCGCCATGCTTTTCGACAGCCACCTGCACATCGTCGATCGCGCGAAACTTGGATATCCCTGGCTGGAAGGGGCCGGCGCGCTGAACCGCGACAGCCTCTATGCGGACTATGCACGCGAAGCCCATCGCCTGGGGATTACCGACACACTGCATATGGAGGTGGATGTCGCCGAGAGCGATATCGAGCGGGAAACGGAATACGTCAAGGATTTGAGCCGGCAGCCCGGCAACCTGATCCGCGGTGCCATCGCTGCCTGCCGTCCGGAAGATGCCGGCTTCCCCGCCTATCTCGAACGCGTGCTCGCCGATCCCTTCGTMAAGGGTTTCCGTCGTGTGCTGCATGTCGTACCGGACGATGTTTCCGAGGGCGCACTTTTCCGCGAAAATCTGAAGCGGCTCGGCGGCACCCGCCTCACCTTCGATTTCTGCGTGCTGCCGCATCAGATMGTCAAGGCGATCGCGCTGGTCGACCTCAACCCCAATGTTCAGTTCATTCTCGATCATTGCGGCGTGCCCGCGGTCAAGGATAGTTTCAGCGCGGTCTGGACCGCCGGAATCACCGAGATGGCCAGGCGGCCGAACGTCGTCGTCAAGATTTCCGGCGTCGTCGCCTATGCCGACCCCGATAGCTGGACCGTCGATACGCTGCGCCCTTTCGTCGAGCATTCGATAGCAAGCTTCGGCTGGGATCGCGTCATCTGGGGCAGCGATTGGCCGGTCTGCACGCTGGGCGGCGGTCTCTCCACTTGGGTCGGCGCCACGCATGCACTGACCAAAGGAGCAAGCGCCGACGAACGCAACAGCCTCTATCGGCTCAACGCCAAGCGCCTCTGGTCACTTTGAGCGCTCCACGATTTTCTCGAAAGCCAATACAATGACCGCCACCGTCGGCATTTCCAGCACTCATCCCAAGACCATGCCGGCGGATCATGCCGATATTCCCGTCTGGAACTCGGAAAACTGGTTCTACGAAGATTTCGAAATCGGCCACAAGATCCGCTCGCTGCGGCGGACGATCTCCGAAGGTGAATCCCAGCAGTTCAACGCCCTCGTGCTCGATATGCATCCCTATGTCAGCGACCAGATCTTTGCGGAGACGGAGGGTCTGTTCGGCAAGCGCCTCGTCGCCGGCGCCTTCGTCTTTTCCGCGGGCCTCGGCCTCGTCGCCACCAACTGCATCAATGCGTTCTCGTATGGCTACGACAAGCTGCGCTTCATCAAGCCCACATTCATTGGCGATACGATCTACACCATCCGCACCAACCTCGATAAACAGCCGAAATACAAGGATCTCGGCCTGATCCGCTCTTCCTACGAGGTCTTCAAGGGCGAAGGCGAGCTGGTACTCTATTGCGAGCATATCCAGACGGTACGCTACAAGAACGGCCGGCCAGCAGACGCTCCGGAATTGAAGAGCTGAAATGACCAAAGGAAGCAATGACGGCCTGCTCGCCGGCATCACGGTGCTCGATATGAGCCAGTTCCTCGCCGGACCGATGGCCGCCCTCCGGCTTGGCGATCTCGGCGCGCGGGTGATCAAGGTCGAGCGTCCCGATGGCGGCGATCTCTGCCGCCGGCTCTATCTCAGCGACACCGAAATCGGCAGCGACTCGACGCTGTTCCATGCAATCAACCGCGGCAAGGAAAGCTTCGCCATCAACATGAAGGACGAAGGCGACCTGCGGGACCTTCGCGTCCTGATCGCAAAGGCTGACGTCATCATCCAGAATTTCCGTCCTGGGGTCATCGATCGCCTGGGTCTCGACTACGCCTCGGTCGCCAAGATCAATCCCCGCATCGTCTATGGCAGCATCACCGGCTACGGGCCGGATAACGAGTGGCGGCATTTTCCTGGTCAGGACCTGCTCGCCCAGGCCCGCTCCGGCGCCATGTGGCTGAACGGCGAAGCCGATGATGGCCCCGTGCCCTTCGGCCTTGCGGTTGCCGACATGCTCGCCGGCAACCTCATCGTCCAGGGCATCCTCGCCGGCCTCGTGCGGCGCGGCGTTACCGGCCAGGGCGTCCATGTGGAAACCAGCCTGCTGGAAGCGATGATTGATTTCCAATTCGAGGTACTGACGACCCATCTGAACGATGGCGGCCGCCTGCCGAAGAAATCCTCCGTGCGCAATGCCCACGCCTATCTTTCGGCTCCCTACGGCGTCTATCATTGCGCCGATGGCTGGCTGGCGCTTGCCATGATGCCGCTGCCAAAGCTGGCGCCTCTCTTCGAGCTTCCGGCGCTTGCCGAGTTTACACCGGACGAGGCCTTCACCCGCCGCGACCAGATCAAGAGCCTGATCGCCAGCCGCCTGCATCAGAAGACGGTGAAGGAATGGCTGGCCATTTTGGAGCCCGCCGATATTTGGGCCGCCGAAGTGCTGGACTGGCCGAAGCTGCTGAAAACCGCCGCCTTCCGCCAGCTCGATATGCTGCAGACGGTAACCCGCGGCGACGGCGTTTCCGTTCACACGACGGCAAGCCCAATCCGTGTCGACGGTGTCAGACACAAGAACGACCTCGCCGCCCCGACGATCGGCAGCGATTCCGAGAAGCTCAGGGCGGAATTCTTCGCCTGACACCCCCGCACGCTGGGCTGAAGAAGCGTCACGCCACCGGTTGCACCGAAGCGACCTTGCCGGTGTTGTCGATGATGCAATTGAATCTGCGACCCGTCGCATTCAACTCGACTCGGTAGGTGGTCGCATCCAATTGCTGCGAATTCGTCGGAAGCACCTTGTTCTGCGTAAGGCCGGCGGATTTTGCTGCGGCGTCAGCGCATAGGAGTTGTAGATCGGCGGGTGCCGTCTGTAGTTTCGTTCGAGCCATCTGGTCGGGCGGCGGCGAGGATACGCATGCCGTCACTGGCGCAAGGAGCACAAGCGGGAAAAGCAATCGTGCCGCGGACCAGCCATTCCATTTCGTCATGTTCCATCCCCTATTTTGCGGTCATACGCCCTTGTAAAGGGCTGCGCCCTGCATGAGCACGATCACCTTTGCACCGATCTTCACGCGAGAGTGCAGGTCGATGATATCGTCATTGTTCATGCGTATGCATCCGGAGGAGACATCGAGGCCGATACTCCATGACTCCGGCGTGCCGTGAATGCGGTAGATAGTGTCATTGTTGCCTTCATACAGGTAGAGCGCTCTCGCCCCGAGTGGGTTGTCGGGTCCGCCCGGCATGCCGTTCGCCCATTTCACCGCATTCGGATCACGGGCGACCATTTCGGCGGGCGGTGTCCAGGTCGGCCACTCCGCCGTGCACCCGACGCGCACGATGCCGGCCCAGCCGAAACCTTCCCGCCCAACGCCTATGCCATAGCGGATCGCCTGGCCGCCGGGCTGAACCAGATAGAGAAAATGCTGGTTGCCGTCGATGATGATCGTTCCCGGCTCTTCTGCCGTGCGGAAGGGAACGACCTGCCTGCGAAAAGCATCCGGCACCTGTTTGTTGCGGGCGTAATATTGACGCGCCTTCTTCGCGTCGTAGTCGACCCAGGTTCGGGTCCGCGGATCGAAGATCTGCGTCTGCGCCGCAAGCGCAACGAGGGGGCCAAGACCTGTGACTGCTGCCAGGAGTATGACGGCTGTCGTGCGCCTCCAGCCTCGCTCCGATCTTGCCTCCACCTTTGTCATGGTCTCGGCGTTCTTTGTCGGGTCGGTTCTCATGGCTTTGCCCATCCGTCGACGCGAGAGGCATGGCTGTCTACCCACTGCTTCGCAAATTCCAGAGGCAGCTGACGCTCCACCTGCAAGGCGTAGGTCATATGCGTAATTTCCTCTGGGGTGAAATCGACCTTCTCGAGAAAGCTCGCAACATCGGTGTGCTTCTTTGCGAAGGCGGCGGCATAGGCAATGTGAAAACTCGTGGCCGGCCAGGCGACCGGTGCGCTCGAATCGCTGATCCAGGTMGGATCGCTCGCGGGCATGATCTTCCATTTGGAGACATCATAGGGTGGCTCTGTCAGCCGCACGATCTTGTGCAACTCGAAGACGTGATGTGGCGCGTAGCAGGCAAACACCATCGGCCGTCCGGTCGCGACGGCGGCATCGACCGCAGCCATACCGACCTCTTCCTCCGCTTCGACCAGGGTCAGATTTTTCGCATAGCCATAGCTGTTGGCGCGTACTCTCTCGATGCCCGTCGACAACCATGTGGCCGCCCCGATCCACAGTTCTCCGCGTCCGTCGCCGTCAGTATCCAGAAGTGCCGTCTTGGCGGGATCGCTCAAATCCGCGATGTCCTTTATACCGGCAGCGACCGCATCTGGCGTGGCGCAAAGGCCTTCCCAGGCATCGACACCGCGCGCCGCCACCTCGACGACGTGCTTTTCGTTGACGTATTTCTCGATCAGACTGTCGAGGTTCGGCCGCCAGACTTCGGGATTGATATCGACCTCGCCGCTTTCGAGACCGTTGAAGGCGGTAAGAGTTCCAAGCTCCCGGACCTCTGCATCGAGCCGATACTCCTTAGCAATCGCGACCTTCAGAATATTCGCCGCCGCCTGGCCGGAAGGCCAATTCGGCATCGCGATGACCAGATCGGCCGCATCGGCACTGACGGTTCCGACAGACGCAAGGGCAGCGGCAAAGGCCACTGACGCGGAAATAAGACTGTTCTTCATGCCCCCTCCAGCTTTCGGCAACAACTACTATCCGGTCGCGGCTGTGGCGAACCCGAACCAGATAGCGAAGGGAAGTATCCGCAGGTAAGTACGTTACAGTAACATGATCGAAATTTACGCCACTGGTACGCGCAACCAGCCGGCGACGGGACGTGGATGTCGGGCGTGGATGGGCCTCAACAAAAAAGGGCGCCACTCGCGATGTGACGCCCTTCGATCTAGTTTGTGCGCGGCCTTCACCCCGTTGGACAGAAGGCTCTCACCATCAGCTTAGGCGGCAGCGAGCTGCAGTTCCTTGCCGACCATGGTGCGCAGGGCGATCAGGTCCTTGGCGAATGCGCGAATGCCTTCGGCGAGCTTTTCGGTCGCCATCGCATCTTCGTTCATCATCCAGCGGAAGGTCTTTTCGTCGACGGCGATCTTGGCGACGGAAGTCTTGCTTTCCGGCGAGAGCTTGCGCTCCAGCTTGCCTTCATCCTTGGCAAGTTCGTCAAGCAGGTTCGGGCTGATCGTCAGGCGATCGCAGCCGGCCAGCGCTTCGATTTCGCCGGCGCTGCGGAAGGAAGCGCCCATGACGATCGTCTTGATGTCATTGGCCTTGTAGTAGTTGTAGATTTCGCGAACGGAAATAACGCCCGGATCTTCTTCCGGAGTGTACTCCTTGCCGGTCGACTTCTTGTACCAGTCGAGAATGCGGCCGACGAAGGGCGAGATCAGGAAAACCTTGGCGTCGGCGCAGGCAACGGCCTGGGCCTTGCTGAAGAGCAGCGTCAGGTTGCAGTCGATGCCTTCCTTTTGCAGCACTTCGGCGGCGCGGATGCCTTCCCAGGTGGAAGCGAGCTTGATCAGGATGCGGTCATGACCGATGCCGCGTTCCTTGTAGGCGGCAATAATGGAGCGGGCCTTGGCGATCGAACCTTCGGTGTTGAAGGACAGATCGGCATCGACTTCGGTCGAAACACGACCGGGAACGAGGCCGGAGAGAGCGGCGCCGACGGAGATTGCCAGACGATCGGCGACAGCAGCGGCAACAGCATCCGGCGTACCACCCTGCTTCTTGCCCCAAGCGACGGCTTCCTTGATCGCATCGGCGAACATCGGGGTGCCGAGCGCCTTCAGGACGATGGTCGGATTGGTCGTGCAATCGACCGGCTTCAGGCGAGCAACCGCCTCGATATCGCCGGTGTCGGCCACGACCGTCGTCATAGCGCGAAGTTGGTCAAGCTTGGATGTCATGATACGTATCCTTGTTGAATTGGCCCATTGTGGGGATGATGGACCGGCGCGAAATCCCGTCCGGTTCGATAGACGACACGAAACTGCAGGCGGATTGCACCTTTTCTCCCTTCCCTATGTAACGGGAGAAAAAGCGCGAAAGTTCCATTTCCGGCGAGTGGTCAAAGCTGCGAAGAAACAACCTTACCGGACAAGGCTTTTCACCGAAAGCGAGCGCACTATATCGCTCCCTGTCCGGTGAAATACGTCCACGGCTGCGCACCCGCACATTGTCCTCCTCGACTGGACAAAGACCGACTTCCTCACGGCGACTATCATCAATCTCGCAGCGAAAAGTCAAGGACATTTGTGCATTTCAATTGACATAAGTTTCAGGCCATAGAATATCGGTGGATAGAAGAGCTGATCTTGCCGCCCCTGTCCTGTGCGATCGCCGCAACCTTTGTCGTTTGCGATCATTAAAACAAAAGGGCGTGCAAAAATCTTGCCGGAGGACCTGTGGCCAAACTCAGACGTGGGACACACACCGCCTATTCGGAGACGGCGTCTCTGAGGCTGCGCGCTGCGTGGCTCTATTACAATCAGGGCCTGACGCAGAAGGATGTCGCCGAACAGCTCGGCATCAGCCGGACCACGGTCATCCGCCTGCTGGACGAGGCGATGCGTCGCAGCGAAGTGCAGATCTGGATCAATGAAGGCATCGACGATTGCGTCGAACTGGCGATCAAGCTGGAGCGCGCCTATGGGCTGGACGAGGCGATCGTCGTTCCGTCGCCCGCAGGCGGAGACGTCGACGCTCAGGCGAAAAGCGTCGGCCTGGCGCTCGGCCAATTCCTGACCGAAGCGATTCCCGACAATTATACGATCGGCGTCGGCTGGGGCCGGACGATGACGGCCTCGCTCGGAAGCTTCCGCCCGCCACGCCGCGACAATTGCAAAGTCGTCTCGCTGCTTGGTGGCATCGTCGCCGTCCAGCAGACCAACCCCATCGACTATACGTGGCGTCTGGCGAGCCAACTCGGCGCGGAATGCTACATGTTCCTGGCGCCGCTCCTGGTCGATTCCATCGAGACCAAGCGCAATCTGATCGAAAAATGCGGTCTGGAGGCGATCTATCGCCTGGCCGAAAGCCTCGATCTCGCCATTGTGAGCTGTGGCGATATCGGACCCCGCTCCACCTCGCTGTCGGAAGGCTTTATATCGAAGCAGGAGCTGGATCAGTTGATCGAGGCGGGCTGCGTCTGTGACACCATGTTCAATTTCCTCGACGCCGAGGGCAATTCCGTCGATCATCCGATCAACAAGCGCGTCATGTCGGTCGATCTCGACACGTTGAAGAAGGCCAAGCACATCGTGCTGTCTTCCGGCGGCGCCCACCGCGCCCTTGCAATCCGCGCCACCATCAAGCGCATCGGCTGCAATACGCTGATAACAGACGAAAGCGCGGCAAAGGCGCTGCTGCAGATGGCTATGGCGAAGGCGGCTTGAGAATATTTACCTTCCCCCCCCGCGGGGAGAAGGTAGAACCCCTCAAGCTTTCCCCGCTTCCCAGCCCAGCATCGCCCGCTTGCGCGTCAGGCCCCAGTGATAGCCGGTGAGGTCGCCATTCTTGCCGAGCGCGCGGTGACAGGGGACGACGAAGGAGATGGGGTTGCGGCCGACCGCGGCACCAACCGCGCGCATCGCCGTCGGCTGGCCGATGTCTTTGGCAATATCGGAATAGGTCACGGCCCGGCCCATCGGGATCTTCAACAGGCTTTCCCAGACCCGCACCTGGAAATCCGTGCCGATCAGCACCACGCGCAGCGGCTGATCGCTCGACCATTTCGACGGCTCGAAAATCCGCGCMGCATAAGGCATGGTCGCCTGCAGATCCTCGACATATTGCGCATTCGGCCAACGGCAGGTCATGTCTTCGAGGCAGGCCTTCTCGTCGCCGGAATCGCTGAAGGCAAGACCAGCAAGGCCACGATCGGTGACCATGATCAGCGCCAGTCCGAAAGGCGAGATGTGGAACCCGTAGCGGATGACCAGCCCGCCGCCCTTCGCCTTCCATTCGCCGGGCGACATCGCCTCATGCGTCACGAAAAGATCGTGCAGCCGGCTTGGACCGGAAAGGCCCACTTCGAACGAGGTTTCCAGCAAGGGCAGATCTTCCTCGCGCAGCAGCCGCTTCGCATGGTCGAGCGTTACGGCTTGCAGGAAACCCTTGGGCGACAATCCCGCCCAACGGGTAAAGGTCTTCTGCAATTGAGTCGGCGATTGTCCGAGCCGCTCGGCGATCGTCTCCAATGACGGCTGATCGCGATAGTCCTCGGTGATGAGTTCGATCACCCGGCGGACGGTATCGTAGTCCGGTCCTTCCGGTGTGATGTCTGTCTTCAACTGTGCGATAGCATTCATAATCTTTCTCCTTAGAAAGGAGAACACCACGAAGGGACGGGTAAAACCACCCGTTTCTTGCATAATGGCGTGATCCCGAACCGAAGGACCGCGTCAGTGAAAAGTGTGAAGCGGTTTGGGACAAGATCACGCCCATCAAGCGATCTATATCCGTTGCGTCACCGTTGCCAAAGCCCGCTTGAAGGCTTTGGCAAAGCTCTCCCGATCCTCCGGATTGAGAAAGGAACCGACATCCGTGTCATGGCTCCTGTCGCGGACATGCATCGAAACGACCCCGATTTCACTGTGCCGGCGGACGAGAAATCGCGTCCAGAAAGGGTTGAAACGATGCTCGATCATGCGGCCCGAGGGCGAGAATTTGCGGATCGAGACATTGGTGCGCGTGACCGTCACCTCCTCGCGCACCCGGCCCGAGCGATAATTCATCCAGAAGGCGCCGTAGAGCAGCGTGAAATCCGCGCCGAAGAAGACACCGATCGGCCATGCGCCGCGAATGACGAATACGATGCCGTAGATCAGGCAGAACGCCCCGGTCAGCATCAGCATCACCTTGAATCCCCTTCGCCCCAATGAGCGATGAGGGAACAATTCGGCGGCAAAGACCGGCCTGTTGCCATCGATGTCAGTATCGGCGTTGCGTTCGGTCATAGGACTTGAGTATAGGTGGTTCATGGCAAACCCCAAGATCAAATCCAGCGCGCAAAACGCGAAAAAGTCAAATGCGACGGCAGGCCGCAAACCGGCTTTCAAGAGCCCCTATTCCAAGGCGGATCTGGAAGAGATCTTTCGCCGTTTCTCCATTCAGCGGCCTGAGCCGAAGGGAGAGCTGGAGCATGTCAATCCCTTCACGCTTGTCGTCGCCGTGGCCCTATCGGCGCAGGCAACCGACGTCGGCGTCAACAAGGCGACCCGCGCTCTCTTTGCCGTTGCCGATACGCCGCAGAAGATGCTCGATCTCGGCGAAGAGCGTATCCGCGACTACATCAAGACGATCGGCCTTTACCGCAACAAGGCGAAGAACGTCGTCGCACTCTCTGAGAAATTGATCCGGGATTTCGACGGCGAGGTGCCGCAGACGCGCGAGGAGCTGATGACGCTGCCGGGCGTTGGCCGCAAGACCGCCAATGTCGTGCTCTCCATGGCCTTCGGCCAGGCAACGCTCGCCGTCGACACCCATATTTTCCGCATCGCCAATCGCCTGCTGCTCGCCCCTGGCAAGACACCGGACGAAGTCGAACAGCGGCTGATGAAGGTGATCCCGGACCAATATCTCTACCACGCGCATCACTGGTTCATCCTGCACGGACGTTATGTCTGCAAGGCGCGCAAGCCGGAATGCGAGCGCTGTGTCATCGCCGACCTCTGTCGCTCGCCGGAAAAGACCTGGGATATCCCATCCCCATTGGTCGAGCTGCCGCCTCAACCGATCGGCGCCGCCGATTGAAGCACTTCCAGGAAAAGTGCGAAGCGGTTTTCCGTCCGGAATGCGTAAAAACAACGGGATAGAGCTGCCCACCGGCAACCCTCAGCCGCGACGTGCTGCTTCCTTCTGGGAAATCAGCTTGTGCAGGTGGACCATCATCCCCGCCGCAAACAGCGGCGTCAAAAGGTTGACCAAGGGAATGGCGAGGAAGGCGGCGATCACCAGGCCGGCAAGGAAGACGGTGAAGGCATGTTTGCTGCGAAACCGCCGTGCTTCTTCCGGCGGACGAAAACGCATGGCGGCGAATTCGAAGAATTCCCGGCCGAGCAGGTAGCCGTTGACCAGGAAGAAGGCGACGAGATTGACCCCCGGAATGAAAAGCAGAAGCAGGGCGATGATGTTGCCTGCGAGGACAACGCCGAGGAATTTCAGCGAACTTTTCATAGCCGGCACGAACGGCATGGCTTTTCCCGGCGCATCGGCCGGATAGTCCCTCTTCTCCACGACATCAGCGACATCATCGAGAAAGAGCCCTGCGATCAACGCCGTTACCGGTGAGATCAGCAGCGCCAGGGCCAGCGCCAAGCCGAGGCCTGCCAGAACCGCGAGAAGAAAGGTAAGCCAGCTCGTCCAATCCGGTGCGGGCGGCATGAAGCTTTGTAACCACGGCAATACGAAAGCGATGAAGGTGCCGCGTAACACAAACCAGAGGGCGACAAGCGCCAGCAATGTCAGCCCGAGGACTTTCCAAAAAACCTTACGCGTCTCGGCTGCAAAGAGGTTGGCGATGGAAAGACGCGCGGCATGGGTGATCATTCGTCCGATATCCCGTTAATCGTGGCTGGATATGTAAGTAACAATTGCAGATATATCAATATATTCGCGCCGGCCGCGTAATAACCCTCACCCATTTGAATTGTTGTAATCAAGTCCACACTAATATATGGTGTGTTACATATGAAAAACAACAACCTAAACATGATCAACGGTCATCAAAAATCTGCAAGCACTCCGATTGTTTCGGCATTCGGCGCGATCACACTTCGGATAGACCGTCAGCGAGGCGATACATTTGGAAGACCTGGGCCAGAAACTTAGACAATATATCAAAACAGGCACTCCCGCCGAGCGTCGAATCGCCAAGTATTTCTCCGAACACTTGAACGAGCTGCCCTTTGAAACTGCCTCTTCCGTCGCCGACAGGCTGGAATTGAGCCCGATGACCGTCGGGCGTTTTCTGCGATCGCTCGGCTATCAGGGCTTGGACGGCATCAAAGTGCACCTGCGGGAAAATGTGACGCCGGTGACGCTGCAACTGCCGAACGTTCTGGAGCAGTTGCAGAAGGATGCCAACGAGGGACGTCCGATTGCCGGCCAGATCGCCGAGCAGGTCGAGATGCTGCAGCATATCTACAATCTCACCAGCCAGCCGCAATGGTTGGATGCGGTCGCGGCGATACTGTCGTCCAGCGAAGTTTTCGTCACGTCACATCTCAGTCTCGCGAGCCTCGGGCGCCATCTCTGCAACCGCCTCGCATTCGCCCGCGACCACGTGCAATTCCTCGACGGCGCCAATGGCAGCTATATTGAGCTCCTCGGCCATCAGTCGAACGATGCATTGGTGGTGATCGTTGATTCGCCTCGCTTCGTCGCCTCGCGGCTGCTGGCGCGTTCCGCCCGCCGCTCCGGCTACAAGGTGCTGCTGATCACCAGCCAATATACGGAATGGGCGCATGAATTCGCCAATATGACGCTGTCGCTGCCGCCGCTTCGCGCCGGCAACCAGGAAAACCTGTCTGCAATGATGGCGCTGCTGGAATTCCTGGCCGTTGCTGTCATTCACACGGCCGGCGAGGAGGCGGAAAGCCGCATCCACAGGATCGAAGAACTGGAAGGCATGTTCGCCCACATGCCGCTTCGATAGTGCTCAACAAATGATGGTTTGGACGCCGGAAAGCCCTTCCGGCGTTTTTTATTCCATGGATTCCAGCTCGGCGCGATGGCGGTACATCGCGAGAAAACGCCGGTAATCGCGGTCATAAAGCGTCTTCTTGCTTATATCCGGCAGGCGCTCATGCCCCCCGGGATACATGGCGGAGCCTGCCGCAGCGAGACTGTCGTAAAGGCCGCAGGAGACGGAAGCCGCAATCGCCGTTCCCAAGAGCACCGCCTCGTTCATCTTCGGCACGACCACCTTGCAGCCGGTAATGTCGGAATAGAGCTCCATCAGCACGGCATTCTTCACATGACCGCCGGCGACATGCAGCGTATCCGGCACGTAGCCGTAGTCATGCATCCTCTCGAGAATATGGCGGATACCGAGCGCGACGCCGACGCTGGTGCGCCAATAAAGACGGCAGAGACCGTCGAAGGATGCATCCAGCGTCAGGCCGCTGACGACGCCGACCGCATGGGGATCGGCAAGCGGCGATCGGTTGCCATGAAAATCCGGAAGAACATGGATGCGCTCGGCAAAGGCATCGCCTTCGACGGCGCGAAGTTCGGCGATGCGCTTTACGATGCGGTCGTGCAATGCCGCCGTCGGCTCACCGCCGGCCGCATGCATGCCCACCATATAGTCGAGCAGCGCACCCGTCGCCGATTGCCCGGCTTCGACCAGCCAGGTGTCCGGAAATACGGCTTCATAATAGGGTCCCCACATGCCGGTGCTGCGCTTGCGTTCGCGCGAGAAGGAGACGATGCAGCTCGACGTTCCGGCAATCAGCGCCAATTGATGCTCCAGCGCGTTGAGATCACCGGCATGTCCGCCGAGCGTGCCGAGCGCGCCCGCATAGGCGTCGATCATACCGGCGCCAACATGGCACTCGCGGTCGAGCCCCAAGGCTTCCGCTGCCTGCGCCGTCAGCGTGCCGACGCTTTCCCCGACCGGCGTCGTCTCTTCCGGCAGGTTACCGCGCTCGCGCAGATCGCCAAGACCGATCACATTGAGGAAATCCGTCTGCCAGCCGGGCTGGCGATGGGCAAGATAATTCCATTTCGCCGTCAGCGTGCAGCGCGAGCGTGCAAGCGAACCCGTGGCCTTCCAGGTCATGAAATCGGCAAGATCGAAGAAATAACCGGCCTTTGCCCAGCTCTGCGGCAGATTTTTCTTCAGCCACATCAGCTTCGGCATCTCCATTTCCGGCGACATGAAGTGACCGGAGTGTTCGAGGACCTGATGCTTGGTCGCCGTGCAGAAATCCGCTTCGGCAAGTGCCCGGTGATCGAGCCAGACGATKGTGTCGAACCGGTCTTCGCCACCGGTCGAAACCGTGAGCGGCTTGCCCTCCGTGTCGCGTACCACCAGTGAACAGGTGGCGTCGAAGCCGATGGCGCCTATGACGGATACGTCGACGCTGGAGGCGGTGACGGCGGCGCGCACGGCCGTACAGACCGCGGCCCAGATGTTTTCGGAATCGTGCTCGGCGTGGTTCTCACGCGGGCGGTTCATGATGATCGGGTGTTCGCCCTTGCCCAGCAGGGCGCCGCGTGATGTGAACACGCCAGCCCGCGCGCTGCCAGTGCCGATATCGACCGCAACCACATGATCACGCATACAGCAGAGGCCCCATCCACTTACGTCTTGTTGCGGACAAGGTGTATCAAATCCGACATTGCGTCAAACACGACTTCGGGGCAAAGCCGCTCCAATTCCGCCCGATAACTCGGCGAATGGGCATGCGATCCACCAGTGAAAGCGAAAACCGTCATGCCGGCCGCCCTCGCCGCCGTGATCCCGGCCGGGCTGTCTTCGACGACGATACAGTCCTCTGGAGCGACCTGCATCTGCTTGGCGGCATAAAGGAAAAGATCGGGTGCCGGTTTGCCGCGCTTGACCATACTGGCGCTGAAAATATTCGGCTCCAGCCGCGGCAAGAGGCCGGTAACGCCCAACGACAAACGGATGCGCTCCATCTGGCTGGAGGAAGCGACGCAACGCCGAATGGTCAGCGCGTCCAGCGTTTCGGCAACACCATCGATCGGCTTCAATTCATGCCGGAAGCGGTCATAAAGGTCATTGCGGATGCGATCGAGAAAATCCTGATCGATGAAGACGTCGAACTCCGTCTCCAGCGTATCGACAAGCGTCGCAAGGCTTTTGCCCAGGAAGCGACTGTAGATGTCCTCCTCGCTCATATCCACGCCGACGTCGTGCATGGCCTGGATGAGCACGCTGACGGACAGCGGTTCGCTGTCGACGAGCACGCCGTCGCAGTCGAAGATTACGAGTCCCTTCTCCGCATCACTCATCGCAGATCCAACCCGAACCCTGTTTTGAGCCGCGTCTCTTGCAACGCAGGCATGGCCATAAAAATTCGGCCGGGACTTGGGCACCCGGCCGATGGACAGTTATTCCGTAAGTTTATTATCGAGGTATAGCTGCAGGGTGACGCGAGTGCCCTTTTCCCACAGCGTTTTTAATGCATGGGCAAAGCGCTTGCGGAAAAGATCCGATTTGGCGACGTCGCCGAAGATGTCGTCGAAGACGAGAAAGGCATTCGGATCGTCCTTGGCCTTCAGCGCCGCGGCGTGCAGCCGGTCGGCACTGGCATCGTTGAAGACGATATCCTTGCCGCTGTCGGTGGTGCCGGCGAAGTAGCGGCACCACAGCGCCGACACCAGCGCCAGGCCCACGACATCCTCCTTGCGGCGGAGCCGGTCGGCCGTCGACGGCAGAATGAACTTCGGCTGCCGATTCGAGCCGTCCTGCGCCAGGCGCGGAATGGTGTCGGCAATCTTCGGATTGGAAAAGCGGCGCTCGATCAGCTTGAAATAGTCGGCAAGCACCGTGTTCGGCACCGGCGGGATCACGGGGATGATCTCTTCGTTCTCAAGCTTGGCGAGATAGGCGCGGATCAAAGGCTCTTCCATGGCCTCGTGCACGAAATGCACGTCCATCAACGCCGCCGGATAGGCGATTGCCGCATGGCCGCCATTGAGGATGCGGATCTTCATGTGCTCGTAAGGCGTAACATCGGGAACAAAGGTGACGCCGACCTTTTCCAGCGCCGGACGGCCGGCCGGGAAATTGTCCTCCAGCACCCACTGCTTGAACTCTTCGCAATAGACCGGCCAGTTATCCTCGATGTCGAAGGCTTCCTTCAGCAGATCGATCTCGCGTGCGCCCGTCGCCGGCGTAATGCGGTCGACCATGCCGTTCGGGAAGGCGACGTTGGCGGCTATCCAGTCGGCAAAGGCCGGATCCGAAAGCTTCGCTGTGCMGACGACGGCAGCTTTGGTGACGCCGCCATTATGGGGAATGTTATCGCAGGACATGACGGTGAAGGGCTGAAGGCCGGCGGCGCTTCGGGCCTTGAGGCCAGCGACGATCAGGCCGAACACCGTCTTCGGCGTATCCGCGTTCTGACCGTCGGCAACGATGGCCGGATGGTTGGGATTGAACTTGCCGGAGGCATCAATGAAATAACCGCCTTCAGTGATCGTCATCGAAACGATGCGGATCGAAGGGTCGGCAAGCTTGGCGATGATGGCTTTGGCGTCACCGACCGGCAGAATATCGATCATCGGCGCCGTGACGCGAGCGGCGGTGCGGTTGTTATCCTGCTCGACCACCGTCGTCAGGAAATTCTGAGCCGCGAGTTTCTCCCGCATGGCAGCGTCCGAAGGGAGCACGCCCGCGCCGATGATCGCCCAATTATGATCCTCGCCGGCATTGAAGAGGTCATCGAGATAGATTGCCTGGTGAGCGCGATGGAAATTGCCGACGCCGAAATGAACGATGCCCGCCGACAGCGACTTTGGATCATAGGTCGGGATGGCAGCCGTTGCAGCCGCCTCCTGAAGGGTTGCGAGCGATAATTTGCACGTCATGTCTCAAGTCCTTCTGAAAGGTCTTCTGCTCCGGATGGATTGGGAATGTCTTATCCAGTTAGGATGGCCTGGGCCTACCTGATGTGGCCCAGGTCTAAATGGTATCCGCCATGCCGCGTGAGGCCGGGCATGGTGAGGGCGTTCGATTTAGATCGACAGCCCCCTGTCGTTGAACCGGTGGATGCGGGATTTGTCGGGTGTCAGATAGACGGTATCGCCGGCGCGCGCCGGGAAGTCGCCGGTTCCGCGGGCGGTGATCGTGCCGATACCATCGGCATCGATATGCAGGAACGTGTCGGAGCCGAGATGTTCGGCAACATTCACCCTACCMTGCCAGTCACCCTCGGTGGTCGACAGCAGCACATGTTCCGGACGGACGCCGATCGTGTGGGCGCCGAGGTTCTGAGCATAGGCGCCCGTAACGAAGTTCATCTTCGGCGAGCCGATGAAGCCGGCAACGAAGAGGTTCTGCGGGCTGCGATAAAGCTCAAGCGGCGAACCGACCTGCTCGATATTGCCGCGGTTCAGGACCACGATCTTATCCGCCATGGTCATGGCTTCGACCTGATCGTGCGTCACGTAGATCATCGTCGTCTTGAGCTGCTGGTGCAGTTCGCTGATTTCGAGACGCATGTTGACACGCAGCGCGGCATCGAGGTTCGACAAGGGCTCGTCGAACAGGAAGGCCGCGGGCTGGCGCACGATGGCCCGGCCGATGGCGACGCGCTGGCGCTGCCCGCCGGAAAGCTGGCGCGGTTTGCGTTCCAGGTAATCCGTCAGGTTCAGAACACGGGCCGCATCCGCCACCTTCTTGTCGATCTCCGCCTGCGGCATGTTCGCCATCTTGAGCGGGAAGGCGATGTTCTTGCGAACACTCATATGTGGATAGAGCGCGTAGGACTGGAACACCATGGCGAGGCCGCGCTGTGCCGGCGCCAGATTGGTGCCGTCCTTGCCGTCGATCATGATCTGGCCGCTGGAGACATCTTCAAGGCCGGCGATCAGGCGCAGCAGCGTGGACTTGCCGCAACCGGAAGGGCCGACGAACACGACGAACTCACCGTTATTGATTTCGAGGTCGATGGAAGGGATGACCTTGGCTTCGCCGAAGACCTTAGAAACCTTCTTAAGGACAATGCTACCCATGTTTCTCTTCCTTACTTAACCGCGCCGAAGGTGAGGCCGCGAACGAGTTGTTTTTGCGAAAACCAGCCGAGGATCAAGATCGGGGCGATCGCCATGGTCGATGCCGCCGAAAGCTTGGCGTAGAACAAGCCTTCCGGGCTGGAATAGGAGGCGATGAAGGTGCTGAGCGGCGCCGCGTCGACGGCGGAGAGGTTCAGCGTCCAGAAGGCCTCGTTCCATGCGAGGATGATGTTGAGAAGCATCGTAGAGGCTAGGCCCGGGATCGCCATCGGCGTCAGCACATAGATGATCTCCTTGGCCAGCGACGCACCGTCCATGCGGGCCGCTTCGAGGATCTCGCCGGGGATTTCCTTGAAGTAGGTATAAAGCATCCACACGATGATCGGCAGGTTGATCAGCATCAGCACGACGACCATGCCAAGGCGGCTGGCAAACTGATTGTTGAGCAGGCCGAAAGCCTGGAACAGCAGGTAGATCGGGATGAAGGCGCCGACCGGCGGCATCATCTTGGTGGACAGCATCCACATCAGCACGTCCTTGGTGCGCTTTGTCGGCGAAAAGGCCATGGCCCAGGCGGCCGGAACGGCGACGATCAAACCGAGGATCGTCGAGCCGAAGGCGATGAGCACCGAGTTGCCGAAGTGGAGGAAATAGTTCGAGCGCGATTGCACCTCGAAATAATTCTCCAGCGTCCAATGGAAGAAGAGGAATTGCGGAGGCGAGGCGATGGCGTCGCCTTCCGTCTTGAAGCTCGTCAGGAACGTCCAGAGGATCGGGAAGAAGATCAGGATCGCGACCACCCAGGCAGCGACGGATACGACCACCTTGTGTTTGGTTGAGACAGTACGAGCCATCTTAAGCCTCCAGATTCTTGCCGACTGCACGCATCAGGAAGATCGCGACGATATTGGCGAGGATGACGGCGATGATGCCGCCCGCCGATGCGCCGCCGACGTCCTGCTGCAGAACGAGCTGCGAATAGACCAGGTAAGTGAGGTTGGTCGTTGCCGTGCCCGGACCGCCATTGGTGGTGACCAGGATTTCGGCGAACGCCGAGAGCAGGAAGATCGTCTCGATGAGAATGACGACCGTGATCGCGCGCGCCAGATGCGGCAGGATGATATAAATGAACTTCGATACCGCGCCGGCGCCGTCCATTTCGGCGGCTTCCTTCTGCTCTTCGTCGAGCGACTGCAAAGCGGTCAGCAGGATGAGCGTTGCGAAGGGCAGCCACTGCCAGGCGACGATGATGATGATCGAAAATAGCGGAATCGTCTCCAGCCAGGTCAGCGGATCGAGCCCGAAAAGCTTGAAAAGATATGCCAGAAGCCCGTTCACCGGGTTCATGAACATGTGTTTCCAAATGAGGGCGGCGACCGTCGGCATGACGAAGAAGGGCGCAAGCACCAGCATGCGCACGATGCCTTGGCCGAAGATCGGCTGATCGAGAAGGAGCGCGAGAGCAATACCGCCAACCACCGTGATGATGAGCGCGCCGACCACGAGCAGAATAGTGACGACGAGCGAATTCCAGAAGGCCGGGTCGGTGACGAAATATTCGTAGTTCAAGAACCCGATGAAGTCATGCGCACCGGGGGACATGAGATTGTAGTTCAGCGTCGAAAAATAGATCGTCATGACCAGCGGGACGATCATCCACGCGAACAGAAGCAAAACCGAGGGCGCCATCATGACGCGTGCGGTAGAACGGGTGTGTAGCGTTGCCATGGCAAGTACCGACCTATCTTTTAGCAGGGAGAGTGGCCGCGGACCGGCTGAAATAAAAGAGGCCGCCGAAGAGAGTTCGGACACTCGGCGACCTTAAGGAAGGGGAGCGCTGCGAGACGCGCCCCTTCATACCTTGGGAGGTTTCTTATTTCGGATAGCCAGCCTTGGTCATTTCACGGCTGGTCAGTTGCTGTGCCGACTTGAGGGCGGTATCGACGGGGACCTGGCCGGCAAGGGCAGCAGAGAACTGCTGGCCGACAGCGGTGCCGATACCCTGGAACTCAGGGATAGCGACAAACTGCACGCCGACATACGGGACCGGCTTGACGGTCGGGTGGGTCGGATCGGCCGAGTTGATCGAGTCGAGCGTCATCTTCGCGAAAGGTGCTGCCTTCTGGTAGTCCGCATTCGCATAGAGCGAAGCGCGGGTGCCGGGAGGTGCATTCAGCCAGCCCTCCTTCTGAGCAACAAGGTTGATGTAGTCCTTTCCGGTTGCCCAGGAGATGAACTTCTCAGCAGCTTCGGTCTTCTTCGAAGATGCCGGGATCGCCAGGCTCCAAGCCCAGAGCCAGTTGCCGCGCTTGCCGAGGCCCTTGTCCGGCGCCAAAGCGAAGCCAACCTTATCGGCAACCTTCGATTCCTTCGGGTTGGAAACGAAGGAGGCTGCGACCGTTGCATCGATCCACATCCCGCACTTGCCGGACTGGAACAGAGCCAGGTTTTCGTTGAAGCCGTTGGACGAAGCGCCCGGAGGGCCGGCGTCCTTCATCAGCTTGACGTAGAAGTCGAGCGTGTCCTTCCATTCCGGCTGATCGAACTGTGCCTTCCACTTTTCGTCGAACCAGCGCGCGCCGAACGAGTTCGACATCGCCGTCAGGAATGCCATGTTTTCGCCCCAGCCGGCCTTGCCGCGAAGGCAGATGCCGTAGATCTCATGGTCCTTGTCGGTGATCTTGCGGGCAGCATCGGCGATGAAGTCCCAGGTCGGCGCATCCGGCATCTTCAAGCCGGCCTTCTCGAACAGGTCCTTGCGGTACATCACCATCGAGCTTTCGCCGTAGAACGGAGCGGCATAGAGCTTGCCGTCCACCGTCAGACCGCTGCGGATAGCCGGGAGAAGGTCATCCACATCGTAGCTCTTGTCGGCAGCAAGCTTGTCGAGCGGCGCGAGCCAGCCGAGCTTACTCCAGATCGGCACTTCGTAGGTGCCGATCGTCAGCACGTCGTATTGGCCGCCCTTGGTAGCGATGTCTGTCGTAACCTTCTGGCGCAATACGTTTTCCTCGAGCGTGACCCACTGAAGGTCAATGTCGGGGTTTTTGGCTTTGAAATCGTCCGTAAGCTTCTGCATACGAACCATGTCGCCGTTGTTCACGGTGGCAATCGTGAGGGTTTCGGCGGACGCCATTCCAGCAAACATCAGTGCGGAGCACGCGCCCAGCAGGAAAGTTTTCAATTTCATATCTTCCTCCCAGAAGATCAGCTAGCTATGAGCATTCGCTTTGCTCGTGAGCAATTACTCACCTCTTGCGACAAAATGTCAATGCGAATTCATTGCTGCAGCGCCGAACACGCAGCTCATCTCTTTGTTTTTATGAAGTTATTTTTTGCTCAGTCTTTGAGCAGAAATTCAGCAGCCGCTTCGTCGGTGATCAAACCATTGATTTGATGGCCGGTAACGGCCGCTTTGATCGCCTCGAATTTGCGTTTGCCCTTGGCTATTCCGATGACGGAAGAGGCTTCGCGTGGCGGCAGCGGCGCGCTCGCGACTCGGTCGTTGATAGCGTCCGACATCAGCTTGCCGTCGCCGTCGAAAACCCAGCCGCAGATTTCGCCGGCCGCTCCCCGCTTCATCAGCGCCAGCATCTCGTCCTTCTCGAGAAAGCCATCGAGACAGAGCGGCGCCTCGATGCCCATCTCGCCGACGCCGACGAACGTCACGTTGGCCTGCGCGCTGATATCGAGCGTCGAGCGTACCAGTGCCTGCGCATGCAGAAGTTCCCGCTCCTCGGCCGAGGAGACGAGCACCGGCAGCGGCATGGGATAGTGCCGCGCCTTGATCGCGTCGGCCATGCTGAAGATGACGTTGTAATAGGCGGCAGAGCCGTCCGGCCCAATATTGCCGGTCAGCGACACGACCCGGTGCTGCGGACATTCGATGACCGGCAGTTGATCGACCGCCGCCTTCAGCGTGCGGCCCGTGCCGATCGCCAGCACGATCGGATCGCTGCGCTTCAGCCAGCGCTCGATCTCGGCGGCTCCCGCTTCGGCGATACCGACCGTGGACGATGTCCCGTCCGGATCGCTCGGCACCACTTCCACATGCCTCAGCTTGAATTTTTCCCGCAGCGCCGCCGCATATTCGAGGCAGGCGGCGATCGGATGGTCCAGCCGCACCTTGATCAGCCTCTCGGCAACCGCGAGCGATACCAGCCGCTGTGCCGATTGCCGGGAGATTCCCATAGCTGCGGCGATTTCGTCCTGCGTCCGCCCTGCAACGTAATACAGCCAGCCGGCTCGCGCCGCATCGTCAAGCCGCCCCTGGGAATCCAACTTCCTGACCATCACATTCCTCTGCGAAAGCAACACCCTCTAACCGGATGCGGCACCAGCGTGGCTCGCTACTCAGTTTCCGGCGGGATGACGCCTTTGGTCAAGGTGAAACAACCGTAGAAGCGGCGCTCGCCGGTCTGGATCACGCAATAGGCGGCTTTTGCCCGTTCATAGAAAGCGAAACGCTCGACCGGCGTCAGAGGCCAGTGCTTGCCTTCGGCGCGATCGATCGCCGCCTGCACTTCCTTCTGAACCTGCGGCACCTCATCGGCCGCGCCGACCACTTCCATCCGCCCCGCCGCATCGGTGATGAACGTATCGAGCGGCATCAGCGACAGCACCGCCGCGACAGCCTCGGCCGCCGATACATTGTCGATCCGCAGGAGGTGGCCCAACCTAGTTTGGCGTGCAATCGCATCGGCCGGAAAATTCGTGTCGACGATCGCCAGCATGTCGCCATGCCCCATCGATTTCAACGCATGCAGCACGTCCGCATTCAATAGCGGCGAAATTCCCTTCAGCATAAACGACTCTCCTCCAGCTCTTCCATCAGCGGCGATTCCGACAGCCGCGCTCCTTATTGGGAGCAAAGAAGTAATCGCGGCTCCGATCTCTGTCCATAGCCGTTGTGAACGTTGTCAGCCGGAGAACCCAAGGATAAGAACTGTGCTTCTCTTTGTGGCTTATTTCGGCCTTTATTGACCAGATAGGTTCGTCGGCATTAACTGATGCACCGGCGATGTTGCGAGGGACAGGTGAGGATTCTTCTGGTCGAGGACGACGATATGATCGGCGGCGCGGTTCGCGACCATATCGCTGCGACTCCGCATGCCATCGACTGGGTGAAAAACCTCGCCGATGCCGCAGAGGTGACCAGTGCCGTGCACTACGGCCTCATCCTGCTTGACCTTCAGCTTCCCGACGGCATCGGCATCGATTTCCTCAAGAAGTTGCGCCGCAAGCCGGACGAGACGCCCGTCATCATTCTGACCGCCCGCGACCAGATCTCCGACCGTATCGAGGGCCTGAACAGCGGCGCCGACGATTATCTGGTCAAGCCTTTCAATCTCGGCGAGCTTACGGCCCGCATCATGGCGGTGGCCCGCCGTTACAGCGGCAGCCCGCAGCCAACAGTTCGTTTTGCCGATCTCGAAATCGACCTGCCGCAACGGCGCATTACGCTTTCCGGCAAGGATATCGTGTTGACCGGGCGGGAATGGGCCGTCCTCGATTTGCTCGTCGCACGGCCGGGCGCCATCGTCTCGAAGGACCAGATCGAAGAAGCGCTTTATGCTTTCGGTTCGGAAATCGAAAGCAACACCGTGGAGGTCTATGTCAGTCGCCTGCGCAAGAAAATCGGCAAGGAGCGCATCCGCACGGCCCGCGGGGTCGGCTATTGCCTGGGTGAACGATGACGCGCAAAGGCCTCAATCGCACCAGCATCACCCGCCGACTGATCGCGGCGCTGACCGGAACGGTCGTCCTGTTCTGGCTGATCGCTGTCGGCATCGGCGTCTATGTGGTCAACAAGGAGCTCTCCGAGACCTTCGATGGCGCATTGCAGGAAACCGCCCAGCGGCTGATGCCGCTGGTGGTCGACGATCTTGCCGATCGCGATCCCTCTGCCGATCCACAGACCCTCGAGAACATGGAAAGGGGACTGAACAAGGAATACCTGACCTACCAGGTGCTCGACGCGACAGGCAAGCTCATCCTGCACTCCCATGATGCCCCGAAGACGCCCTACGACGTGCCTCTGAAGATCGGTTTTCACAACACGCCGAAATACCGAATCTACACCGAATCCTCTTCTAACGGCTCGCTCTTCCTGCATGTCGCCGACGCCTTCAAGAACCGCCGGGAAGCGTCGCGCGAGAGCGGCGTCGCCCTGCTCTGGCCGCTGCTTGCCCTCATCCCGGGCAGTATCGTCGCCATCTGGTTCATCGTCGGCCGCTCTCTTCGGCCGATCGACCGGCTGCGATCGGAAATCGCCACCAAGGACGGCGGCAATATGGCCCCGTTGGACAGCGACACGCTGCCGCGCGAACTCCAGCCGATAGGCCGTTCCGTCAATCTGCTGCTCGGTCGCCTGCGCTCCGCTCTCGAGGCCGAGCGCGAATTCACCGCCAACAGCGCCCATGAACTGCGCACGCCGATCGCCGGAGCGCTCGCGCAGACGCAGCGCCTGATCGCCGAACTGCCGAAAGGGCCGCTCACCGAACGCGCCGGACGGATCGAGACTTCACTGTCCAATCTCGGCCGTCTCGCGGAAAAGCTGCTGCAGCTCTCCCGCGCCCAGGCAGGCATCGGCGCCGGCGACAAGCCCGCCGATCTGATCACCGTCATCGAAACCGTCATCGGCGATTACGACCGGGATACGGGTACGGCGGGCCGCATTCTCCTGGAGAACGAGGCAGACGGAAAGCTGATCCGCAACGTCGATATCGACGCCTTCGCCATCGTTATGCGCAACCTGCTCGAGAACGCCTTGATTCACGGTCCGACCGATGACGAAGTGACCGTCAGGATCGACCGAACAGGAACGATCCATATCCTGAATGGCGGCCATGTGCTGTCGCAGGAGGAACTGGCCGATTTGAAAAAGCGCTTCTGGCGCGGCAACACGAAAGCCTCCGGCTCGGGCCTCGGCCTTGCGATCGCCGAACGCATCGTCGCGCAGATCGGCGGCCGCCTCGATCTCCTGTCCCCCGCAACCGGTCAGGTGGACGGATTTGAGGCCAGGATCACCCCGCCCGAAGCTTGAGCAAGGCGACCGGAAGCAACGCGGATTGACCTTGCAAAGACCGGCAAAGGGTGCGAGCAACGCGAGACGTTTCCTGCAGGCTAATATTCATGATCGTTTCTTTCGACATCGGGGGCTCCGCCATCAAGGGTGGCATCGCCCATTCCATGACGGATATCACGCCGCTCGCCCGCCGCCCGACGCCGAAACATGATTTCGGCGCATTTGTCGCGGCCTTGCGCGCTGTCATCGCCGAGACCGGCGAGAAGCCGGATTGCATTTCCTTTTCCATTGCCGGCGTCGTGGACCCCGATACGCAAGCGCTCATCTGCGCCAACATTCCTTGCATCCACGGCCGACGCCTTGCCGCCGAACTGGAAGCGGAACTCGGCTTTCCCGTCCTGATCGCCAATGATGCCGATTGCTTCGCCATGGCGGAGGCCATGTCCGGCGCGGGCCGCGGCCACCGCATTGTCTTCGGCGCAATTCTCGGCACCGGCGTCGGCGGCGGCCTGGTGGCGGATGGCCGCTTGGTCAACGCCGCCGGCGGCTTTGCCGGCGAGTGGGGCCACGGCCCGATCATCGCCTCCTTCGCCGGCCATCCGCCGGCTGTCGTCCCCGCCTATCCCTGCGGCTGCGGCCAGAAGGGTTGCGTCGATACAGTCGGCGGTGCCCGCGGCGTCGAGCGCCTGCACAAGACGCTGCATGGGTTGGAATTTTCCAGCGAGGAGATCATCGGGCAATGGCTTGAAGGCGACGCGAAGGCGGAGCGTACGATCGATGTCCTGGTCGATCTCGTCGCCTCGCCTCTGGCGCTGACCATCAACATCACCGGCGCGACCATCGTCCCGGTCGGTGGCGGCCTTTCCAATGTCGAGCCTCTGCTGGCGCGGCTGGATGCTGCAGTGCGCTCCCGCATCCTGCGCAAGTTCGACCGCCCGCTCGTCGTGCCGAGCGAATGCAAGGTTGAGCCCGGCTTGATCGGTGCGGCCTTGCTGGGACTGAAATTTGTCGAAGAGCGAATCCATGCTGCTTGAGGTCTGCGTCGAGGATATTGCGGGCCTCAATGCCGCCATCGCGGGCGGCGCAGATCGCATCGAGCTTTGCAGCGCCCTTGCCGTTGGCGGCCTGACGCCGAGCGCCGGCCTGATGCAGGCAGCGGCGCGCGCCCCCATCCCTGCCTATGCCATGATCCGCCCCCGCGCCGGCAGCTTCGTCTACTCAGCCGATGAACTGGACGTCATGAAGAACGACATCGATGCTGCCCACCACGCCGGCCTGCCGGGCGTCGTGCTCGGCGCTTCCCTGCCGGACGGCCGTCTGGACAGCGATACGCTCCGCGCGCTCGTCGCCCATGCGGGAAGCCTCGGCAAGACATTGCATCGCGCCTTCGATCTCGTTTCCGATATCGAGGAGGCAGTGGAACTCGCCATCTCGCTCGGCTTCGAGCGCATCCTGACCTCGGGCCGCGAGAAGACGGCCGCGGAAGGCGTCGCCGCATTGGAACAGGCGATCGCCGTTGCCGCCGGCCGCATCGCCATTATGCCGGGCTCTGGCGTCAACATCGGGACGGTCGGCAAGCTCTGGCCGCGACTGGCGATCAACGAAATTCATGCGTCCTGCTCCGTCGCCGACCGAGAGATGGATGAACGCCTGCTCGCCTTCGGATTTTCGACACCGACGGTGCGCCGCACCGATGCTGCGACCATCAGGACGCTCAAGGCGCATTTCGCCTGACAAAGCACAGCGATTTGACAAGAATTGGTAGAGTGATCAATCGTTCATAAACGCATATTCTGTAGCTATGGATCGGCTGCGGAATGCCAACCCATTGCAGTTAAGCAGGTTTCCTCTGGAGTAGCTGTAGATCTGAACCATGTCGGTCGCGCCACCTCGCAAGAAAAGCAGGGCTGTCTTCTGGATTGCGACGATCATCATCGGCTCGATCATTTTGGCCACGGCATTGCTTGCCAACGATATGCGCAATCTCAGAGCGCTCGATGCTCGCTATCATCTCGGTCTGCTCAGCGGATCGGCGCGGCAGCCCTCGCCCCCCGCAGTGACAAAAGCCGCCCTCAGCCAAACTGCCAATTCGAAGCCAGCCGAAATCGCCGGCGCGAAGAGTGCACCGGCCAATCCGGGAATGACAGCAGCCGCACCACCGCGAAAGCAGGCAACACCTGCCAAAAGTCCGGCAGCGGCGAAACCGCAGTCGACCCGGCGCTCCCACATATTCGATCTGCCCGTCGATCCCCTGCGCGGCGCATTCGTGCGAAGCTGGCGGATAACGGGTCAGGCGCTCTGTGACGATCTTTCGAAATCGGGCTTGGCCGTTGGCCAATGGAGCCAGAGCGCGCTTGGCGCCGGCACCTTCGAATGCAGCTACGAGATCCAGAAAGGCGGCAACGGTGATCCCAGTGCCGCCTCCTTCTTCATCATCGTTCGCGGTACGCCAACCGGGGAGCTCGATAATATCCGCATCAAGGTGATCATGCCCGACAATGCCGACGGCCGCGCCATTGGCGAGACATTCGTCGACGCCGTCGTCCTGCTGCTGACCGAAACCCGCTGGCTCGACTTTCAGGCGGCGCTCGATGCGATCGGGAAACTGCAGGACGTGACGCTGCAAGCTTTCGGCGCAAAGCTCAGCTTCTTCCGGGAATTCCGCAACGACCGAAGCTTCAATCTTCAGCTCGGGCTGGAAAGAAAATCGCCGGAACAGATCCGCACCGCCATCGTCTTCGACAAGGCACGATGGACGCTCCCCTCGCCGCCACTTGCCAAATAGCAAACCGCTCGCGAAAATTTTACGTCGCCTTTGCGGCGAAGGGACCTGATTCATTTGCTTTTTGTTGCACCGCGCTATCGATAGTGGTGAAATAAAGCCGATCTCGATGGCCGGTGAATCGCTGGCCGCTCCCAAACTGCATGATCCCCAAAGTGCGAAGCGGTTCTTGGATAAGATCATGCGCCAGCATTGACGCGCCGGTCCTCCCATCCGGCCGTGGAAAGCAATTGCATTCCGATGGATTCGACAGATACCGCCCTGGAAGGCCAGACCTTCGCGATCGACCGTGACCCTCGCCTGCGCTACATCATTCCCGCCGTGGTCGCCGTCGCATTCCTGATGGAACAGCTTGATGCGACCATCCTCGTCACCGCCGTTCCCGATATCGCCAGAAGCCTCATCACCACACCGGTGCGGATGAACCTCGCGGTCACGACCTATATTCTGACGCTCGCCATGTTCATCCCGGTCAGCGGCTGGTTCGCCGACCGCTTTGGCGCTCGACGCATCTTTGCGCTGTCGCTCTTCATCTTCACCCTTGGCTCCATCCTGTGCGGCCTGACGACGAGCCTGCCGATGCTGATCGCGACCCGTGCCCTGCAGGGCTTCGGCGGCGCGATGATGACGCCGGTCGGCCGCCTCATCCTCATCCGCAGCTTTCCCCGCAGTCAGTTGGTCACGGCGATGACCTACATGACGTTACCCGCCGTCATCGGCCCGGTGATCGGCCCCGTGCTCGGCGGCTTCCTCACGACCTATCTCTMCTGGCGATGGATCTTCTGGGTCAACCTGCCTTTCGGCATCATCGGCATGGTGATGGCGCTGCGCTATGTCCAGGACACGGCGCGCGACACCACGATCAAATTCGATTTACCGGGCTTCATCATGGTCGGCGTCGGCTGCGTGTTGCTGCAATATGGCATCGAGAATGTCGGTCGGCCGACCATTCCCGTCTGGGCCATCGTCGTCGTTCTTGCCGCTGCCGGCCTGCTTCTCTTCGGCTTCATCCGCTATGCGAAGACGGCGGAATCGCCGGCCGTCGACTTGACGCTGTTCAAACTGCGCACGTTCCGCGTCGGCACATTGGCCGGCGGCATCTGTCGCGTCGGCCTCAACGGCACGCCCTTCCTGTTGCCGCTGATGCTGCAGGTCGGCTTCGGCTTGAGCCCAATCGTCTCGGGCACGCTGACCTTCGTCAGCGCATTAAGCGCTCTCGCCGTCCGCCCGGTGTCATCGGTGCTGCTACGTCGTTACGGCTTCGACCGCGTGCTGATCTGGAGCGCCATCTTCGGCGCCGCCATCGTTGCCGGCTTCGCCCTGATCGGACCGGAGACGCCGCATTGGTTCATCATCACCTATGTCTTCGTCTTCGGCCTTGCGCGCGCGGCGCAATTCATGACGTCGAACACTCTCTCCTATTCCGAAACGCCCGCCGCCCAGCTCAGCCGCGCCACCAGCCTCGGCGGCGTGCTGCAACAGTTGAGCGTCAGCTTCGGCGTCTCCATCGCCGCCATGCTGCTCGGCCTGGTCACATTGGATGGATCGGCGCTGACCCCGGAAAAATTCCACCTGGCATTCCTGCTAATGGCCGTGATCCCGCTCCTGGGCCTGCCCGGCTTCCTCATGCTGCGGCCGGAAGACGGCCGACAGGTCAGCGGCCATTATCGCCAGCCGAAGGAAGCAGCCTGAAATCTCGCGCCGTCAGGCGGCAATGGCCGATGGGCGCGGATGGACGAGGTGGTCGCGAAGTACGGCGCCGGAGCGGTCGACCTCCTGCAGCAGCACGTCGTAGCTCCAGAGGTCGGCAAGGTGCTGCAGCACGCGTTTGGCATCCATATCCTCCAGCAGGCCGCCATTCAGCACCGTATGCTTCAGCATAAGCCGCCGGTCGCCGGCAAGATCGACATCGACGATCTCGATATGCGGATCGATCCAGCCGACATCATATTGCCGTGCCAGCTCGCGTCGTATGCGTTTGTAGCCGCGCTCGTCGTGGATTGCGGCCACCAGCAATCCCTCCTCCTCTTCCGGATCGTCCGTGAGGTGGAACATGCGCATCTTGCGCATCAGATGCGGGCTGAGGAATTGCGACACGAAGCTCTCGTCACGGTAATTAGCCCAGAGGTCGCGCAGCACCGCCATGGCATCGCCAGTCCCGGCGATATCCGGAAACCATTGCCGGTCCTCTTCCTTCGGCTTCGTGACGATCCGCTCGATATCCTGCATCATGGCGAAACCGAGCGCGTAAGGGTTGAAGCCGGAAAAGCGCGGATCGTTGAAGGAAGGCTGGAAGACGACATTGGTGTGCGACTTCAGGAATTCGAGGAAATCGCCGTCGCCAATGCCGCCAAGCTCGTGCAGCCGCGTCATGATGCGGTAATGCACATAGGTCGCGGTGCCTTCGTTCATGACCTTGGTCTGGCTTTGCGGGTAAAAATATTGCGCCACATGCCGGACGATGCGCAGGATCTCCCGCTGCCAAGGCTTCATCCGCGGCGCCATCTTCTCCAGGAAATAGAGGATATTTTCCTGCGGCAGGCCGGTGAGCGAGCGCCGGTGTTCCAAATCGAGATCGGGCGCCTTCTTGCCCTTTACGACAGGAACCGTCCGCCAGAGATCGTTGAAAATCCGCTCATCATATTCGCGCCGCTCGCGCTCGCGCCTTTCCTCGTCGCGCAGATCTAGCGTCTTCTTGCCCGCATAGCGATGGACGCCGTGCGACATCAGCGCATGCGCCGCATCCAGCGTCCGCTCCACCGCGGAATGGCCATAGCGCTCCTCGCAACGGGCGATATAGCCCTTGGCGAAGTTGAGGTAATCGAGAATACCCTCGGCGTCCGTCCAGAGCTTGAACAGGTAGTTGTTCTTGAAAAAATGATTGTGCCCAAAGGCAGCGTGGGCAACGACCAGCGCCTGCATCGTCGCCGTATTCTCCTCCATCAGATAGGAAATACAGGGCGAACTGTTGATGACGATCTCATAGGCAAGCCCGCGCAGACCTTTGCGATAAAAAGCCTCGTGATGAGCGAAATGCTTGCCGAAGGACCAATGCTTGTAGAACAGCGGCATGCCGATTGAGGAATAGACGTCGAGCATCTGTTCGGCGGTGATGATCTCGATCTGGTTGGGATAGACATTGAGGCCGAGCTCGTCGATGGCGATCCGCTCGCAGGCATTGTGGATCCGCTGAATGGTGGCGAAATCCCAGTCCGCACCCTCAAAAAGCCGCTCCATCGATGCCTTTGCCATTATCCGCTCCTGGTTTCCGCCGCCCGGCGCTGAAAGAGATCATGGAAGACGGGGTAGATCTGGCTGCGATCGCTGACGCGGCGCATCGACAGCATGGGCCACCCCACTTGAATGCGCTCATAGAGCGACCAGAGCGCCGAACCGGAAGAGATCGCGACGCTGCGCGCCTCCCCCACCTCCAGATAGGCGAAATATTGGCTGACCGGCAGGATGGCGTTGGTGAGCAGCGCCGCCGCCGTCGCATTGTCCGAATAGGCATTGTCGCCATCAGAAGCCTGCGCCGCATAGATGTTCCAGTCCGACGGCGGGAAACGATCGTGAACGATCCGCCGCATGGCTTCGAGAGCGCTCGACACCTGCGTGCCGCCGGTCGCCGGGCTGCGGAAGAACGTTTCCTCATCCACCTCTTCGGCCACGTCCGTATGACGGATGAAGACGATCTCCACACGGCGATACTGCCGCGTCAGGAAGATGTAGAGCAGCATGTAGAAGCGCTTGGCGAGATCCTTCATATGCTCCGACATCGAACCGGACACATCCATCAGGCAGAACATGACGGCCTGCGCCACCGGCTTTGGCTCATTCTCGAAGCGGCGGTAGCGGATGTCGATCGGATCGATATAGGGAATGCGCCGGACCTTCGATTCCAGCACCTTGATCTCGGCCTCGAGCGCGGCGCGGCGTTCTTCATCCGTGCATTCGGCCGCCTCCGCAATAAGCTCGGCGACCGTCTCGGGCTTCGGACGGTGCAGCGCCACGCGCCGCATCATCGCGAGCCGCATGGTACGGTTGATAGCAAGATTGGCCGGCGATCCCGTCACCGAATAGCCTGACCGTACCGGATTGGGCTGATCGGTCGTCGTCAGCCGCCTCTTGGCAAGATCGGGAAGTTCAAGGTCGTCGAGGAAAAGATMGAGGAATTCTTCGCGGGTCAGGATGAAGCGGAAGGCGTCTTCGCCGCTGCCCTCGCCGCCGGCCCGCCCTCTGCCGCCGCMGCTCTCCGGCCGCGGCAGAATATCGCCTTCTAGGAAGTCCTTATTGCCGGGAAGTATGTGCTCATGCAGGCCCTCTGGGCCGCGATGGAACCGGGGTTCCTCGGTTCCATCGAGGGGAATGCTGATCTCGCCGCCCTTCAGAATGTCCTGAATGTCGCGATTTTGAGAGGATTCATAGACCGCTCTCTGCACCAGCGCTTTTGCTCTTCGCAAAAACCGTTGACGATTTTCTAGACTTTTGCCGCCTGGATTCAGGCGCCGGTCAACAATGTGCATTCCTTCTTCCTTGGTGGCTCATCCTGCCTGTTTCACACGCATGTACCATTCCACAAGCCGCCGAACCTGACGCTCGGTATAGCCGCGCGCCATCATGCGTTCGACGAATTCGCCATGTTTCTTTTCCGTCTCGCCATCCTTCTTGGATCCGAACGAGATCACCGGCAGGAGGTCCTCGACCTGGGAGAACATTCGCTTTTCGATGACTTCGCGAATCTTCTCGTAACTGGTCCAGGACGGATTCTTACCGCCGTGGCTTGCCCGCGCCCGCAGGCAGAATTTCACAATCTCGTTGCGGAAGTCCTTGGGATTGGCGATACCCGCCGGCTTTTCGATCTTGGTCAGTTCCTGGTTGAGAAGCTCTCGGTCCAGAAGCTGGCCGGTATCCGGGTCCTTGAAATCGACATCCTCGATCCAGGCATCGGCGTAATCGACATAACGGTCAAAGAGATTCTGGCCGTAATCCGCATAGGATTCCAGATAGGCCTTTTGAATCTCATGTCCAATAAATTCCGCGTAGCGCGGTCCAAGCTCGCTCTTGATGAACTCGATGTAGAGCTTCTCGGTTTCGAGCGGCAGTTGCTCGCGGCGGATCGCCTGCTCCAGCATATACATCAGATGCACCGGATCGGCGCCGATCTCAGTCGTATCGTAGTTGAAGGTTGCCGCCAGCACCTTGAAGGCGAAGCGGGTCGAAGCCCCATCCATGCCTTCGTCGACACCGGCCGCATCGCGATACTCCTGCACGCTGCGCGCCCTCGGATCGGTCTCCTTCAGGCTCTCGCCGTCATAGACCCGAAGCTTGGAGAAGGCCGTCGAGTTCTCGTGCTTGGCAAGCCTTGTGAGAACCGTGAAGCGGGCAAGCGTCTCCAGCGTCGACGGCGCGCAGGGTGCGTCGCTGAGCTCGGATTCCTCGATCAGCTTGTCGTAGATCTTCTGCTCTTCGGTGACCCGCAGGCAATAAGGCACCTTCACGACGCAGATGCGGTCGATGAAGGCCTCATTGTTTTTGTTAGCCTTGAAGGTCTGCCATTCCGACTCGTTCGAGTGGGCCAGAATGATGCCCGAGAAGGGAATGGCGCCGATATTCTCAGTGCCGATATAATTGCTCTCCTGCGTCGCCGTCAGCAGCGGATGCAGCATCTTGATCGGCGCCTTGAACATCTCGACGAATTCGAGAATACCCTGGTTGGCACGATTGAGTGCACCGGAATAGCTGTAGGCGTCGGGATCGTTCTGCGCGAGACTTTCGAGCTTGCGGATATCGACCTTGCCGACCAGCGAGGAAATATCCTGGTTGTTTTCATCACCCGGCTCGGTCTTGGCGACGGCGATTTGTCGCAGCCTGGACGGCTGTATCCTGACCACTCGGAAACGGGAAATGTCGCCCTCGAACTCTTCCAGCCGCTTCAGACACCACGGGCTCATCAGCCCGGTCAGACGCCGGCGCGGAATGCCGTAGCGCTCTTCGACCATCGGTCCCATGGACACGGGATCAAAAACGCTGAGCGGGCTTTCGAACACCGGACTGAGCTCGTTGCCGGCCTTCAGCACATAGATGGGGTGGACTTCCATCAGCGACTTCAGCCGCTCGGCAAGCGAGGATTTACCTCCGCCGACAGGGCCGAGCAGATAGAGGATCTGCTTGCGCTCTTCCAGCCCTTGCGCTGCATGGCGGAAGAAGGCGACGATGCGTTCGATTGTCTCTTCCATACCGAAGAAGCCCGAAAAAGCCGGATAGGTCCGGATGGTTCGGTTCATAAAGATACGCCCGAGGCGGGTATCCTTGGCCGTATCGATCAGCAGTGGTTCACCCATTGCGGCCAGCAGGCGCTCAGACGCATTGGCGTACATGAGCGGATCGTCCCGGCACGCATCCAGGTATTCAGAGAATGACATCTCGACTTCGCGCCGTGCTTCGAAAGAACGGGCGAACGTGTTGAATAGCACATCGTTGTTTAACATGGCGCCTCGATAGCTTGCTATTGCAATAAACGCCGGACTTAACGGGATCACTTCCCGCTAGTATCTAAGGTGCGGTAATACTCGCTTCGAATCAATAGGTGACCCTTCAATAATTCGTACGCTTCATTGCATTGGCCATCAATATCTTGAAAGGTTCTTTCACCGGAATTAATAATGAATACCTCTAAAGTTGCGGCGTTTTCCGAAATCTCCACCATTAGACGCGATTGACAGCCCCCGCAAAAGCGCGAGCCAGGCTCGCCCTTTCTGATGGCCCGAAGCCGCGATATTCCGCTTGAAACGGAATGAAAATTCAGAATGGGAAACTGAAGTACAAGCTCGGCCGCGTCGCCGGCCACTTGCCAGACGGAAATGCGTCAGGGATTGCCGCTGCCCATGAGCGGCGCGCGTTATAGCCGCTAGGGCATCCGCAAACTACGATGATCTCAAGAGGAAGTAAGAATGGTGCCCAGGACCGGAATCGAACCAGTGACACGCGGATTTTCAATCCGCTGCTCTACCAACTGAGCTACCTGGGCATCCTTGCTTCACGCTGATCGAAAGGTCTTGGAAGACCCTGGGCGGTTGGTTCGCCCCGGAAGCGAGCGGGGTTATAGCATCTTGTTCGCCCATGTCCAGCCGCAAATGACTCTTTTTTGACAGGAAATGGATTTTTGACAATTCGCAAATGAAATGAATGGCTTCGACGAAATGGCGAAGCGCCTATTCCTCGTCGGAGGCCTTGGTCTCGTCTTCGGCAACGGGAATGGCATAGGCGCCGTTCAGCCACCGCGACAGATCGAGCGAGCGGCAACGATCCGAACAGAAGGGATAATGCTCGCGCACCGAGGGTCGCCCGCATTCGGCGCAGGCCCGCGTCTTGCGCAGCGGCTCGATCTTTGCCCCTACCTTGATCCTGTCATCGTCCGCCATGACGATTATCCTTCCTGCCATTCCGCGTAGACGTCGAATCCTTCGCCCGCGAGAAGCAGCATGGTTTCATAAAGTGGCAATCCAACGACATTCGTATAGGAGCCGATCAGCTTCTGCACGAAGGAGCCCGCAAGCCCCTGTATGCCGTAAGCGCCGGCCTTGCCTCGCCACTGGCCAGAGGCGAGGTACATGTCGATATCCTTGCCGGACAGCCGCTTGAAGCGGACCTTGGTCTCGACCACCTTCTGGCGCAGCTTGCGGTCCGGCGTGATAAGGCAGATGCCGGTATAGACGACATGGCTGCGGCCGGAGAGCAGATGCAGCGCCGAAGACGCCTCGTCGACGAATTCCGCTTTCGGCAGAATCCGCCGGCCGACGGCGACGACCGTATCGGCGGCAAGGATATAGCTTCCCTGCCAGGCGACATCGCCCTTCACCGCCGCGAACGCCGCCTCGCTTTTTTCCGCCGAAAGCCGGCGCGCCAGCGAGCGCGGGTGTTCCGACTTCTTCGGAGCCTCGTCGATATCCATGGGCATCAGGCGCACCGGTTCGATCCCCGCCTGATGCAGGAGGTCGACGCGGCGCGGCGATCCGGAGGCCAGTATCAGCTTGTGTTTCAGCGCCATAAAACCTCGACCGTGACAGGCGGCAAACGGAGGGCAGGCTCGGATGCGAGCTGCGGACTACTTGAAACGATAGGTGATGCGGCCCTTGGTCAGGTCGTAAGGGGTCATTTCCACGAGCACCTTGTCGCCGGCGAGAACGCGGATACGGTTCTTGCGCATGCGGCCGGCGGTGTGAGCKATGATCTCATGCTCATTTTCCAGCTTCACGCGGAAGGTTGCATTCGGCAGCAATTCGGTGACGACACCGGGAAATTCAAGGACTTCTTCTTTCGGCATTAAAGCTTCTTTTCCTGTGGGGTTGATGCCGGCGTCCATGACAAAAAGTAAGGCCGCCGGAAATTTGCGCGGAAACTACACAATCGCCACGGTTTTGTGAACCTCGTTGATAAGGCTTTCTGCATTTGTTTAACGCGATACTCTAAAGAGAGCCGCGACGCTCGACCAATCGGCTTTCGATCAGGCCGAGAAGATGGTCTCTCACCTCCCGATAGGCATTGAGGATCTGCTCGCGCGTGCCGCCGGCGACCGAGGGATCGATGGTCGGCCAATAGATGACGTCGATGGCATTCGCGCGCGTCAGTTCCAGGGCGGCATGATGCGCTTCGGGAGAAAGCGTGATGATGACATCGAAGAAATCATCCTCCAGCTCCTCCAGCGTCTGCGGCTGCCGCCGCCCGAGCGACAGACCGATTTCGCCGAGGACGACATCGACGAAGGGATTGCGCTCACCGGCGCGAACGCCCGCCGAGGCAACATAGGTGCCCTGCGGCAGCATTCCGCGCGCGATCGCCTCGGCCATCGGCGAGCGGATGGTGTTGAGCCCGCACATGAAGAGAATGGCGCCCGGCGGCTTTCCATGGTGTTCGATGGCTTTCGGCTGTTCCATCGCCGTCACCCGCGCCAGTAGAGCACGCAGACGAGTGTGAAGAGCCGGCGGGCCGTATCGAAATCCACGATGATCTTGCCCTTCAGCCGCTCCATCAGCGTCCTCGAGCCCTCATTGTGAATGCCGCGGCGGCCCATGTCGATCGCCTCGATGCGGCTGGGGGTGGCCGAGCGAATAGCCTCGTAATAGCTTTCGCAGATCATGAAGTAGTCCTTCACGATCCGGCGGAACGGCGTCAGCGACAGGATATGGGTGGCAACGACGCCCCCCGCTTCCGTGCGGATATCGAAGACCAGCTTCTGATCGACCAGGGACAGGTTGAGCCGGTAAGGCCCGCCGCCATGGCCGACGGGTTCGAAACTGTTTTCCTCGATCAGGTCGAAAATCGCGACGGCACGCTCATGCTCGACATCGGGCGTCGAACGGCCGATCGTGTCGTCCAGGACCACATCGCTCAGCCGGAAGACGCTGTCAGTCATGCCCTACCCTTCGAGATTGAGGCGGATCGCAACGGATCGCGCATGGGCATCGAGCCCTTCGGAATTGGCGAGCGCGATGGCCGCCGGTCCAAGCGTGCGCAACTGCTCGGGACCGAGCCTCAGGATCGAGGTGCGCTTGACGAAATCAAGCACCGAGAGCCCGGACGAGAAGCGCGCGGAACGGGCGGTCGGCAGAACGTGATTGGAGCCGCCGACATAATCGCCGATCACTTCCGGCGTATGACGGCCGACGAAGATCGCACCGGCATTGCGAATGCCGGCAAGCAGCGCATCCGGATCGTCGATGGCAAGCTCGACATGCTCGGCCGCGATGCGGTTGGCGAGCGGGATGGCCTGCTTCAGGTCCGAAACCAAGATGATTGCGCCGAAATCCCGCCAGCTTGCGGCCGCCGTCTGCGATCGGCTGAGTTGCTTGAGCTGGCGCTCGACGGCGCCTTCCACGGCCTTGCCAAATGCCGCATCGTCCGTAATCAGGATCGACTGCGCGCCCTCGTCATGCTCCGCCTGCGCCAGGAGATCGGCGGCCAGCCAATCCGGATCATTGTGCTTGTCGGCAATGACGAGCACTTCCGAGGGGCCGGCGATCATGTCGATGCCGACGGTGCCGAAAACCTGCCGCTTGGCGGCGGCGACGTAAGCATTGCCGGGGCCGGTGATCTTGGCGACCGGGGCAATCGTCTCGGTGCCGTAGGCAAGCGCTGCAATCGCCTGCGCCCCGCCGACGCGGTAAATCTCTTCCACGCCAGCCATGCGGGCCGCGGCCAGCACAGCCGGGTTGACCGCACCCTTCATGGTCGGCACGGCAATGACAATGCGATCGACGCCGGCGACCTTGGCCGGCACGGCATTCATC
Organism: Rhizobium sp. BR 317; assembly: GCF_047445835.1. NCBI lineage: Bacteria > Pseudomonadati > Pseudomonadota > Alphaproteobacteria > Hyphomicrobiales > Rhizobiaceae > Rhizobium > Rhizobium sp. BR 317. Next base: position 100,631 of record NZ_JARWLB010000006.1, on the reverse strand, counting down.
AGCACCGAGCTCGGATAGCTCGCCGTGCCGCCGGGCACATAAAGGCCGACGGCTTCGATCGCCGTCCAGCGCGAGCCGAGGCCGACGCCGAGATCGTCCTCATAGATATCGTCCTTCGGCAATTGCCGGCGATGATGCGATTCGATGCGGGTGGCGGCGACTTTGAGCGCGCCCAGCACTTCGGCGGGGACGGCGGCGATCGCCGCATCGATCTCCGCTTCGCTGACGCGCATCGGGGTCGTCGCGAAATCGATGCCTTCGAATTTCTTGGAATAATCGGCGAGAGCCGCGTCGCCCCGCGCCCGCACATCATCAATGATGGCGCGTACGACGGCGTTCACGTCCTCGGACACTTCCCGCTTGGTCGTCAGAAAAGCGGCAAACTGCTGCTCGAAACCTTCCGATGCCTGATCCAGCCAGATAGCCAACGCTGATAATCCTCTTACATCGAGGCCGCCATGAGCGACCGAAACTCGTTTCTCGTCCGGCTACTAGGCTTCGTCCGGATGACTGGGCTTGTTAGCCGTTTCCCATGCGCCGCCAATATCTGCAAGCTGAACTTCGATACATTCGACATCGAGCGCAATCGTCGCGTTGCCGGCGAGCGTCAGCTCGATCGTGCCATCCGGCCCCTCGCCCTTCGGATCGAAGCGGATGACGAGCAGCGACAGCACCTCGTCGCGCTGGCGCCGATCGACGCCGCTGGAGCGCACCGCCAGCACCCGCTTGAACACCAGCGCCGAGCGATGGCGCTCGAACGCCTTGTCCTTCTGATCCGACAGTTCCCAGACGAAACGGTTGGCGGCAACGGAAAACTGCCCGAGCCGCGGCGCATAGGACATGTCGGAAACCTTGAAGACGCTGTCCTGCATATGCGCGGAGATCACGCCCAGGTCTTCGTTATCAAGTGCCATAAGCTTGAGATTGGTCATTCGCCTGATATCCCCGATCGCCACGGAAATGCCGATACCGGCATTCCCCCGTGATGGAAATAGGATGCGGGCGCTGAAGACGCAACCGGAGAAAGCGGGCTTCTCCCGTCTCTTCTCATGAACGACCGGAATTAGTCGCTGATGCGCTCGACGACAGCGCCGCAGCGCGTCAGCTTGTCTTCCAGCCGCTCGAAGCCGCGATCGAGATGATAGATGCGCGAGACCAGCGTTTCACCCTCGGCGGCAAGGCCGGCGATGACCAGGGAGACGGATGCGCGCAGGTCCGTCGCCATGACCGGCGCACCCTTCAGTCGCTCGACGCCTTCGATCTTGGCGGTCTGGCCGGAGAGCGAGATCTTCGCGCCGAGGCGCGCGAGCTCCTGCACATGCATGAAGCGATTTTCGAAGATCGTCTCGGTGATATGCGACGTGCCCGTCGAGCGGGTCATCAGCGCCATGAACTGCGCCTGTAGGTCGGTCGGGAAGCCCGGGAAGGGATCGGTGACGATATCGACCGGCTTGATGCCGCCGCCGTTGCGCCGGACGCGGATGCCGTTGTTGGTCGCCGAAATGTCGGCGCCGGCGCGGCGCAGGCTTTCCAGCGCCGTGTCGAGCAGCGCCATGTCTGTATTTTCGAGCGTGACGTCGCCGCCAGCCATGGCGACGGCCATGGCATAGGTGCCGGTCTCGATACGATCCGGCAAGACGCGGTGGCGCGCGCCGGAGAGCGAGGTGACGCCTTCGATGGTGATCGTGCTGGTGCCGGCGCCGGAAATCTTGGCGCCCATGGCGATGAGGCAATTGGCAAGATCGACGACTTCCGGCTCGCGGGCCGCATTGCCGATGACCGTCGTGCCGCGGGCGAGCGTTGCCGCCATCATCATCACATGCGTCGCGCCGACCGAAACCTTCGGGAAGACATAACGCGCGCCGATCAAGCCGCCCTTCGGCGCGGTGGCATTGATATAGCCACCGTCGATTTCCATGGTGGCGCCAAGCGCCGTCAGGCCATCGATGAAGAGATCGACCGGGCGCGTGCCGATGGCGCAACCGCCCGGCAGCGAAACGCGCGCCTGGCCTTCGCGGGCAAGCAGCGGCCCGATGACCCAGAAGCTGGCGCGCATCTTGGCGACCAGCTCATAAGGCGCGGTGGTGTCGGCGATGGTGCGGCAGGTGAAATGGATGGTGCGGGAATAGCCGTCTTCCTGGCGTTCGCGCCGGCCGTTGACGGCGACATCGACGCCGTGATTGCCGAGAATGCGCATCAGAAGCTCCACATCGGCGAGATGCGGCACGTTTTCGAGCGTCAGCGTATCGCTGGTGAGCAGCGAGGCGATCATCAGAGGCAGAGCTGCATTCTTGGCGCCGGAGATCGGAATGATACCGTTGAGCTCGTTGCCGCCGACAATCCTGATACGATCCATATATGACTACGGGCGAGGCCCGCCTTTCCTGAAGTTCCGTGCGCCAAATTCCACGCATATGGGGAAAAAGCGCTGTTTAGACGAAATAGTTTAAGGCTTCAATTCGTTTGATGGCTGTTTGATGATGGCCGACATGAATCATTACGATTCGTCCATTTTTGCGGCGGCATCCTTCGCATCGGACGAATTTGCAGCGGGAAGCCCATCCGTCTCGTCCGCCTGGCCCGCGCGGCGCGCCCGAACCTGCTGTTTGCGGCGGGCAAGATTTTCCCGCAGCTTCTGAGCCGCCCGCTCGCGACGGCGCTCCGCCTCGATATTCAGCTTCGCGCCCGCGCCTTCGCCCGCCTCGCCGACCGTCAAACCGCCCTGCAAGCGCTGTTCATCACCACTTTTCGTCTTATCCGCACACATCCCCTTCCCATAGCTGAAATCCCCAGCCTTCAAAAGACCGACATAATTTTTCCATCGATCTTTCACCGAACTTGAAATTTGCGGCTTGCACTTACCTCTCAGCTATGGCAATAGCCGCCTCGCCCAATACGGCGCACCCAACGCGCCACGGTTTGCTGCTATAGCTCAGGGGTAGAGCACTCCCTTGGTAAGGGAGAGGCCGAGAGTTCAAATCTCTCTAGCAGCACCAGTTTTCCTTGTTTTTCCTCAATGGCTTACAAGAAAATCAATGGGTTACAGTTTCGTTTGCTCCAGCACACTGCTACAGCGGAGCCATGAACGACATGTCCTTGCCCCATCGCCTCATCAAACGCGGAAACGTCTATTGGTTCAGGTGTTCGATCCCGCGTGACATCAAAAATTCTTACCCGAAGACGGAGGAAACGTTCTCGCTGGAGACCCGCGACTACCAGGACGCGCTGAAAAAGCTTCGAAAGGCCTCTGCGGAGGTTGATGGTCGTTTCGACGAACACCGGCAACTGTTGTCTCGACAACTGGAACCCGCATTGACCGAGCTGTCGGATGCCCAGATCAAGCACGTCGAGGAAGTATACTACGCGCATCTCCTAGATGAGGACGAAGAACTCCGACTTTCAGGGCTCGCCGAACGCGACTTCGACGAATACGCCGAGCTGATCGAAGACATGGAAGAGGTGAACCGATACGATCTCGCCCGGGGTAGGCTCTCAGCCTTTGCTCGTGCTGAAGCAACGGAGGTTCTGACGTGGGACAATGTGAACCTAAAGCTGGCCTCTGGTTCGCCGAGTTGGGCAAAGCTGACAAGGGCAATTCTCAGCGCTAGCGTCAGGGCCGCAATAGCGAAGCGCCAGCGCAACGAGGGGGCACCTATTGAAACTCCCGTGATGCCTAAAGCCAACCCAATCGATACGCGCCCTCACGCGTCCAAGATCATGGAAGCCTGGGTCGCCGAGAAGACCCGAGCCAACGGCGGCTGGACACCTAAGACTGCGGAGGCGAACCGGCTTTGGACGGGGCGCTTCATCGAGATGGCCGGCGACAAGCCGATGGGCGACTATGCGAAGGCAGATGCCCGCGAGTTCAAGGCAGCACTACTGTCGCTGCCGCCTAATTGGACGAAGACGAAGGGCTTCGAGAAGCTATCGATGAAGGAAGCCGCCAGACGAGCCGCCGAAATGAAACTTGAGCCGATGACTGGCAAGAACGTCAATAAGGTTCTCGGCTTCGTCCGTGCGTTCTGGAATTGGTCCAAGTCCAACTACGACGATGTTCCGAGCAATCCCTTCGACGGGTTGAACGTCAAAATTAACGGCAAGGCTCGCGACGAGCGCCATCCGTTCACTCGCGACGAACTCTCGTCGATCTTCCGTTCCTCGATTTACATAGGCTGCAAAAGCGTCCGCTATCACAACACTCCCGGCGACCTAATCCCAAGCGAACAGGGCATCTATTGGATTCCCCTCGTCGGCCTCTTCTCGGGATGCCGCTCTGGCGAAATCATTCAGTTGCGTACCGAGGATGTGAAGGAGGAAGGCGGCATCGCGTACCTTGAGGTCACCGACGAAGGCGAAGACCTGAACGTCAAGAACAGCGGTTCGCGTCGACGCATCCCCATCCATAAGACGCTCAAGGACATCGGCTTTTTGCGGTTCGTTGAACGACAACGCAAGAGGAAAGAAAAGCGGCTATTCCCGGAGATGCCCAAGGCTTCGGACGGTACCTATTCGACTGCTTATTCGACGAAATTCGGCAACACGCTGAAGGCACTGGGCATCAAGCATGAAAAAAATGCCTTCCACAGCTTCCGCCATTCGTTCGAGGACGCCTGCCGCAACAGTCGCATTCCACTCGATTTCATCAACGCGCTGCAGGGCCACAAACAAGAGGGGATGGCCGGTCGATACGGCCACGGCCTCTACGGGCTCCAGTTGCTGAACGAGGAGATAGAAAAGCTTGCGTATGATGGGCTAGACCTTCAGCATCTGGTCAGAAGCCGCTGAACACGCTTTAGAAGCCTTCAAGGGCTCTGGCGGCTAGGTGTTTGCCTTTTCCCTTAGGCCTTCCCAGAGCTGCCCTGGGCCAAGCAGGATATCCTTGATGCCGTCTCGTACCCTTTGCGAGTCGAGCGCCTGTTTGCTCATGCTCGAATGAGCGTCGAAAGCGTCCATGATCGCATCGAGAATAGCTTTAGAGAGGTCCGGTGAATTGGCGAACTGCTCCTTTGAATTGTGCGCCGCTTGCTGCGCGAGCATAGCTGATTCTAGCAGCTTGCCCTTTAGAACGTTGTTCACATAGATCAACTGGTCATCGTCCGTAAGGTCGCCCTGGAACAAGTCGTTTACCCTCGCGACGATTTCGGCAAGCAATGCCTTCTCCTTGTCCTGTACCGATCCTGAGCCCGGAGCAGTATAAGGTTGCAGCGGGGTGTCCTCGCCCGTAAGCACAAGGTCACGCTGGCCCTTGGTCGACAGCTTGTGATGCGTTAATTTGATTTGGGAAACATCCACGGTGTCCCGTTCGCGCCCGAAGTCGAGCAAAGGGATCAGGCGCTTATAGAAGATCGATCGCTTCTCGATGTCGGTGTTTCCGTAATCGAAGATTTGTGACAAGAAGGCGTAGACACGAATGAATGCGCCCATGTCCGCACGGAACAACAAGAGCGCATCCATCTCATCCTTGGCATCCTTGGCAGTCCGCGAGTCTTCCTTCGAAAGCGCGATCCTGCGCTGCTCCTGAGCCGCCTTGTAGGCCTTCAGCAGACGATCGGCGACTGGCATGATGGCCGCCACGAGATCGCCTTGAGTTGACCGTGGATCGAGTTCGGCCTTCGCCACCCGGTCGACCTCGAAGCTGTCATAGTAGCCTGAGGCATCAAGCTTCGCCCTCAGATCGAACACGAGGTTCGGGTCGGTGACTCCTGCGAGCTCCGCTGTCTCGTAATAGGTCTGGAACGCTTTCAGGATGTCCTCGGAACCGTTTACGAAGTCAAGGACGTAGGTCGTGTCCTTGCCCGGATGGGCCCTGTTGAGCCGGGAGAGCGTCTGGACCGCCTGGATTCCTGCTAAGCGCCTGTCGACGTACATGCCACATAACAAAGGCTGGTCGAAACCCGTCTGGAATTTGTTGGCTACGAGCAGGACGTGGTATTCAGGAAGCTTGAAGGCCTCGCGGATCTCACGCCCGGTCAGTCCTGGGTTCAACTCCTTGCTGCCCTCCGAGAACGGCTCTGGGCCACTCTCCTTGTCATCAACCTCACCGGAGAAAGCCACGAGAGTGCCGAGGTCGTACCCCTGGTCCCTGATGTATTTCTGTATGGCGATCTGCCACCGCACTGCCTCGACTCGACTCCCGGTAACAACCATCGCCTTGGCTTTACCGTTCAGAAGTGGTTGGACATTCGCCCGGTAGTGCTCGACGACGATTTGTACCTTCTGGCTGATGTTGTAGGGATGTAGCCGCACCCAGCGCATCAGCGCCTTCACCGCTTCCTTGCGCTCCACCTCCTTTTCGTCCATCTCCCCGCCAGCGCTGGCCAGCTTGAAGGCGAGGTCATAGGGCGTGTAGTTCTTCAGCACATCGAGGATGAACCCCTCTTCGATGGCTTGACGCATCGAATAGACGTGGAAGGGCTCAGGCTTGTTGGTGTCACTCGCCGGTTCCGCCGGGTTCGGGCGGCGGCCGAATAGTTCAAGAGTCTTACCCTTGGGAGTCGCCGTGAAGGCCAAATAGGTGATGCCGCTTTCGCTTGCCCTGGCCGCCATCTGGGCAGCAAGGATGTCTTCGCTGCTGACCTCGCCGCCGTCTCCGAGTTCTGCGAGTTCCTCCGGCGAGAGAACCTGCTTCAACTTCGAGGCCGTCTCGCCCGTCTGGCTGGAATGAGCTTCGTCGGCGATCACCGCGAATTTCTTGCCTTGGGTTGCCGCCAGCTCCCGAACTGCATTCAGTGCGAAAGGAAACGTCTGGATTGTACAAACGACGATCTTCTTTCCTCCGGCCAGCGCTTCCGCCAGCTTCCCGCTCTTTGCGCCTCGCTCGCTAGTGATCGTCTCGACAACCCCGGTGGTGCGTTCGAAGCCGAAGATCGCTTCCTGAAGCTGAGTGTCGATCACGGTGCGGTCGGAAACGACAATGACACTGTCGAAGATCTTCTTATGCTGCTCGTCGTGCAGATCAGCGAGGAAATGCGCCGACCAAGCAATCGAATTGGTCTTTCCCGAACCCGCTGAATGTTGGATCAAATACTTGCCCCCTGCGCCCTCTGCGAGGACGGCGGCTTGTAGCTTCCGTGTGGCGTCGAGCTGGTGAAAGCGTGGGAAGATCAGGCCTGAAATCTTCTTTTTCTTGTCCTTCTCAGCAACGATGTAGCGCCCGAGGATTTCCAGCCAGGAATGCCGCTCCCAGATCTCCTCCCAGAGATAGGCAGTCGGGTGGCCGTTCGGATTTGGTGGGTTGCCTTTGCCACCCTGGTTGCCCTGGTTGAACGGCAGGAAGCGCGTCTCCGGGCCTTCGAGCTTCGTCGCCATCATCACTTCGGCGTTGCTGACCGCGAAGTGAACGAGAGCCCCGCTGAGGAACGTGAGAAGCGGCTCTGGAGATTGGCCTCTGGGGCTCGGGTGGCGGTCGAACCTGTACTGGTCCACCGCATCTTGAACGCTCTGGGTGAAGTCGGTCTTCAACTCCACCGTCGATACCGGGAGACCATTGAGGAGCAGCAGGAGATCGATGCAGTTCTCGTTGGCCATCGAATATCGTACTTGCCGAACGACCCGAAGCCGGTTGGCGTTGTACCTTGCGAGAATCTCCTCGTTGAGCCCGAAGGCTGGTTTGAACTCAGCAAGCTTCAGGGGCGCCCGGAGGCCGATCAACTCGACACCATAGCGCAGTAGGTCCAGCGTCCCGCGTTCGTCGAGTTGCTTGCGGATGCGATCAAGCAACATCGTTTCCGCAGCCGAGCCATGGTTTTTCGCAAGCGTTTCCCAAACCTTCGGCTGCGAAGCTTGGACCCACGCCACGACATCGGCAGGAAACAGCGCCCGGGCTCGGTCGTACGCGTTAGCGTCATCGTCTGCGTAAAGCCAACTATGGCCCCCGAGGTGACTGCAGATTTCATCCTCGAAACTGATTTCCTTGTGTAGGTTCATCAGGATGCTCATGCTGCATCCTCCACTTCCGCGCGGCCTCGCACGTCTATCTTGCCCGTAACGGCGGCTGAGATTAGTGCGACGCGACGTTCTAGGAGAAGCTCTATTGTGTGTTCTGCCTCCGCCTGGAGATCATCGAGCCCTCGGGTCTCCTTTTCCAAATGGGTAGCTATGCGATGTTGTTCGTCCACAGGTGGGACGGGGACGTGCATTGACGTCCACGCCTCCATCCTCAACGCTTTTGTACCATGCCCCGCTTCGTCCAGTCGCGATAGCGTCTCCTTCTCAAGGCCACGGAGCGTCCACGCGAGAAAACCGTTATCTAACCCCAAGCCATTGAGGGCTTTCAGATCTTGGTTGATCGCCATTGGCACTGTCGCTATGCAGACCGGAAATGCCCTCGCCAGCATCATTCCCCTAACCAACACTATGATCGATCCCGCCGGAATTAGTGAAGCAGCGCCGTCACCAATGGCCGTGTCGGTGATCTGATCCGCGGTCGTGGATAGCCGATCCACCTTCAGGTCCTTCGCCGATGCCCACGGGATAGTTCCATCCCAGTAGGTGGAATTGGCCTTGCTTGGCGTTCCCCCGCTCTTAAGGCTGACAACGTATTTCAGCGGTTTCAGGTCCCAATGAGCCGGGACCTCACCTAGCCACTCAATTCCGCTGTCCTTCATTCTTGCATCTGAGTCGAGCCCCTTGGTGACGGTATGGGAAATGACCGCCTGGCGCTTCTCTTGCAGCAGTCCGATCAGCCGCTTCTGCTCCTCCACCAGCGCGTCGATCTTGCCGGTCTCGCGGTCTAGGAAGGCGGCGATGGCTGTTTGTTCGGGAGGTGGAGGAACGGACAGTTTCACATTGGCGATTTGGCTTTGGTTCAACGAGGGCACAGTCCCTGGATTAGCTATAAGGTCAAAGCGAACAAGAGACATTGCGTAAAGGAAGAACCGCATGGAGTTTGGAGGATCAACCATGAAGCCCATCATGTTATTGTCCAAACATGCTGCAACAGGAAGAGTGCGCAGCCGCCCAAGCAATAGGGCCGCACCGATCTTGGCGAATGCAATTGACCGAGGCGGGAAGACATAAGCGCGAAGTCGTTTCGCTGTTTCAAAGGATATCGAATCCTCGGGAGCGACGAGAACACTATCATTCCCCGCCTTTCCGAGGGCATTGACCTTGAAGAACGGAAGCTCTTCTCCTTCTACACCCTGCTCGTTGTCAGGGAACCCCGCTCCAGCTTCGAAGCGACCAAACCTTTTCAACGGCGCAAGCTGCCAGTGTTCGGGGAACTCACCCAACCAGGAGAGGTTGCTATTTCGATATAAGCGATAACGCAAACCGCTCATGCCGACATTCCTCCAATCATCTCAAGGATGCGCCCGGTAACCTGCTTTAGTTCCGCGTCGATCTCGTTGAGCGGTCGCGGCGGCTCGAATACATAGAAGTACCGGTTGAACGGTATTTCGTAGCCCGTTTTGGTCCTCTCGTGGTCGATCCAGGCGTCGGGGGCGTGAGGCAGGACCTCCCGGGCGAAATAAGCCTCGACGTCCTCGCCGAGCGGCACATTCTCGGTATCGCGAAGCGAACTGTCGGCTTGCGGCTTACCCTTGGCCTTTCCCTTGGTGCCGGGGACGATATTGCCCATCTCATTCCGCTGGGGGCGCTCGACGGTGATCGTTTGATAGCCGAAGGCCTCGTTCGGGAAGATGCGCGACAGCGGCGCAAGCTTGACCTTGCCCCCATGGGGGGCAGCCGGTGACTTCTCTCCGTGACCCAAAACCTCCCGTCGGATTTCCTTGCCATCGACGTCCAGCAGGGCGGCGATGTCTGCGTCGGTGAAGCTGCCGAATAGCTTGGTCACTGACGCGATATCCGCATMGGCCATTTCTTTGCGCTTTGAGCCGAGGCTCTTGCGCATCTTCTGCCAGAAGGAGGAAGCATCAATCAATTGGACCTTTCCCTTGCGGTGGTCCGGCTTGCGGTTCGATAGCACCCAGACATAGGTGGCGATGCCGGTATTGTAAAACATGTCGGTTGGAAGCGCGATGATCGCTTCGAGAAGATCGTTCTCCAGCACGTAACGGCGGATTTCGCTCTCGCCGCTGCCAGCTCCGCCAGTGAACAGGGGCGAGCCATTTAGGACGATGGCGAAGCGGCTGCCGCCGTCGACCGCCGGGCGCATCTTCGAGATCAGGTGCAGCAGAAACAACAGCGAACCATCGGATACCCTGGGAAGACCGGGACCGAAACGGCCATTGAATCCCTTCTGCTCGTGTTCCGCCCGGATCTCCTTTTCCACCTTCTTCCACTCAACACCAAAGGGCGGATTAGAAAGCATGTAATCGAATTTCTCCCCGGCATGGCCATCGTCGGACAGCGTATTGCCAAAGACGATGTTGCTGACATCCTGCCCTTTGATCAGCATGTCGGCTTTGCAGATGGCATAGGACTCGGGGTTCAGTTCCTGCCCGTTCATCACCAGGCGAGCATGATCGTTGTGCTCGCTGAGATACTCGTCGGCAATCGATAGCATCCCCCCGGTTCCTGCCGTTGGGTCGTAGATTGTGCGAACCACACCCGGCTTGGACAGGATGTCATCGTCCTCGACAAATAACAGGTTGACCATCAAACGGATCACCTCGCGGGGCGTAAAATGCTCCCCCGCAGTGTCGTTGGATAGTTCGGCAAACTTGCGAATCAGTTCCTCGAAGACGAGACCCATCTGATGGTTACTGACCCTATTCGGATGAAGGTCGATCCGGGCAAACTTCTCAGTTACCTGATAGAGAAGCTTAGCCTTGGCCAGACGATCGATCTGCGCGGCGAACTCGAAGTTCTCGAAGATATCGCGAACGTTCGCCGAAAAGCCCTGAATATAGGCATAGAGATTGGCGGCGATGTTGTCCTGATCGCCCATCAGAAGCCGCATGTCGAGCTTTGATGTATTATAAAAGGATTGGCCTGATTTGCGCAGAAGGTATGACTCAGGGTTGATCTCGGCAGCGGTCTTAGCCTGGTATTCGGCAAGCACCGCTGACTTGGTCGGCTCCAGAACGCAGTCGATGCGACGAAGGACGGTGAACGGCAGGATGACCTTGCCATAGTCGGCCTGCTTGTAGTCTCCCCTTAGCAGGTCCGCAACGGACCAGATGAAGGCCGAGAGAGCTTGTTGATTCATGCCGATTCTCCTAATGCGTGTACTGCATCCGTTATGGCTCTCGCGGGTAAACAACTCATAACCACGGTGACGGAAGTTGCGGAAATTTGGCGCAGAAATGTGAGTGATCCAAGCTGCCGGAACGAGAGCAATGCAAATTTCCTGATCTTAGGCTAGCTCAAACTCACGAGTTAGGGTTCACCGATCCTGAACGACTCGTGGCGATGGATCACCAGTTCTACGCACTTCTCCAGGTCAGCGCCGAGGTGCCGCAGAACCTGCCCGCGTGACCTTGGGTAGACATGAAGCTCCTTTGGTCCACCTACGGCACTAGGCCATCGCTTGTGCGTCCCCGACGCCATCTTGTGGACCTGCTTCGCCATCTGGACCCGCCGATATTCGGGCTTGCTGTCGGGCTGCAAGTCCGCACGAACGGTCAACTCGATTGCGAGGCAAGCGGCAACGACTTTTTGCGGATCGACATTGGCTTTGCGCAACCTCGCCCAGGCAGCCTTGACGCGTTCCTGGGGAGATAGGCCATTGAGCCGGAACGCCTCTACATGAGGCCCCGCATTCGCATAGAGCGTCTGGACCCTCTGCTCGGCGTTAGCCACCCACGGATCATCCTTGTTGGCCTCCAGCCATGCACTAGCCCTCTTACGATGTGGCGCGATCTCCTTGGCGGTGTATGAGCCTTTGTAGGGGCTTCCATGGCGTGCGTAGTGCTCTGCGTGGGATCGACAGAAGAACGTGTCCAGGCCATCCTCTGTGGCTGCACGAGAAGGTTTGCCGCAGCCGACCACGCGGCATGCATGGAACCGCAGGCTTGGCTCCCCTGCTCTGGCCTTGACCTCTTCCTTGCGGTCTCGCTTCTTCTTCCAGTCAATCGTCAATCTCGAGTCCCTCTATGGTGAGCGGTTGGTTAACCATGGTTAGATGGTATGCATAGGTGCAGTAGGGTGGCATTGGTAGCGATGGTACCCAATGGTGAGGGCCACCCCCATGAGGGGAGCCCCAACCAAGGTAGACCCAGGTCTACAAGGGTCAACAGGAAGAGGAGTAGGGCCAGAGTCCATTCATCCTAAGGTAACAACCCCTTCAAGTCCGGTATGGTCATGGAAGGCTGAGAGCATGATGTCTCTGGTCAGCGAAGCCTTGGAGGCTGGGACCATCACCGCATCATGGATAGGAAGCGCCGTGACAGCCACATCCATAAGGGTCAGCAAGACCTTGATAAGGATCGTGCTCTCGATGAACTGGGCCCTGTGTCCGACGCCGCAGTGGAAGAAATCCCTGATGTGTGGGTGCCTAGACTCAATGGCATTCACCACCTCTGAAATCTTATCGTTTGCTCGAAACAGCTTCTTGGTGTCCTTGGGGAACCGTTCCAGACGATCAGAGGCGAAGATCATTGCACTCATCACCCGTTTGATGCCGTCGCGCTGCCTGTTGTAGCCAGGGCAGTCGTAGAGGTCCCCTTCGGGTGGCGTCTCGCTCGCCAAGCCGTACACGATGCGAGGACCGATCTGCCCGTAGTCGAGTTCCACCGCCTCCTCGCCATCGATGCGGAGACCCTTTCGCCGCTCGTCCTTTCGTAGTTCCTGCCAGAAGCCACCAAAGAGGCGTCCACCACAATCAAAGCGTCCTTTGGTGAAGATGCGGCGGAGTTGTCGGTCACCAATGTGAAAGGCCGTGTGAGGCAATGGTATGCCGAGGGGCGAAAAAGCTAGGTCAGCCGAAGTGAGCCATCGGTTTATGTGATCAACCTCCGCGCGAAAGAGATCTGTCTCCGAGGTGTCGTCGTATTCCTCGAAGCCACCCTGGTCCCAATAGTCGCCAGTATCCTTGGGCTTCTTCAGGATGATGGTCTCGCCGTGCGGATGAAGGCCGAAATCGTCTAGGTCGATGCCCTGTTCCTCGATTAACGACGACAAAGCCTGACCTACGCGGATCACGGTTGACCGCTTCTGTCCTTCTATAGGAGGCGGCACGTCCTGGACGATCAGGCCGCGCTTCTCCATCAGGTCGAGGATGTCAGGGAACTTCTTGCTGTAGACACGGGGGCGGTAGCGGCTCTTCATGCCGAGTACCCTGTTTGACCGCGTCACATACAGATCGCCCCAGTGGCCGGCTAGGTGGTGGTGCATGACATTGGAGATGATGGCGTCTACCGTAAGGTCAAATGTCTCCTGGTCCGCCGGACGACGCCTGTTCTTCTGGAGACGCTGTTCGATTTCGTAACGGACGAGTGAGGCTCTCACCTCGGCAACAACTGCCTTTGCTTTGTCGCTGAACGCATACCGGTAAGGCTCGAACCGTCGGTCCCGTTCGTCCAGTTCCTCGAAAGGAGAACTGATCTGATCCATGCAATAGCTTCCAATTCATCAATATGACCACCCCGCATCCGCAGCCACACAGGCATCCACAGACGAACACGATGGTGGGGAGAAGGTGAGTGTGTGGCGCAACTGCTGCCGCTTACTACGTCGTCCCTACGCGAGCGCAAGTAACGAAGCCTTGGTCTTTGCCGGGAGGTCGATATATTGTTCCCGGCAGGATGCCAACAAGAATGGACCAATGCCTATCGGTCCGGAAGCGAACCCGCGCACCTATGAATACCATCGGTTCGAGCTGCTCAAGATTGTACAACTTCCGAAGCTCGCCCCAGCGCACGATAGACCGACGCCTTTGACATACTCGTCTGTGTCATGATCTCCTTGATTGTCGCGCCAGCCTCCTTGAGGGCTGTGATCGTGGCCACGGTCTCGTCGGTCATCCTCGGATGTCTGCCGAATTGCGTCCCCTTCGCCAGTGCAGCTTTGATACCATCGGCCTGTCTCTCCTTGCGGATGTTGTTCTCAAATTCGGCGACGCTGGCCAGTATCTGGAGCGTCAGCTTACCGGTGGATGATGTCGTGTCCACGCTCTGGTCGAGTACCTTGAAGGCCACGCCCTTGGCAGCAAGCTCGTCAATGATGTTCAGGAGGTCTCGGGTCGATCGGGCAAGGCGGTCAATCTTGGTGACAACGAAGGTGTCGCCTTCTCGGCAATACTCAATAGCCTTCTTCAATTCTGGTCGCTCCCGATCAACGCCCGAGCGTTTCTCTTGGAAGATCTTTGTGGGCTTCAGTTCGCCAAGCTTCTCTAGCTGCACATCGAGGGACTGACCGGTGGAAGATACGCGGGCATAGGCGACGATAGTCATGGTGATGTCTCTCAAGTCTAAGACGTTTCGATATCACATATTTGAGACATGTGAGAGACATTGTCAATACAACCGGACACCAATTCGTCTCTCAAGTATACAATTTGAGATGCTGAATTGAAAACTCGGTCGCCGCTTGAAGTGCGAGAAGCAAGTCACGCCGACGGCAACGCTTCAGCGATTCTAGGAACCTGCGTCTTTAGAAAAATGCCGAAGGCCTTTTCGATTTCCTCAAGAATTTGCTCGGTGTCGAGGTCGGCCGAACGTGGCATGAAGATCAGTGKAGCTGAAACGAGCTGCTTGTACTTGCGGCTCTCGGGAGGAAGCTTTTTCAGAACCCCGTGTTGCACCAATCCTTCGACGAAACGCCTTTTCGATTCCGAATTCGACGGACCCATGAAGATGTATGCGCTAAGATCCGATTTGATTTCGACCAACACCATGCGGTTCGATGTTGTCCAACCCACGCAATCCAGGAAACCGGGAATATCGTCCCACTCCTCAACAGCGAAACGGACGATGCTGTCCGTGTCTTCGTCCCGCACCAATGTAAACCTGTCACCAGACAGTCTTGTCGCCATCGCCCCCGCTCCGGATTTGACCGCGTCAAACACCACTCGCGCCGGGTTCGGCCGATGCTCCATCAACAGGTTTAACGCATCTCCGTGTTCCGCCCAGAGTTTCTCAGCCAATTCCTTTGTCGCGGTATCGATCAAGTGGTGTCTCCTCATCATCGCTATGTATTCGCGGACCGATTGGGCGGCGCCGGCGTCGGGGTGTAAATCGGCCAACGGTTCGATGGCCGCCACGACATCCCTGAAGGTCAAACCCTGCCAGTCGTCGTGCGGTTCTTCCCCGCGGATCGTCAGGAATACGAGATCATGGCTCCACCCCTCGCTCGTCGGCCATTGGCTTTCCACCGATCGGCGATAGCGCGAGAGTTGGTCGTCGCCCTGGAAGGCTTCAAGTTTCATTTCAACTGCGACTACCTGCTTCGAGTCTGGAAGAAGGATTAGCAGATCGATCCTTCTCCATTCGCGTAGCACTTCGATGCGGCTGTTCCGTCGAACGATACGTTTGACCGCCTCGGAATCGACGGACCAAATGGAAGAGAGGAAGGCGACGAGTGCCTCATCCCCGAAGCCGTGAGGTTTCGCTGGTTTCAGCAGATAGGCTAGGAAATTCGCATGCCTAATCTCGGCCTTGGTCACTCCCATGGCCTCGAAGGGACAATATCGGTTGAACCTGTTTAGAATCGACAAGAATTCTGCGGAGGCTGCGAATTTTGAAATTTTGGAGAGTTCGCTCATCGGCTGGCTATGGTCCGTGGATGTCGGTGCCCAAACTCGGATCTTCTCTACACTTCGTCAACCGATCTACACGTTTTGTTTTTGTTCGGCCTTTGAAACTCAGTACCTGATCCAGCGTGTTCGGACGGCTCCGCCATGTTTGGAGGCACGAAAATGTGCCGGAACGCCATGCTGCAAAAATCCACCTTCGATGGCCGCGGTCGCACCCATCTCCCGGCATCGATGGAGCACCTTCTGGAGTTCTGGACGATCGTCATTGGCGCCGCTTTCGATGTCCTGAAAGCACCCAATGACCTCGCAGGGCACATCGGCGCTGACGGGCAAAGCGGTTCCGGCGCGGCAAGCAGGTGATCCGACAATCCCCCGTGGTGACCCGCTTCCACGACTGTCGCATTCGGCCTACAGGATTTTTTGCAATTTTTCGCAGCATCTATTACCGGTTGGACGGTTTACTCGGAGGGGATCGTGGTAAAGTTGTTGTTAGCTGGAGGATTGCTTCCAGCGCTCTTTGTAGGGCTAGCATGGCTGTTGAATTGGTCCATATTTCCGGGGGGACCGAACCCAACGGTCGCCGACATTTGGTCAATGCTCTCGAGTCTTATGGGCTATTGGGGCGTTCTATTTTCCGGTTATGCCGCCTACAAAGTGAAAGAAATTTCGCAAAAGTACTTCGCCAGAACGCGCTTTCCTCAAATTAAGGAAAATCTAGACGCGATAACAAAAGAGATGGCTAAAGCCGGTGATAAACCAGCGTCGGCTTTGAGAAGTGAAAGGTTCATTGCATCCATTTCAGTATCGCTGGGGGAAGTGGATAGAGTTCCTGTGACGTGCCACTGAACTTTCATCCAGCGGCGATTAGAGCCCCGGCGGTTTTGAATACGCCAAGTGGCGCGGTGTGAGCAACCGGCGGAAGCGCGAAGCTTTCATCTTGCGCAGCGTTGGAGCCGGTTGCGGCGATKGACCCGGCATAGCTTGCCGGGGTCTGATATCCGAGCGATGAGTGCGGCCGGAAATGATTATAATCGGCGGCCCATTCAGCGATGGCGCTTCGGGCATGATCGAGACCGAAGAACAGGCTTTCGTTGAGCAGTTCGTCACGCATTCGCCCGTTGAAGCTCTCGACATAGCCGTTCTGCATGGGCTTTCCCGGCGCGATGTAATGCCACTCGACCTTGTGATCCTTCGACCAGGTAAGAATGGCATTCGAGGTGAGTTCGGTACCGTTATCGGAGACAATCATTCCGGGCTTGCCGCGTCGTTCGATCAGCGTCGTCAACTCGCGTGCGACACGGCGGCCGGAGATTGAGGTGTCCGGAATTGCTGCCAGGCATTCACGCGTCACATCATCGACGATGTTGAGCACGCGAAACCTCCGTCCGCAGGCGAACTGGTCGTGGACGAAATCCAGCGACCAGCGGGCATTGGCCTTCGCTTCGACCAGGATCGGAGCACGCGTGCCGACGGCACGGCGTCGGGCCTTCCGCTTTCGTACTGAAAGCCCTTCCTCGCGATACAGCCGATAGATGCGATTGACGCCGGACGGCTCTCCCTCCCGCCGAAGCAGGACGAACAGTCGACGGTAGCCGAAACGCCGTCGCTCATTAGCCAACTCGCGCAGTTTCGTTCGCAACTCGGTCTCCGGCGGTCGGTTCGACTGGTAACGGATCGTCTTGCGATCGGCAGATATAATCTGGCAGGCCCGCCGTTCCGAAAGCCCCATGACGGTCTTCAGGTGCGTGACGGCTTCACGCTTGGCGGCAGGCCCTACCATTTTTTTTGGAGAAGCTCGCGGAGTGCGGCCGCATCAAGCATCTGTTCGGCGAGCAGCTTCTTCAGCCTGGCGTTCTCGTCCTCAAGCGCCTTCAGCCGCTTCGCCTCGGAGACCTCCATGCCGCCATATTTGGCTTTCCAGTTGTAAAACGTTGCTTCTGAAATTCCGTGCTTGCGGCAAAGGTCGGCCGCCTTCGCGCCAGCTTCCTGCTCCTTCAACACCGCAATAATCTGCTCTTCCGTAAATCGCTGCTTCTTCATTCGTCCGTCCTTTAATGGGCCGGACTCTAATCCATTCTGGAGGAAATTCGCAGTGGCACGTCACCTGGACACAAAATGAATGAGCTTATTATGCGAGCAAAGTCAGAGAAGAAACTGCTGATCGAGTGGATCAACAATGAGGCCCAAAGGAGCACCATAGCTAATACAGAAGCAAACTATTGGAACCTCTTCAGGACATTGCAGGAAATATCACAAGAAATTTCAGCTTATATCAAAGAACAGGGGGCAAAATAGATGTCCTACAACGAAACCGATTGGGTCAAGGCAATAACTAAGCTGATCGAACTCACATCAAAACAAGAGATCTCCTGGGATATATTCTCTGAGTATGAAGAAGACCCCTGGACGACCGTACATAGAGCATACGCGTCTCCGCTTAACGGCAAATATTACGTTATCAAGTCTTCACGTTACAGACATTACACCGACGAAGACGAGTGGTTTTGGGCCAGTAAATTCGAGTTTGAGGTATATAATAAAGAGAATTACTCCGATTATGTGAAAATTGCGACGGCACCCGATTTGAGCGTGATCTCCACGTTGTTCTCTGTTGTCGAGAGCAATTTTGCATTCAGACAAAACGCCCTGAAAGGTCTGCTCGATTAGACGGCAGCGGCTTACGAGTGATACGGTCCATATTCGGACCGCGCGAGACCCAGGATGTCGTAACACCTCTTCTGAGCACCCGCCGAAAGCCAACACACGATCCTCGCGACTGACTTCCTCGATAGGAACGCGTCCATACTGCCAAAGTCAGTACAAAGCCGGAAGCTCTGGACGTCAGCCATTTCATGACTCGACTGGACTTGCACCCAGCGGGGCCTACGCCCGAGGACCGGCAACGCAAGAGTGGCGGCTATGTCACGGACACCTAGCCTGTCCACGGCTCAGATTGGCCGACCATGGGGGGCACGGGGGGTTCTTCCGCGCTGTCCACTCTATAATGCCACCTGAGATTTATGACCCTAAAACGTCGACCGAATGGTAAGCGGGCGGATCCCATTCAGGCGAATCGTAAATTTTCGAACGTTTGACCTCTCCGGAAAAGCCTGTTGCCTTCCTAATATTTTGCTTGTCTGTCTGCCAGTTCTTCCGATCTCGGTTTGGATCGGCCATGATTTGGGTTATGACAATATGCGGATCGAATGTGTAGCTGTACAAGCCGCTCGAATAGTGTTTGGCGTCACCAAAGAATAGTAGACGTATTTCGCTTTCGTGTTTGAAGGCGCGTCGCTTGAGCAGGAGCGAACGAGCGAAGACGTCCGACGAGATTTGGAGTAAGCCATTGTTGTTGAGAAAATCACGCAAGCCGCTCTCGGTCTCGTATTTCACCTTCCCGATGAAACAGGTATATTGCGGCATCTCGGGGTGGGCGGCTACTAGGCTCGCAAGCAGCTTTCGCGGCGTCGAGCGGATTCGAAGGAACCGCTTGGTAGGATCATTGGCATAGATGCCCCACATAGCTTCTGAGAGGCTCTTGCTCGTCCAGCACTGCCCGACAAAATCCTCCTTGAAACTATATGCAAACGGCTCACCATCGAGAACTCCTCCAGCATTCAACAGGAAGTTCTCGAACTTATCCTTCCACTTGTGAACCTGCGTCAACGTGTTGGCTTTATTTGAGAACATACTCAAAACCCAGGCCTCGGGCATTATTCGATAAACATTCCGATCAAGGCTCTCTTCAGACAGATTCACATAATTCCCTTTTGGCACCAACGAACCATCCTTCCTTGTCACATAGACTTCCAAATATGCTCGACGCCTGGCTCCTAAGCGGATTCAGACCGGCACGCGGGGGGACAACCGCGCAGTCCATTTGTTTGCACCCGTTCAAATTTTTGCGCTGTTAATATGCTGGAGGCCGCCGCCCTGTAAACTTCGTCGCGATTATGGGATCTGTTGCAAAAACTGCAAAAATCAGAGAATGGCAACGCCGTCAATTAATTGGGACCTATGCCTAAAGTGCCACTTTGGAGGGCCGCCATCACTCCGGCGGGTATTCTTATTCCAACGTTATATGGATAGTGCGCTCCGCAACCCTTCTTTCGGGGGTCGTCGTGCTTGAAGCCGTTTCTAAGATGAATACCGATAACGTGAAATATGGGCTCTGCTCCGGGCTTAACCGTTATTGCGACAATTGGTGCACCACTCATACCGAATAGCGTCGGTGATTGGTGAAATAGGCAATCGGTGCGAGGTAAACCGTTAGGTACAAGGGGTTGAACGTCTCCCGGGAGCGAAATTTGATTTGACGGCATGCGGGAGAAGCGCACTTCCTCGAGCCATTTTTCGACATCATCGTCTGCGATCGCTCTGGGCGATATACGACTGGGGGCAACAATCAGTATTGCTTGATGATCAGCAATGCTTCGCGTGAAAGTCGCCGGCGTCCATCGCGATGGATTGACTTTGCCGCGCAGACGATAGAGGGCATAGTCGCCGAGGTCAGGCAGAGCTTGAGCATCTCCTTGTGGAACTACGATCTTGTCCCCGACCGTAATGGGATCGCCTGGATGACCATAGAGGCGCATCGCGGTAGCCCCCGGGCTGACAGGACAATGACCTGCTGTAGCGATAGCGTCATTCGTTACCCGAAATGCAACACAAAAAGGGCTAGGGTCATTGCCGGAGAAAAGTCCTCCTACGTTTTCGCCTAGAAACTCTCTCGTGTAATCATGCAAACTTCCCCAGCCATATAAGCATTTTTTATCATAAGATGAATACAGATCTTTGTGTATTCTGAGGAACGTAGGCTCAAACATGTCTGGGTTATTTTGCTCAAGCCTTTTATTTATTGGAAGCCGCGCAAATGAATCAAAACATTCTTTCGCAGATTTTTCAGTTATGTCGGATGGCTGCGCTTCCTGCTCTTTGCTCTCGGCAGCAAAGCATTGCGGAAAAGCTGCGAACGCAAAAACCGCGATTAACAACGTTAACCTAATTGCTGCAGACTTGCTGAGCGCTCGCGTAAGGCGATGTGATCGACCCCGGTCTGAACGACCCCGGTCTGACCGATGCTGGGCCCATACAAGTCCGGGCAGCAACGATCTGTGGCCCCACTCCGACATTAGCTTGAGGTCCCCCATAGCCGCCCCCCTGGTTAACTACATTGGGCCTGCTGTACTGCGGTTGATAGTATGGGTATTGGCTATACCCTCCTGGCTGGAACCGAGGCCCTGCATTGTAATTCGCCATTCCGGCGAGCCCATTCTCAAATGCCTGCGTGTCCGCCTGCGTGCATCCGGATAAAATGGCTAGACCGATCATCCAGCAAACATTCTTTACCATCTGATAGCCCCTCCGCTGCTTAGACCAACATACTACCTTCAGTATAAATTCCAATTACCTAATATAACTATAGAAGTTGAGTTTAATTCTGTGTTATGTAGCCTCATGGTAGTATCCGATGGGAGTTGGAGCAAAATGATGGGGCGGAATTTTTGGCAAAAAGAGGTTGGACGGAATAATCAACTACGCCGCAGGGAATTGCTGATTGGCGCCGGCTGCACGCTTGTTGCGTCGGGTTTGCCATCTAGCGCGAGGGCTGCCAACATCGACGCGGCCAAGCTGCTGAAATCTTTTGATTCAACCCTGGCCAACCTTGAACAGTCGCCTGATCTCGTAGAGAGGAGCCGCGGATACCGGGAATTTGTCAATTTGAATCTTGGTCTTGAAACCGCTCCATTGCAGGCAGAGCCTTCCAACACACCAATTTCCCAAAGATCATCCAATTTGTTGATACAATTTGAGGTGACCAGCTCAAAAGTCTATGAAAAACGATACAGATCTCCGACTTGGCCGAGGGGAAAATCCGGAGTTACGGTCGGCATCGGGTATGACATTGGCTACGCCGAGCCCCACGAAATCCGAAAGGATTGGTCAGGGTATGTTGCTGCAGATGATCTAAACAGCCTAACGACTGCTTCAGGGATTATCGGTGAGCCGGCGAAATCTTACGCACAATCCCTGGCTGCGATTAGTATTCCATTCGATGTCGCGAACCATCAATTCTTAGAAGTGATGCAGCCGCGATATGTAGGTATCACTGAGCGAGCGTTGCCAAATTTCGACTCGCTACCCGCGGATTGCCGCGGCGCATTAGTTTCCCTCGTTTATAATCGCGGTGCAACTTTTGGCATTGCCGCCGAGAAGGATCGCAAAGGTCGCTACAGCGAAATGCGTGCGATCAAGCTGGCTATGCAAACAGGTCAGTACAGAAAAATACCCGATCTGTTGCTCTCCATGACGCGGCTCTGGGCGAACGATCCTGACCTGAAAGGCTTAGTGATCCGCAGAAGATTGGAAGCGACGTTATTTTTAATTGGACTTGCGGGCGCTTGATAAATCGCCAACCAAAATGCCCTACTGAGTTTGAACATTTCAAATTCGCCGGCTCAGTACGTGGTAGATCCATATCGACCTCCAATTCGTCATCTAAATCGTCGACCAAATCCGCATCTTCGTGCCAGCCCACCCAGTCTGGGCACAATCAGTCCTGGCTCAAATTGCCCTCTACAGTGAAGCTCAGACTTTGGGATCAGGTGGATCTGCTACTGATAAGGGGGAGGACCCAGGCCTCTCTGGAAGACCAGCATTTTCGTCGCCGGCCAGGAGACATTGGTCCGAGAAATGATGGCGTGAGGCGCATGCACTGTTTAGGAAGAACTTGAAAGTGCTACAGCAAACTGCTACATCGATCATAGGACAAACGATCATAACTGCTTGATTTTTAACATTCTATGCTGTGACTTGAGGAAATTCAAATCTCTCTAGCAGCACCAGTTTTCCTTATCTCGAATTTACGGGTTATGTTCTCTTTACGTCGATGCATGCTTACAACAAGCTATGGCGCGCACATCAACTTGTTCCACAATAGCTGATGAGTTTTCGCCCGATGTTAGCCGTCGATTGAGCCGGAAAGTAAGCCGCAAACCAATATGAGGTTTCACTCAGACACCGTTTGAACCGTTAATGCTCTCAAGCTCAACGATTGCCACTCCTGCTTTGTTTTCGATGCCTAGAATGGCCTTGGCAAGCCTATCGAGTTCCGCTCTGGACTTAGATGGAAGCCGCTCCCAGAAATCGTCAGCCGCAACCAAAGCGATCAACGCTTCCAAATCTTTTGCTCTGTAACCATCGGGCAAATAGTCCTCCAGTGCGCCAAACTTGAGAATGAAGACATTCTCTGTTTCCTTTTCCGCAACAAACTTCTCCAGTGTATGCCGATCAGTTTCGGAAAGATCGGGGGGAAGACGTACCCGCCGTGACTTAATGTAATCCCATATTTCCTGAGCATGATTCCAGTTTCCTGATACCAAAGCTTCCTCAATACTCTTAACGATGCTCGCTCCGTCACAGCTTTTCACATTATCTACTACATCCTTTTTAATTTCGTCGGCATTTAGAACAAATAATTTCTTTACCACTTCGTTACCAACCTGCTCAATATAGTCACGATCGGCAATCACAGCCCAAGAGACCCGACACGCATCCAGAAGCTTCCGATAGGCTGAAAAGAGGCCTTTACCTCCGACGCTCACGACTTCAAGCGACGGAATTCCATTTACCCCATTTTCTCTGGCAACGATCTCCAACACTCTCTCAAAAACAATGCGGTCAGACACGCCTTCGACTAGCAACACTTTTTCCGTAAAAAATACTCGCTCGTTATTTTGGCTATTGACCACATTAAAAAGGTGTTTCGAATTCGGCAGGGCAGTTGAATTTAGCCGGACGATGTCGCTCCTCTGATTGTCGGAGAAAACGCGCGAAACGTATTGGATGGAGGCAGGGGATATAAATGTTGGGGAGTGGGTCGCTAGAACGAATTGGTTACCCGTGGTTTTAGCAAGTTTTTCGAAAAGGCCGAGCAATGCCGTCTGCCAACGAGGATGTAAATGCAGCTCCGGCTCGTCAACAACGATTAGAGCGTTTCGAACGTTCAGAGCATGAATCGCAAAGAGATATGTAAGAAGCTCTCGCTCACCTGACGAAGCCGCACTAACTAAGAACGACGATCCCTGCTTCGTCAGCCGGATATCATATATGTTACTTAAAGGATCTATTGTAACAAGATCCCAACTGTAGTTCAAATCTCGAAGATCATTAGTTAAGTCGATCAAATTTTGATCTTTGTAGAAAATATCCTTAGCATCAATATTGGATTCTTCCTGCAGTAAACGATATTTACTTGCAATGCGCGAGATTGCCAGTGGAATTAGATTCGACCCCGTTCTCGAAGACGACGCATCTGTAGCACGTTTCTGATCAAAGTCATTGTAACCAGCTAAACCTACCGATGAATTGAAGCCGCCCGCAGCGCGGTTTACTGGAAGATACACCATTGGTAGCTTGAGTCTCTCCTTCTTTAATTCAGAACGAAAATAATTATCCGTCTCAAATAAGTGGAGGTAGTGGAGATAATCGCTTGAAGATGCATCGTGCTGCGGAAGCACATTACCATTTATACACGAAACAACGACCCTCGTGCCCGCTACAACCTCATCAACATTCCACTTCTCCACACCACTCCAAGGATTTATTCTGAATTTGCGTTTGGAAGTGGCGTGCACGTCGGGCCATTGAGCTTTTATAGCGCGCATATTGTCGATGTCGTCAGGCGTTATTTCCAGTTCAAGCTCGACAGTTTGATCCCTATTGCGGCCTTGGCTGTTCTTGTCAAAAACCAGACCGTTGAGATGATCGTTGTAAGTTTCCTCCCAAAGATTTGGTTCGTCAGCGGTGGGTGAGTGACGATAATATGGAGTATTGAGAACATAGCGGCGCAGCATGATCACAAGCGTATCAAGCAAATTTGTCTTACCGCCACCGTTGGGGCCGATAAAAATCGAAATGGGTCCATCGAAAAGGATTTCGCGCCTATCCAAAAAGCTTCTGACATTCTCAATGATGAGCTTTCGAATCAACACGCGGCACTCTCCCCTTGGCAACCGGAAGAAGAGTAATCGGTTCGGCAATTCTATTCAACGGCTGCTCGGATTTGCTTTTACGCTAGGGCTCTGAGCTTGCAGTGAGACTTCCACCTGAAAGCGAATGGCGCTTTCATATCTCAGCATTTCCTATCCGGCACTCGTGACAAACTGATCGAGCATGGACTTGCGACGGGGTGCGGCGAGCCTAAACGATAAAGGCATAGGTACGGGCGCCGGCCGTTCCATCCCCAATCAAACCTTCTCCGTCTTCCTAACCTTCTTCCCCTTCTCCACCGGCGCATCCGGTGTCGGCGCCAGCAGCTTTCTGAGCGAGGCTATCTTGTCCTCCACCAGCGGGCGGAAGCGGGTGGCGCGGTAGGGCATGTCGGCGGCGCCGTAGCCTTCGGGGCCGTCGTCGTTGCCGCGGTGGATTTCTTCGAGCTTCACGCCGATGAAGGTGCCGTCGACATAATGCGTGTATTCGCCGACCCAGCGGATCGTGTAGATCGTTCCCTTGCGGATCAATTGGTCGATGCTGACATGCTTGAACGTGTCATTGATGCAAACGACCTTCTGGCCCACATGGAAATCGTAGCTCACTCTGTTCTCCTTGAGGCGATGGGAACGACCCTGCCCGGTCGTTGAGCGCAAGCATAGCCGCACATGCGCAGCCAAGTAAACGCGGCTGATGTCGCGGCCCGGATCAATGATACGGTGACAAAGCAACCCGTTGACAAGCCCTGGTGGAAGGCTGAAGACTGCAAGCCGTCCGAGCAGCCGCAAGGCCTGGCTTCCATGTCCATATCCGATACCCGCAAGGCCCTCTGAAGGCATCTTAAGTTCATGCCCACCCTCCGCCTCATCGCTGATGATCTGACCGGCGCGCTCGACACGGCGGTTGAATTCGTCGGCGTCTATGGGCCGATCGAGGTGCAGCGGGAAGATGCGCTTCCGGCAAGCCTGCCGGATTGCCTTGCGATCGATAGCGGCACCCGCGAAAAATCGGCGACCGAAGCGGCTGACATCGTCGGCAGTGTCGCGCCGGTGTTGGAGGGGGCCGATCTTGCCTTCAAGAAGGTGGATAGCCTGTTTCGCGGGCCTTGGGCGGCGGAACTTGCGGCCTGCTTTCGGCTCGGCCACTGGCGGCATTGCATTCTGGCGCCGGCCTTTCCGCATCACGGCCGGCACACGCGGGGCGGCCGGCAGGTGCTGTTTGCCGGGAAGGATGCCTGGCGCGATATCAGCGGCGATCTCGTCACTCAACTGAGAGCGGAGGGCCTGCCGGCCTTCAACACAGCGCTCAGTCACCACCATGTCGATGCCGGAACACCCATTGCGGACGGCATCCATGTTTTCGACGCCCATTCGGATGAGGATTTGGACGCCGTCATCGCATGGGTCTCATCTGCGCTACAGGGACCTGTCCTTTGGAGCGGCACCGGCGGGCTGGCGCGAGCCCTGGCGCGCAATATCGATTTGGCGACGCATCATCGCCCTCACTCCGGAAAAGACGCGGGCGAAGGGCGGTCTTCTCGCCCCGCGCCCGCTGTTCCCGTCTCGCGCAGGCTGCAAAGACCGGTGCTTGGCCTGTTCGGCTCGGATCAGCCGATCACGCTGGCGCAGCTCCAGGCCTGTGGCCCCAATTGGCTGAAGCTTTCGGAAGGCGCGGATGCCGATGCCGTCGACAGACAAATCCAGCAAAGCGGCGTCGCCATGGTGAGCCTCGATCTGCCGACAGGGCTCGAACGCGACGATGCGGCAAAGCGGATCGCGGCGACCTTCGGCCGTATCGCCAAAGCTCTGCCGGCGCCGGGCACATTGATTGTCGCCGGCGGCGAAACCTTGCGAAATCTTTGCGCGGCGCTCGATGTTGCAGCCCTCAGCCTCACCGGCCAGGCCGCACCGGGCTTGCCCCGCTCCACCATCGTCGGCGGCCCGTGGCAAGGCACCACGGTGATCTCCAAATCAGGCGCATTCGGCGGCCCTACCCTGTGGCGCGATCTCTTGAGTGAAAACGCGCTCATCGCCGGAGGAGAAGAACCATGACACGGCACCTGGCGATCACCATGGGCGATCCCGCCGGCATCGGCCCGGAAATCATCGTCAAGGCCGCCGCCCGGTTGAAGAACAAGTTTGATGAAGGTAAGCTAAAACTTACAATAATTGGCAGCGGCCCGGCCCTGCGGCTCGCGGAACAGCAACTCGGCCTCGATATCGAAATTCCCGAAGCGCAGATAGACGGCGACTGGCCGAACCTCTGCTTCATTCAGGCCGATGCGGAGGGTGAGCCGATCCAGCCGGGCCGGCTTTCCGCCGATGGCGGCCGCATGGCTTTCAAGGCAATCGAGAAGGGCGTTCAGCTCGCCATGGCCGGAAAGGTCGGCGGCATCGTCACTGCACCGCTCAACAAGGAAGCGCTGAACAAGGCCGGCTTCCACTATGCCGGCCATACCGAATTGCTTGCGGAACTCACCGGCGCCCGCGGCTCGGTGATGATGCTCGCCCATGGCAACATGCGCGTCAGCCACGTCACCACCCATGTCGCACTGGAAGATGTGCCGAAGCGCCTGACGCCTGAGCGGCTACGCCTCGTCATCGACTTGACCGACAAGGCACTCCGCAGCCTCGGCATCGCCAGACCGAAGATTGCGGTCGCAGCGCTCAATCCGCATGCCGGCGAAGGCGGCCTCTTCGGCCGGCAGGATATCGACATTTCCGCGCCGACCATCGCCAAGGCGGTCGAAGACGGTCTCGATATCATCGGCCCTGTCTCCGGCGACACCGTCTTCGTCAAGCTGCGCGCCGGCCAATATGACGCCGTCGTCGCCATGTATCACGATCAGGGGCATATCCCCGTCAAGCTGCTTGGTTTCGAAATTGACCCGGCGACGGGAAAATGGATGGACCTCTCCGGCGTCAACATCACCCTCGGCCTGCCAATCGTCCGCACCTCCGTCGACCACGGCACCGCCTTCGACATCGCTGGCAAGGGCATTGCCAATGAGCGGAGCCTGATCGAGGCGATCGAGTTTGCGGAGCGGTTGGCAGCCGATCGATGAGATTGTCAGGCACGCATGTCGATGCCGTAACTTCGTGCCTGGCCCCTCACCCTAGCCCTCTCCCCGCAAGCGGGGAGAGGGGACGACAACCAACTTGCCTCTTGCTTGAGATTGAAGCCGCATATAGCGCGATCAGCTCCCTCTCCCCGCATGAGCGGGGAGAGGGTTGGGGTGAGGGGCCAGGCACAAAGTTGCGGCGATGGCAGATATGCCTGACTCCTTGTTTTCATTAACCTAACGCAAGTCGCCACTTCCAGCGTACCTTGCGCCCGGCCCGCTACTGAACTACCGTTTCGTCACTGCCCTAAAAAGGCGGGATTCTTAGAATATTTTCAAAAGATTATGCCGTTGTACAGGCGGTATGCGGATGTCCATGAACGGACTCATTGATCAACTTTTCGGCAGGAGAGCGGCGAAGCCAATGGAGCCGCGACCCCGTATCGATCTGACAGCGGAAGGCTATACAGCCATCTATGCGCTGAGCGACATCCATGGCTGCTACGACGCTCTGATCGAAGCGGAAAGGTGCGTCATTGCAGATGCCCGCACGATTCCCGGCCGCAAGCTCCTGCTGTTTCTCGGCGACTATGTCGATCGCGGTCCGCGATCGAACGAGGTGCTGCAGCATCTGTGCGAGCCGCCGCCCGCGGGTTTCGACCGCTACATCCTTTGCGGCAATCACGACGATGTCTTCCTGAAATTCCTGAAGGATCCGCGCGCCAACAGCCATTGGCTGGAGTTCGGCGCCTTCCAGACACTCGCCTCCTATGGCGTCGACGCGGAATATCTGCTGTTCCAGGAAGGCCGGAGCATCGAAGAACTCGGCGAAGCCGTTCTCCAGGCCATCCCGCCGGCACATGTCGAATTGCTGCGCTCCCTGCCGATCGCCATCACCTTCKGGCCGCTGCTCTTCGTCCATGCCGGCATCCGGCCTGCCATACCGCTMGCAGAGCAGACCGACGAAGACCTGATCTGGATCCGCGACCCCTTCCTCTCCGAAGGCCCGCAATTGCCGATGCTGGTGGTCCATGGCCATACGCCGGTCTCGCGGCCCGTCTTTGGTAATCAGCGCATCGGCATCGACACCGCCGCCGCCATGGGTGGGAGCCTGACGGTCCTCAAGATCGCAGGCGGCGAGTACACGATCCTGACGCAGGCCTTCGAGCGACCCCGCTGAAAATAAAAAGGGCCCCGGCACAGGCCGGGACCCCTTTCACGCTTTGCCCGCGCTTTTTATTCCGCTTTATTCCGCTGCCATAGCCGGTGGCAGGTGATGCACGACGTCGTTGTTCTGCTGTTCCTCGACCGGCGGCTCTCCTTTCTTTTTCGGCTCGCGGCCGAAGAAGAGCGCGTAGCCTGCCGGCAGCACGAAGATGGTCAGCACTGTGGCAACCAGGATGCCGCCCATCATGGCGTAGGCGAGCGGACCCCAGAAGACGCCGCGCGAGATCGGGATCAGCGCCAGCACCGCCGTCAACGCCGTCAGCATGATCGGCCGGAAACGGCGGACGGCCGAGCCGATGATCGCCTCCTTCCGGTCCATGCCCGCCGCGATATCCTGGTCGATCTGGTCGACGAGGATGATCGAATTGCGGATGATGATGCCGAGCAGCGCGATGACGCCGAGGATCGCCACGAAGCCGAAGGGCGCGCCGCTGATCAAGAGGGCACCGGCCGCACCGATGATGCCGAGCGGACCGGTGGCGAGCACCAGCATCGCCTTGCCGAAGTGCTGGAGCTGCGCCATCAAGAGCACGACGATGATGACCAGCATGATCGGTGCCTTGGCGGCGATCGAGGCCTGGCTTTCAGCGCTGTCTTCGGCACCGCCCTGGATCTCGATCTTATAGCCTGCCGGCAGGCTGTTCCTAAGATCGGCCATGTCGTTGTAGAGCTTGGCCGTCACGTCGTTCGACTGCACATTGTCGGGAAGCGTCGCCCTGACCGTGATCGTCGGCAGGCGGTCGCGGCGCCACTCGATGCTCTGCTCCATGACTGGCTCGACCTTCGCCACCTGCGACAGCGGCACGAAACCACCGGTGTCGGTCGGAATATAGATGGAGTTGACCGAGGTCAGCAGGTGGCGGCTCGCCTCCGGCTCCCGTGCGACGATGCCCACGGTCTCCTCGCCCTCACGATAGTTGTCGAGGGTAGCGCCGGACATCGAGGCCTGCAGCATCTGGCGGATACGCTGCGAGGTGACGCCGAGTGCGCGGGCGCGGTCCTGATCGATCACCAGCTTCATGGCCGGCACCGGCTCCAGCCAGTCGTCATGGATGGCGCCGAGCAGCGGGTTCTGCGCAAAGCGTTGTTTTACCTGATCGGCGATATGGCGAACCTCCTGCCGGTCCGGACCCATGACGCGCAACTGCACCGGCCAGCCGGTCGGCGGGCCCAGGAACAGGCGGTCGACCTTGGCGCGGACCGAGGGGAAGTCGGTGGCAAGCATGCTGCGCAGCTTGACGATCAGCCGCTCGCGCGCCGGCTCGTCCTTGGCCATGATCAGCAACTGGGCATAGTTCGGGTTGGTGAGCTGCTGATCGAGCGGCAGGAAGAAGCGCGGAGCGCCCTCGCCCACATAGGTCGCGATGAACCGCTTATCGGGATCATCGGCCATACGGGCCTGCAAAGTCTGCGCCTGGCGTTCGACTTCCTTGATGCTGGTGCCTTCCGGCAGCCAGAGATCGACCAGAATTTCCGGACGCGAAGACTGCGGGAAGAAATTCTGCGGAATGAACTGGAAGGACCACAAGCTGCCGACGAAGGCGGCGAGCGTCAGAAGCAGCACGATGACACGATGGCKAACGGCCCAGCTCACCGACGAGCGCAGGCGACGGTAGAAACGCGTGTCGAAGACGTCGTGGTGCTCACCGGCATGATGGCGCTGCCTCAGGATCATATAGCCGAGCCAGGGCGTGAAGTAGACCGCCACGAACCAGGAAATCACTAGAGCGATACCGACGACATAGAAGAGCGTGCGGACATATTCACCGGCTGTCGATGCCGCGAAGCCGACCGGGATGAAGCCCGCCGTCGTGATCAACGTACCGGTCAACATCGGAAAGGCGGTCGAGGAATAGGCGAAGCTCGCCGCATCAAGCTTGACCAGCCCCTCCTCCAGCTTGCGCTCCATCAACTCGACCACGATCATCGCATCGTCGACAAGGAGGCCGAGCGCAATGATGAGGGCGCCGAGCGAGATACGCTGCAGGTCGATGCCGAGCTCGTACATGATGGCGAAAGTCGCCGCCAGCACCAGCGGAATGGCGATGGCGATCACCAGGCCGGAACGCCAGCCGATCGACAGGAAGGAAACGATCAGCACGATCACCAGTGCCTCGCCGAGCGCATGCATGAACTCGCTGATCGCGTMGGTGACCACTTCCGGCTGGTTGGAGATCTGATCGACCTGCACGCCGACCGGCAGCGAAGCCTCGAAACGCTTGTAGGTTTCTTCGACAGCCTTGCCGACGTCGGTCACCTTGTTGCCGTTGGCCATGACGACGCCGAGTTGGACGCTCTCGTGACCGTTATAGAGGAACTTGGCCGTGTAAGGGTCCTGCAGCCCGGCACTCACCGTTGCGATGTCGCCGAGACGCGTCACCTGGCCGCCGGCCGTCAGCCGGAGGTTCTTGATATCCTCGATCTTGTTGACGTCGCCCTCGACCGAGATGCGCACGGAGCGCGTGCTGGTGTCGACGGAGCCGGCCGGATCGACCTTGTTCTGGCCGACGATCGCGTTCTGCAGGGCCGTCAGCGTCAGGCCGCGCTCGGCCAGCACCTTGGAGGAGACATCGATATAGATCTGCTCGGGCTGGTCGCCGATGATCACAGCCTTTTCGACGCCAGGCGTCGAAAGCAGCATGTCGCGGGCCTGGATCGCAAATTTCTTCAACTCGGGATAGCTGTAGCCGTCGCCGCTGATCGAATGCAGGGTGATGAAAGTATCGCCGAATTCATCGTTGAAATAGGGTCCCTGCAGGCCGTCCGGCAGCGTATTGGCGATGTCGCCGACCTTCTTGCGCACCTGATAGAAGGCGTCCTTCACCTGTTCGGTATTGGTGTCGCCCTTGATCTGAACGGTGGTGATGGCAAAGCCGGCGCGGGTGTAGGATTTGACCCAATCGAGATGCGGCGTTTCCTGCAGCTTGCGCTCGATCTTGTTGACCACCTGGTCTTCCATGTCCTGCAGCGAGGCGCCGGGCCAAATGGTCTGCACCACCATGACGCGGAAGGTGAAATCCGGATCTTCCTTCTGGCCCATATGTGTGAGCCCAAGCGCGCCGGCGATGATGATCAGCGCAAACAGGAAGCGCGCAATGCTCGGATGGGCGATCGCCCATCGCGACAGATTGAAACGCTTCTTCTCGTCGGAGGTGCTGTTCATAGTCATTGTCCCGCCCCTCGATCGGTTTAGCGTACGACTTCGGCAGCCGCCGCGGCGCTGCCGCTGGTCTCTGCCGATGCTTGCTGCGCAGTCGGCACCTTGACCTTCATATTCTCGGTCATGAATTGCGTGCCGGCGGCAACGACGACATCGCCGGCCTTGAGGCCATCGGCGACGCGCACGCCGTCATCGGCAAAATCGGCAACCTTGACGCTATGGGCATGCACGGTGCCGGCACTGCGATCGACCAGCCAGACGATCTGCTGACCGTCCTTCTGGGCAAGCGCGCTCAGCGGGATAGCGACATAGGGCTGGGTATTGTCGGCCTGCGCCTCGATCGTCGCTGTCATGCCGAGCAGCACGCGCTGATCGTTCGGCAGGCTGACGCGGACCGCAAAGGTGCGCGACTGCGCGTCGGCACTTCCGGACACCTCACGCACCTTGCCGTCCATCACCAGCGCATCGTCGGACCAGAAGCGCGCCTTGACGTCCTTGCCGACCTTGAATTGCGCAATGTCCATTTCCGGAACGGCGATCTGCACTTCTTTTTCGCCATCGACGGCAACGGTGATGACAGACGTGCCGGAGCCGACCACCTGGCCGACATCGGCATTGATGGTCGTGACGATGCCGTTCATGTCCGAGGTCAGATCGGTATAGGCGACCTGGTTCTTCGCTTCCGCCAGCGCCGACACGGCGGAATCCCGCGTCGATACGGCCTGATCATAGGAAAGCTCGGCCTGTTCGAGCTGCGATTTCGGCGCAACGTTCTTGTCGAAGAGCTGCTGGGCGCGATTGCGGGCAAGCTCCGTGGTCTGCACCTGCTTCTCGGCCGCATCGAGATCGGCCTGCGAGCGGCGCACAGCCAAAACGTAATCGGTGGAATCGATGCGGGCGAGCACGTCGCCAGGCTTGACCTTCTCGCCGATATCCACCTTGCGTTCGACGATCTTGCCGTTGACCCGGAAGCCGAGGTTCATATCCGTCCGCGCCCTGACCGAGCCGGAATAATCGAGCTTGCGCGTCGTATCCGCCTGAGCGATCTCGACCACCTTCACCGGCCGGATCACCTCCGCCGTTTCCTCTTTCTTCTCGTTGCAGCCCGAAAGCGTGAGCGCTATGGCGGCAAAAGCTGCAGCGCCGGCAACGGATCGTATGGTGGTGGTCATCAGCGAAACCATGTCGCTCTCCTTGATGAAACGGCTTTAGTCAAACGCAATGCAAAGGCGCGTGGATCATCCTACACGCGAACTACTATTTCTTTAGCGCTCTGATAGCGAATTCTATGAGTTCGTCGGGCTCGGCCCGGTTGGTCTTGGCAAGACATTGCGCGACCATTTGTGGGTGGCACAAAATGATCGTCGCCGCGCCGAAGCATTTCGAGGCCGCGATCGGATCCTGTTCGGCAAATTCGCCGGCGGCGATGCCTTCGGCGATGATTTCAGCCATGAGGTCATGGATCCGATCGAGGTGTTTTTCGATGACATGCCAATCGCGCTCGATGGCAACGATCACCATCTCATGCACCTTCTGTTCGTCGAGCATCGTCTCGAGCGTCATCTTGTGCTGGGCATGGGTATAGGCGCGCAGCCGCTCGGAAGCGCTGATCGGCTGGTGGCGGATGTCGTAGGCCATCTTGTAGCTCTGCGCGAGCATGCGGCCGCAGATAGCCTGGTGGATTTCCGTCTTGGACGCGAAGAACCGGTAAATGTTCGCGGTCGACATGCCGAGATCGCGGGCGATGTCGGCGACCGTCGTCTTGCTGTAGCCGTAGTGACGGAACAGCTTTTCGGCGGAATCGAGAATCCGCGTTACGTTTTCCTGACGTGCAGGATCAGCGTTGGCCGCAGAAAGATCGAACATTGGGTACTTCCGATTTACGAGTGACGATTTTCAATTTTCGTCACTCGTAAATCATCAAGGCGCAAATGTCAAGAAACCGCCCCGCGAAGCAAGGCGGCTGAAAGCTTGTCGTGGATTCAGAATACGATGATCAGATCCGCAGAAGCGACGGCCGGAAGCGGCGGACGCTGAGGAAGCCGACAATCAGGAAGGCAACCAGCAACACGGTMTGGACGGCCAAGATCGGCGGCTCGTTCCCTGTGGGTGCCAATGCATTGAGGAATGGAATTTTCTGGAAGGACTGAACGATCAGCACGACACAGTTGAGATAAAGCATCAGCAGGCTGCCGACGATGAAGACGAGCCGCCAGACGCCGGCCATCCGCTGCTTGTAGCGCGCGATCGCCGTCGGAATGAAAAGCAGGACGGTGATGATGCCGAATAGGATGCCGGGCGTAACGCCGTTGAAGGGAAAGAGGAAGCCAGTCAGGCTCGTGAGCAGAATGGTGACCATATAGACAAGCGTCGAGCGCTCATGGCGCTTCACCGAAATCAAACCCTCCGCGACGATGACGCCGGCAACGATGGCGATCAGGCTGATAATGACGTGGATCAACATAAGTCCGGACATGCGGCAATCCCCTTTGCGCAATCTATTTTCCGCGAGAGGATAGTCCGGAGGCCTCAATGGGGGATTGTACATTTACGGCGGAATATGCGCGAATTGGCCGGCTTGTGCGGCGGCGCCAAAGCGCAGAACTGCAAACGAAAAGCGCCGCACCATGGGCACGGCGCCCTTATCGAAAAGGCCGCTTAGGCGGCGTGCACTTCCAGAGTGATCGGAACGGAAGCAAGCGCCTTGGAGACCGGGCAACCAGCCTTGGCCTTGTTGGCGAGTTCGGTAAACTTGGCTTCGTCGGCGCCGGGAACCTTGCCGGTCAGCGTCAGATGGATAGCGCTGATGGCAAAACCGCCTTCGACGCTTTCGAGTGTGACCTTGGCGGTCGTTTCCATGCTTTCGGCGGTGAAACCGGCCTCATTGAGGATCAGCGACAGAGCCATGGTGAAGCAGCCTGCATGGGCCGCACCGATCAGCTCTTCCGGATTTGTGCCGGGAACGCCTTCGAAGCGGCTGGCGAAACCGTAGGGATAGTGATTGAGCGCACCGCTCTGGGTCGAGATCTGACCTTTGCCGTCCTTCAAACCGCCGGACCACTGGGCCGAACCTGTACGATTGATCTGCATGCCGTCCTCCTTGTCGTTGATTGAACGTCGGGAGAGAGCCCTTGCCCTTCCCGCAGTGGCCGATAAGAAGCAGCGCCGGAGCGCGTCTCGCGTTCATCCGAACACAGCGTCGCTTGAAAGCGGGATGCTCCAGAACTGCCTCGAGCGGCAATATAACGCTCTATCCCCGGAAGACGACACCACCGTAACAATTAACGTGCGGGCCTGACCAATCCCTTTGCTTATCCCCTGCTGCGCCCAGCCGCAGCCGAGCGGATATTGTCCAGCGTCACCGCGATCAGCAGGATCGAGCCGAGGACGAGATACTGATAAAAGGCTGGAATATTGAGGAGATTCATCACGTTCTGGGCAATGCCCATGATCAGCACACCGACGATGACGCCGCTCATCGAGGCCCGGCCACCCGCAAGCGATACGCCACCGAGCACGCAGGCGGAAATGACCAGCAGTTCCAGCCCGATCGCCGCGTTCGGCTGCCCGGAGGTGATGCGCGACGACAGTAGGATGCCGGCGATGGCGCAGATGAAACCCTGCAGCGTGAAGATCCAGATCCGCATCCTGGCGACGTTGACGCCCGCCAGCCGCGAAGCCTCGGGATTGCCGCCGATCGCCAGTGTGTTCTTGCCGAAGGTAGTACGGTTCAGCACGAAGCCGAACAGGATGAACAGGATCGCCATGATCCAGATCGGTGTCGGAATGCCGAGAAAAGTCTAAAGCGCCAGTTGATAGAAATTCGGGTCGTTAATGCCGACCGCCCGGCCGTCCGAGGCGATCAGCGCCAGGCCACGGACGATCTGCATGGTGGCGAGCGTCGCGATCAGCGCATTGATGCGCAGCTTGGCGATGAGCGCGCCGTTGACGAGGCCGACGATTCCGCCGCAGACGAGTGCGGCCAGCAGCCCGAGAATGATGGAGCCGGTAACATTCGAGGCCATGACCGCGATCATGCCGCAGAAGGCAACGGTCGAGCCGACGGAAAGATCGAAATCGCGCGAGGCCAGGCAAAACATCATAGTGCAGGCGACGATGCCGATCGTGACCACGGATTGCAGCAGGCCGATCATATTGCGCTCGGTCAGGAAATTCGGAACCGTCAACGACACGATGACGAAGGCCACCGCGAAGATGACGACGAGGCCCTGTTCGCCGAGGAGGATTTTTTTCAAGGAGGACTTGAAGGAAGACATCGTCGCGATTTCCCTAGTCAGAATGCGCTTGCGGCGTTTTTGTCCGGCAGTGCGGCGGTCAGAATCTGGTGTTCGTTGAAATTCGCCCGCGCCACATCGGCGGCGACCTTGCCACCACACATCACCATGATGCGGTCGGAAATGCCCATGACCTCCGGCAACTCGCTGGAGATGACAACAATCGCCATGCCGCCGGCCGCAAGCTCATAGAGGATTTCATAGATTTCCGATTTCGCTCCGACATCGATACCGCGCGTCGGCTCGTCGATGACTAGCACCTTGACGCCCTGTTCGGACAGCCAGCGGCCGAGAATGACCTTCTGCTGATTGCCGCCGGAAAGATTGATGATGTCCTGCTTGCGCGATGGCGTGCGCACGCGCAGCCTGGCGATGAATTGATCGGCAAGGGCCGCCTCCTTGCGAGGGCTCAATATGCCGAACGGTGAGAAATGCCGCCGCGAGGAGATGGCGATATTCTCCTGGATCGAGCGCCCCTGGATGATCCCATCGAGCTTGCGGTCTTCCGGGCAGAGCACCATGCCGGCATGGATCGCCGCCTTGGGATTGTTCGGAGCAACCGTGACCCCATCGATGGCGACCGTACCCTGATGGCGATGATCCGCGCCGAACAACAGCCGCGCCATCTCGCTGCGGCCGGCGCCGATCAGGCCGAAGAAGCCGAGGATTTCGCCCCTGCAGACGGAGAAATTGATCGGCGTCGGAAGTCTCGATCCTGAAAGGCCCCTAACCTCCAGCCGGACAGGTCCGAGCGGCCGCTCGCGCCAGCCCCAGATATTGCTGATCTCGCGGCCGACCATTTCGGCAATGATCTGCTCGCGCGTTACTTGCTTGATGTCGGGATGGTGTGCCGCGAGCTTGCCGTCGCGCAGCACCGTCAGGCTGTCGCAGAGCCGGAAAATCTCGTCCAGCCGATGCGAGACGTAGAGAATGACGGTGCCGTTCGATTTCAGCCGCTCGATCAGCGAAAATAGGATTTCGCTCTCTCGAGAAGAGAGCGACGACGTCGGCTCGTCGAGCGCAATCACACGGGCATCGACCATGACGGCCTTGGCGATTTCCACCATCTGCCGCGCGCCGATCGACAGCGACGACACCTTGGCCGCAGGATCGACATCGATGCCGATCTCCCTGAGCTTGGCGCGCACGGTGTCGATGAGCGTCTTGCCGTTGATGATACCGGCTTTGGCCGGAAAGCGGCCGAGCCACAGGTTTTCGGCGACCGTCAGTTCCGGCACCAATTGCAGTTCCTGGTGGATGACGGTGACACCGGCGTGAAAGGCATCCCGCACCGAATGATAATGCTGTTCCTGACCGTCGATGGTGATCGTGCCCGCATCCGCCGCCTGATCGCCAGAAAGGATGCGGATCAGCGTCGACTTGCCGGCGCCGTTTTCACCCATCAGCCCATGCACCGCGCCTTTGACGACCGGGAAAGTGATGTTCGACAGCGCCTGAACGCCGGGATAGCTCTTGGAAATACCGTTGAATTCGAGAAAGGCCATGTTTCTCTCGCTGGTAAAAGGACCCGGCGGCAAGGTTGCCACCGGGCCGTGATCATACCGGGAGGATGATCATTCGATGCCGAGATCTTTGCGGACCTTCTGATAATCGCCGCGCAGCGCCAGCGAACCGGAGGTCAGCGTCAGCTTCGGCGGCTCCTTGCTGTTGGCGATCCAGTCGTACATGTTGATCGCGGTTTCGTAGCCGTGACGCTTCGGCGAGATGATAACCGTGCCGAAGAAGCCCGTCGGCTGCGGCTTCTTGAACTCGTTGATCGCCGAGTCCGCGCCGCCGATGCCGACACCGATGACGTTGGCGGCGGGAATGCCAACAGATTCCGTTGCCCGGACAGCGCCGAGCACGGCTTCGTCGTTGAGGCCGAAGGCGATCCAATATTTCACGTCGGCATGCTTGTTGAGCACGGTCGTCGCAGCATTCAGCGCTGCTTCCGTGTCGGTCTTGGCCTGCGGCGCGTCATAGATGTTCGCGGCTGGGAAACCGGCGCCCTTCAGCACCGAGATGGCGCCTTCGACGCGATCGACGGCGGTCGGGAGCTGGTCGTAGGAAACGCGGATGGCGCCGACATTCTTCATGTCCCAGCCGCGCTTCTTGATTTCATCGACAATCGCCTGGCCGACGCTCTCGCCGATCTTGGTGGCGGAAATGCCCATATGCGGCACATCTTCCAGCGGCTTGCCGTCGGCGCTGACCAGACGGTCGTCGACGGTCATCAGCTTGAGCTGGTTGGCAGCCGCCTTGGCAACGATGCCGGGGCCGAGCTTGACATCGGGCGTGCAGATGATGAAGCCCTGCGCACCCTGGGCGCCGAGATTGTCGATCGCGGCCTGAACCTTTTCGCCATCCTGCGCGCCGATCTTAACGAGCGTGAAGCCCTTCTCCTTGGCGGCGATGTCGGCGAACTTCCATTCGTCCTGGAACCAGGGTTCTTCCGGTTGCTTGACCACGAAACCGATTTTCACATCTGCGGCGAAGGCGGAGGTGGCGGCGATGACCGCAACCGTGCCAGCCAAAATGGCTGCTTTGAAAAAGCGCATGTCTCTCTCCCAAAAATCCGAAACGAAGAAACTGCCCTCCCTGGCAGTGCTCTTGAATTATGATAAATCATCATACCAGTCAATTGCCAATGTATGATGATTATAATAGTGTGACTTTTGGAAAGGATGACTCGCCAAACGCGCCGTCGCTTATCGCCATGCGGAATAAATTCCGCTAAGCAGAGGCTAGGCCGCGTGGGGAGAGCGACGGCGGAGAAGGCAATTGGATTCGTTTGAACAGCAAGAGCACAGGCTGAACGAGGCACCGGAACGCCGTCCGCGCGTGCGCAAGAACGTTACCGCCGCGATCGCCCAGGATATCTGTTCTGAACGCTACCCTTCCGGCTCGCCTCTACCGCGCGAAAACGATCTCTGCGACATTTACGGCGTCAGCCGCACCGTCATTCGCGAATCCCTGAAGATCCTGGAATCGAAGGGGCTCGTGCGTGGCAAGCCGCGCATCGGCACCACCGTCTGCGACAAGGACGACTGGAATATCCTCGATCAGGACGTGCTGGAATGGATGGGGCCCTATATCGTCGAATTCGATATTCTCGGCTGCATCCTCGAGGCGCGGCGCACCATTGAGCCGGTCGCCGCCGAATATGCCGCCGAGCGCGCCACCGCCCAGGAGATTGCCGATCTCGAAAAGGCCTGGC
Source organism: Rhizobium sp. BR 317 (assembly GCF_047445835.1). Lineage (NCBI taxonomy): Bacteria > Pseudomonadati > Pseudomonadota > Alphaproteobacteria > Hyphomicrobiales > Rhizobiaceae > Rhizobium > Rhizobium sp. BR 317. The sequence continues at coordinate 61,085 of NZ_JARWLB010000006.1, read as the reverse complement.
GGCAGATGCGCGACTCAGGCGACGATCCCGAACGCTTCACCGAAGCCGACGTCATGTTCCATACAGTGCTCTTGAACGCCAGCCACAACCAGGTGTTTCGCCGCCTGTCGAGCGCCATTCATGCCGGCCTGAAATACGCATTGCACGCCTCGAATGTCGCCGTCGACAGCCGCGACGAGGCAATCGCTGTCCATGGCGACCTGGTGGAAGCGCTGCGCCTGCGCAACCGCACTGCCGCGCGCGACTGCGCCCATCGCATGCTCGACCTTGCCGCCCGCGACCTTGGCGCCGCCGAAAAGGCGAGCGGGCGAGCGGAGAAAAACAAGACCTGAAACCCCGAAATCCGCGGCCTGGCGCCGCTGATATGATCCAAAAGCCGAAACGGAAGCTTCCCATGAAAATCACCAAATTGACGACCTATATCGTGCCGCCGCGCTGGATGTTCCTGAAGATCGAGACCGACGAGGGCATCACGGGCTGGGGCGAACCAGTGGTCGAAGGCCGGGCCCTGACCGTCCAGGCCGCTGTGCACGAGCTGGAAGACTATCTGATCGGCAAGGACCCATTCCTGATCGAGGATCACTGGAACGTCATGTACCGCGCCGGCTTCTATCGCGGCGGCGCCGTCCATATGTCGGCCCTTGCCGGCATCGACCAGGCACTGTGGGATATCAAGGGCAAGGCGCTGGGTCAGCCGATCCATTCGCTCTTGGGCGGCCAGGTCCGCGACAAGATCAAGGTCTATTCCTGGATCGGCGGCGACCGCCCTTCCGACGTCGCCAACAACGCCAAGGACGTGGTCGCCCGAGGCTTCAAGGCGATCAAGCTCAACGGCTGCGAAGAAATGCAGATCGTCGATACCTATGACAAGGTGGAGAAGGCCGTCGAAACGATCGCCACCATCCGCGACGCGATCGGCCCCTATATCGGCATCGGCGTCGATTTCCACGGCCGCGTCCATCGTCCGATGGCCAAGGTTCTTGCCAAGGAACTCGAGCCCTACAAGCTGCTCTTCATCGAAGAGCCGGTGCTCTCCGAAAATCGCGAAGCGCTGAAGGAAATCGCCAATCATTGCTCGACGCCGATCGCGCTCGGCGAGCGGCTCTATTCGCGCTGGGACTTCAAGTCGGTTCTGTCTGACGGCTATGTCGACATCCTGCAGCCCGACCTCAGCCATGCCGGCGGCATCACCGAATGCCGCAAGATCGCGGCGATGGCGGAAGCCTATGACGTGGCACTGGCACCGCATTGCCCGCTCGGCCCCATCGCGCTTGCCGCCTGCCTACAGGTCGACGCCGTCAGCTACAACGCCTTCATCCAGGAACAGAGCCTCGGCATCCACTACAACAAGGGCAACGATATCCTCGACTACATCTCCAACAAGGAGGTCTTCAAATATGCCGACGGTTTCGTCAGCATCCCACAAGGCCCCGGCCTCGGCGTGGAAGTGGACGAAGCCTACGTCATCGAACGCGCCAAGGAAGGCCATCGCTGGCGCAACCCGGTCTGGCGCCATGAAGATGGCAGCGTAGCCGAGTGGTAAGCAACTGCTAGCCTTCCAGAGAAGGGGGGCGGAGGAAGCGAATTTTGAATATGCCGCACCTCTGATATCCCCCTTTGTCCCTTTCGGGACATCTCCCCCACAAGGGGGGGGGAGATTGGTAACTCGCAGTATCTCTTCGCCTCAAACGAACACAGAACCTGCAGCAACTGAGGTTTGTTGTTTTAACGAGGGAGAGCCAAATTCTCCCAACGATCCCCCCCCCTTGTGGGGGAGATGTCCCGAAAGGGACAGAGGGGGGTACCGCACTCCCGCGCAAACTCTAAACTCTGCCAGTAGCGCTCTGTCAGCGCACATCCGCCCGCGCTCGCGGCCGCGTATCATTCCTTTCCCAGGAGAAAATCGCCGGCGGTAACGGATCGCGGTTGCGGATGATATCCGCGCCCTTCTCGCCAACCATGATCGTCGGGCCGTTGGTGTTGCAGGAAGGCACGCGCGGCATAACGGAACTGTCGCACACCCGCAGACCTTCCAACCCCCGCACCTTCAGCTCGAGATCGACGACCGCCATGGCGTCCGTGCCCATCTTGCAGGTGCCGACAGGATGATGGTCGGTCTTGGCGTTGGCGCAGCCATAGTCGAATAATTGTTCTTCCGTCTTCAGTTTGCCGCCCGGCAGCCGCTCCGCCAGCACGAAGGGTTTCAGCGCATCCTGGCTCATGATTTCGCGAGCGATCCGCAACCCTTCCAGTGACATCTTCACGTCATGCGGATCGCTCCAATAGTTCGGATCAATCAGCGGCGCGGCCGCTGGATCGGACGAGGAGAGCCGCACCGTGCCACGCGAGCGTGGGTGCAAATAGGCGGAATTCAATGTCACCCCGGCATTCTTCAGCCGCGCGACACCGGCCTCGATGCCGGAGCCGAGGCCAAGATGGAACTGGATATCCGGCGAACGGGCATCGGGATCTGCATACCAGAAGCCGCCGGTCTCGAAGAGTGACGAGGCGACGGGACCGGAGCGGAAGAGCAGATATTGCAGACCGGCCCAGAGCGTACGATGCAGCTTGGCGACATTGTCATAGGTATGGTCGCCGGTGCATTCCGAAATGACGAAAAGATCGAGGTGGTCCTGCAGATTGCCGCCGACGCCGCGAAGATCATGCGCCACTGGCACACCGACCGAGGTTAGATGATCAGCCGGGCCGATGCCTGACTGCAGCAGCAGTTTTGGCGAGCCGATGGCGCCGGAGGAAACCAGCACTTCCCGCTCGGCACTGATAATCTCGACGCCCTTATCCGTCGTCACTTCGACGCCGACAGCCCGGCGGCCTTCGAGCACGATCCGCGTCACCCGCGCACCGGTGCGGATCGTCAGGTTCTTCCGATCCTTGATCGGTGACAGATAGGCCAGCGAGGCCGACGAGCGGCGACGATTGCGCTGCGTCAACTGATAAAAGCCGACGCCCGCCTGCTGTCTGCCGTTGAAATCGTGGTTATAGGGGATGCCGAGTTCCTGGCCGGCGCGGATATAGGCGTCGCAGATCGGCAGCGCCGACACCGGCATGGAAACGCCAAGCGGCCCGCCATAGGAATGATAGTCATCGGCAAAACGCTGATTGTCCTCGGCCCGTTTGAAGTAAGGTAATACGCTGCGATAGTCCCAGCCCTCGCAGCCATCCTCGCGTGCCCAGAGATCGTAGTCGGCGGCATTGCCGCGCGTATAAAGCTGCGCATTGATCGAGGAACCGCCACCGATCACCTTGGCCTGCGTATAGCGCAGCACGCGGCCTTTCATATGCTTTTGCGGAACCGTCTCCCACCCCCAGCTCGCCACGCCCTTGGTCATCTTGGCAAAGCCGGCCGGCATATGGAACAAGGGATTCCAGTCACCGCCGCCGGCTTCCAGCAACAGGACTTTCACCGAAGGGTCCTCGCTTAGGCGATTGGCGAGCACGCAACCCGCGGGTCCGGCGCCGGTGATGATGTAGTCGTAGGTCATTTCCAGTCCTCAAATTTATGATGGACCGCGGCTCACAACCGCCCGATCCCCAGCCCACCATCCGCGGGGATTACCGACCCCGTGGCAAAGCCAAAACCGCCTTTGGCAAGCGCTGCGACGATGCTGCCGACATCGCCCGTCTCGCCCCAGCGTCTCATCGGCACGAGACCCCCGTCGATCAATGCGTCATATTTCTCCGACACCTGCGCCGTCATGTCGGTGCGGATGATGCCGGGGCGAACTTCGAAGACGGCAATGCCGGTCTTCGCCAGCCGCAGCGCCAACCCCTGCGAAAAGGCCGAAAGGCCGGCCTTGCTGATGCAGTAATCCAGCCGCTCCGGCGAGCTCAGCGCTGCCGAGACCGAGGTGATGTTGATCACCGAACGCGGCGTCGGCGATGTCTTCGCCACCAGCATCGAACGAACGACGGCCTGGGTGAAAAACACCGTACCGCGCAGATTGACGTCGATGATCCGGTCGAAATTTTCCGGCGCCAAATCCAGGAAATCGCCGCGCACGACGGGGCCGATGCCGGCATTGTTKACCAGGCAATCGATCTCGCCCAAAGCCGCCCGGATCGCCTCGACGGTTGCTGCGTGTCCCGAGAGCTCGGCAAGATCGGACCGTAGATAGATCGCCCGCCCGCCGCTTGCCTTCAATTCCACGAGCTCCGCCAGCGGCGGCTCGGTCTCGATACCGGTGATCGCCAGATCGAAACCACACCCGGCCAGTGCCTGCGCGATACCGAAACCGATCCCCTTGCGGCCGCCGGTAACGACGGCGACCGGGCGCCTTGCCTTCATGACCGAAGCTCCTCCCGCACGATATGGTCCGCGACGCGCAGCGCTTGAGCAGCCACCGTCAACGCCGGATTCACCGCCGCAGACGTCGGCAGGAAGCTGGCGTCGACAACGAAAAGATTGGGGTGATCGAAGGCGCGGCAATAGACATCGAGCGGCGCGCTTGAGCCGTCAGTGCCGATCTTGACCGTGCCGCATTGATGCGACGGCGTGCGCTTGTCGAACGGACGGGATAGAACGATCGGGAAACCGGCCTTGCGCAGCACACCCTTCAGCTTCTTCACCAGATCGAGATGCGCCTGCCAATTGGTGCGCACCCATTGCAGCACGATACGGTCGCCTTCGACCATGATCCGGCTTTCCGGCGACGGCAGATCCTCGCTCATGGCGTAGAAATCGATGGCATGCGCGGAAAGCCTGTTCAGCAGCCATTCCGGCACGGTCGGCATATTAGCCTTGAGGATCGTGCCGGAAACACGCCCCAAAAGCTGCACATTGCCAAGCGGCGGCCCGCCTTCACCATCCGAGAGATAGAAATCGTTGAAGCCGAAGGTCTTCTGATAGATGGAATCGTTGCGATACCAGGGCGAAATCGCCAGCAAGGCCGAGGAATTGTGGTTCATGAAGTTGCGGCCGACCTGATCCGAGCGATTGGCAAGCCCGCGCGGATTGGCATCATCAGCCGATCTCAGCAGTAGCACCGCCGACTGCACAGCCCCGGCCGCAAGGATCACCAGCTTCGGCCGCACGACATGCGCCTCCCCATAGGCGGAATAATGCACGGCGGCGATCATCCGGCCATCAGCGGCGGCCTGAAGCCGCGTGACGCGCGCGCCGGTCTTCAGCTTGACGTTCGGATATTGCAGAGCCTTGGCAAGCGCCACCGTCTCGGCATCCATCTTGCCATCGGCGCTATGGGGATGCGCATCCCAGGGCGTACGGCCCTTGGCAAGCCATTTATCGATATCGACGCCGAGCGGGAGCGGATGCGGATGCATGCCGTTTTGCTTCAGCCGCTTGCGGACACTGGCGATCGCCGGCTCATCGGGAACGGGTGGAAACGGATAGGGGCGCGAATGCGGTGGTTCCCACGGGTCGTCGCCGAGGCTGCCGCGCACCTGGTAGAGCTGTTCCGCCTCGCTATACCAGGGTTCCAGCTCCTCATAGGGAAAGGGCCAGGCCGGTGATACGCCATCCAGATGCCGCATCTCCTCGAAATCCTCGCGCCGGTAACGGATCAGCACTGCGCCATAGAATTTCGAATTGCCGCCGACATTGTAGTAGTTGCCGGGATTGAACCCCTTGCCGCCCTTCTCGTACCACGTCTCCTTCGGGCGGAAATGGCCGCGCACAAAGATCGCCCGCTGGTCGCGGTTTTCCGGCCGATCCTCCAGTCTCTCGCCGGCCTCGAGGATCAATATATTGGCGCCCGAGGCGCCAAGGCCGGAAGCAATGGTCGAGCCGCCAATTCCCGAGCCGATGATGACGATATCCGGTTCTTCCATGCGGCCGCTCATCCAATCCGAATTTGGCTCTGCGGATCGAAGAACACCGCCTTGTCGAGATTGAAGGCAAGCCGCGTCGTCTGGCCGGCAGCGATACGGGCGTCGGCGCGCAGCCGCGCCACCACGGATTTGCCGCCGAGGCGGACGATCGCGAAAGTATCCGAACCCGCTGGCTCGACCACCTCGATCAGGCAATCACCCTCGGCGAGCGAATGGGCATTGCGGTCTGCACCGTCAAGGTCGGTCAGCGCCTCCGGCCGGATGCCGAAGATCACATCCTTGCCGGCATGGGCGCCGAGAGCAGCGCCGCTCCCGTTGACGGGCAACTTCAAGGGCGCGGCACCGTTCGGCCGATCTAGCGACACCTGCAATCCCGTCGGCCCGCTCTCGACCGTCGCAGTCAGCAGGTTCATGGCGGGCGAGCCCATGAAGTCCGCGACGAACATATTGGCAGGATGATTGTAGATTTCCGCCGGCGTGCCGAATTGCTGCAGGACGCCATCCTTCAGCACAGCGATTTTCGTCGCTAGCGTCATCGCCTCGATCTGGTCATGCGTAACGTAGACGATCGTCGTCTTCATGCGCTGGTGCAGGCGCTTGATCTCGGTGCGCATGTCGACGCGCAGCTTGGCGTCGAGGTTGGAGAGCGGCTCGTCGAACAGAAAGACCTGCGGATCGCGCACCAGCGCCCGGCCCATGGCGACACGCTGGCGCTGGCCGCCGGAAAGCTGGCTCGGCTTGCGGTCGAGCAGGTGGCCGATCTGCAGCATGTCGGCCACTTGCTTGATCGCCTTCTCGCGCTCCTCCTTTGGAACTTTGCGGATTTCCATGCCGAAGGCGATGTTGCCGGCAACCGTCATGTTCGGATAGAGCGCATAGGATTGGAACACCATGGCAATGTCGCGCTGAGACGGCGGCAGGCCGTTGACCGAACGGCCGGCAATGGCGATGTCGCCCGAGGTGATCGGCTCCAGCCCGGCAATGGTGTTGAGCAGGGTGGACTTGCCGCAGCCGGATGGGCCGACGAGCACAAGAAACCCGCCCTTTTCGATCTCGATATTGATGTCCTTCAGGATTTCGAGCGATCCATAGGACTTGCGCAGATTGGTGATTTTCAGGAAGGACATGGTCTTATCCCTTGACGGCGCCGGACATCAGTCCACGGACGAAAAACCGGCCGGAGACGATGTAGACGATGAGGGTTGGCAGGGCGGCGAGGATCGCGCCGGCGAAGTGGACATTGTATTCCTTGACCCCTGTCGACGACGAAACGAGGTTGTTGAGCGCAACCGTCATAGGCGTCGAATAGGGTCCGGAGAACGAAGCGCCAAACAGGAAGTCATTCCAGATATTGGTGAACTGCCAGATGACGGAGACGACGATGATCGGCCCGGAGGACGGCAGCAGGATACGCCGGAAAATCTGGAAGAAGCTCGCCCCGTCGATCTGCGCAGCGCGCACCAGCTCGGTGGGAAACGCCTCGTAATAATTGCGGAAATAAAGCGTGGTGAAGCCGAGGCCATAGACGATATGGACGAGGATCAGTCCCCAGATGGTTCCGGCGATGCCGAAGAAACCGAGAATGCGCGCCATCGGGATCAGCACGATCTGGAACGGGATGAAGCAGGAAAGCAGCAGCATGCCGAAGAAGATTTCAGCGCCGCGGAAGCGCCACTTCGTCAGCACATAGCCATTCAGCGCTCCGACCATGGTGGAGATCGCAACGGCGGGCACGACCATCAGGATCGAGTTGATGAAAAAGGGCCTGAGCCCCGTCGGCTGCACGCCGATCTGTGCCGTCGACCAAGCCGAAATCCATGGCTCGACCGTCCAGGTCTTCGGCAGGTTCAGCATCCCGCCCTGGCGGATCTCTTCGAGCGGCTTGAAGGAATTGACCAACATCACATAGAGCGGCAGCAGGTAATAGACGGCAAAAAGGATCAGTGCCGCATAGATCAGCCCGCGGGTCAGCTTGCCGTGCGAGATGGCGTTTTGCGGATTGGGGCTGCTCATGTGCGTTTCCCTCCGCCGATTTCCGAATAGAGATAGGGAATGATGATGGCAAAGATCATCGCCAGCATGATGATCGCCGACGAGGCGCCGATGCCCATCAGGTTGCGGGTAAAGGTGTAGGAATACATGAAGGTGGCCGGCAGTTCGGTCGCCTGCCCCGGCCCGCCGCCGGTCAGCGCCACGATCAGGTCGTAGGCCTTGATGGCGAGATGGGCGAGCACGACGAAGGCCGAAAGGAACACCGGCCGCATCAGCGGAATGATGATACGGCGGTAGGTGGTAATGGCAGACGCGCCGTCGATCTGCGCCGCCTTGATGATCTCATTGTCGACGCCGCGAAGTCCGGCGAGGAACATCGCCATGACAAAGCCCGAGGACTGCCAGACGGCGGCGATGACGACGCAATAGATCGCCATCTTCGAATCCTTGATCCAGGTGAAGGAAAAACTCTCCCAGCCCCAGAGATGCATGGTGTTCTCAAGCCCGATGCCGGGATCGAGGAACCATTTCCACGCCGTCCCCGTGACGATGAAGGACAGCGCCATCGGATAGAGATAGATCGGCCTCAACAGCCCTTCGGCGCGGATTTTCTGATCGAGCAGGATCGCCAAAGCGACGCCGAGGACCGAGCAGATGATGATATAGAACGAGGCGAAGATGCCGAGATTGGTGATCGCCCGCCACCAATGCGGCAGCGCCCAGAGCTTGCTGTAGTTGGCAAAGCCGACGAGGTTATAGGACGGCAGCATCTTGCTGTCGGTTAGCGACAGATAGCCGGTATAGGCGATGAAGCCATATACGAAGATTAGAATGACAACGAAGCTCGGGGCCAGCACCAGCTTGGGCAACAGCTCCTGCATTCGGCTGCGACTGTTCATGGGTCGAACACCAGTTTTAACGCGTCCCGAATGGACGCGGGTTCCAAACATGCGAACTGCGAACGGAACGCCCCCTCACCCTAGCCCTCTCCCCGAGGGGAGAGGGGACGACCTCGATCGCCGCATCCTCTCGATTCCAAAGAAGCCGAGAGACCGTCGAGGGCGCCCTATTCCCTTCTCCCCTCGGGGAGAAGGTGCCCGAAGGGCGGATGAGGGGGGGGGCTCGCTCCGAATMCCTTACTTCGCAGCCGCAACCGCCGAGACGAGTTCCTTGACCGCATCGTCAGACGACAGATCGCCGTTGAATTCGCGGGTTACGACGTCGTAGATCGCATTCTTGACGGCGGCCGGATTGGCATGGCCATGGGCCATGGAACCAAACAGCGTGCCGTTCTTGTTGGCTTCGGCCAGATCCTTGATCGCCTTCTTGCCGCAATCGTCAAAGGCGGTATCCGGCACGTCGGTGCGGGCCGGGACCGAGCCCTTGACGACGTTGAAGGCCGACTGGAACGTCGGGCTTTCGATCGAGGACGCCATCTGCATCTGGGCCGGGACCTTGTCGGCGGACACCTTGAACATCGCGAACTGGTCAGAGTTGAAGGTTACCGAGCCCTGCGTTCCCGGGAAGCGGATGCAAACGAAATCCTTGCCCGGCACCTTCTTTGCCTTCAGGAACTCGCCCTTGGCCCAGTCGCCCATGAACTGCAGGCCGGCCTTGCCTTCGATGACCATGCCGGAAGCAAGGTTCCAGTCGCGGCCGGAGAAGTTGTCGTCGACATAGGAGCGCAGCTTCGTCATGCGGTCGAAAGCTTCCTTCATCTTCGGGCTGCCGAGCGTATCGGGATCGAGATCGATGAAGGCCTTCTTGTAGAAGTCGTTGCCAAACGAGAGCACGACGGCATCGAAGATCGTCGCATCCTGCCACGGCTGGCCACCATGGGCGATCGGCGTGATGCCCTGTTTCTTAAAGTTGTCGAGCAGCGCGATCAGCTCGTCCCAATTCGCAGGCACCTTGCCGCCGGCCTTGTCCAGCGCTTCCTTGTTGATCCACACCCAGTTGGTGGAGTGGACGTTCACAGGCGCGGCGATCCAGTGGCCGTCATATTTGGAAAACTTCTGCAGGGCGGTCGGGACGACCTTGTCCCAGCCTTCCTTGTTGGCGACTGCATCGAGATTGCCGAGCGAGCCTTCCTTGGCCCAGTCGAGAATGTCGAAGCCGAGCATCTGCACGGCGGTCGGCGGGTTGCCGCCGGTGACGCGGGCGCGCAGCACGGTCATGGCCTCGCTACCGCCACCGCCTGCGACCGGCATATCGACCCAGCTTATGCCCTTCGATTCCAGGTCCTTCTTCAGCACTTCCAGTGCCGTCGCCTCGCCGCCCGAGGTCCACCAATGCAGGACTTCGACGCTTTCGCCAGCATGCGCCATGGTCACCGCGCCCGTCATCAAAAGGGCAGCAGCAGCCACTGATGTCATCAATTTACGCATATTTTCCTCCCGGTTTTCGTTAGATGAGCAGCAAGACCTCCTCCCGCCGCCCCTGCCCTTCACTCCCCGTAAAGAACAAAACTCGTCATGGCCTTTCAGGGTCAGACGCTCAATTTAAAACGTTATAAATGAGCTATGTCAAGCATCCAATTCAACTGTCGATCTATGCAGAAATCGCTTTAAAACTAGCGTATTACGCTACTTCTCCTGGGAACTTCGAGGCGAAGCGTAAATTTAAAACGTTTTCATTCGTTGGATTGTGTACTGCCGATACTCGCGGTAGATTGCCAGGACCGAGCCATGACAGGACCGTGAGTTTGACCGACCTACCCTCCTCTCCAACTAAGCCTGGAAGTGCCAAACCGACTTTGCGGACGATTGCGGAATTGACCGGTCTCGCTGTGACCACGGTATCGCGAGCGCTGAGTGATGCGCCGCAGATCTCGCTGGAGACGCGGCAGCGGGTGCATCAAGTCGCTCGTGACATCGGCTATATGCCTGACCGCGCCGCCCAGCGTTTGAAAACGGGGCGCACCAATGTGATCAGCATCCTTCTCGACCCCCACGAGGAGGTCGTCGGCTTCGGCACCTCGATCATGTACGGCATCACTAAGGCCCTGCAGAAGACCTCCTACCACCTGATCGTCATGCCCAACTCCCTGGCGACCAGCAACATCGATGCGGTCGACTATATCCTGCGCAACAATCTCGCCGACGGGCTGATCTTCTCGCGAACCGAGCCGCTCGACCCGCGTGTGCGCCGGCTGCTGGAACACGGCTTTCCCTTCGTGTGCCATGGACGCACGGAATTCTCGACACCGCATCCCTTCGTCGACTACGACAATTTCGCCTTTGCCTACGAGGCCACACGCCGCCTGATCGCCAAGGGTCGGCGCAAGGTGACGATCGTGCTGCCGCCAAAGCGCCTCACCTTCCACCAGCACATGCTGCACGGTTTCATGACGGCCGTCCGCCAGGCCGGCATCGCCTATGAGATCCCCGAGAATATCAACCTCGATTCGCCGGCCGATATGGTGCGCGATCACTTCCGTCGTCGCGCCGAGGCATCGGATGCCCCGGATGGTTTCATCTGTCCCGGCGAAGTTTCCGCACTCGCCGCCATCAGTGCCCTGAGCGATCTCGGGCACACCCTGAGCGTGAATTACGATATCGTTGCCAAGCAGACCTCGCGGCTGCTCAGCCAGATTCAGCCGAAGGTCGATACGATTTATGAAGACCTGACGGCGGCGGGCGAACAGCTCGGCCGTATCCTGCTGAAGCGCATCGCCAACCCGGAAGCCGACGACCTGCAATTGTTGCAGCCGCCGCAAATCGGCTTTCCCACGACGACGACGACCGGCTGATGCCGCTATCGCGTCGCTGTTTTGTCGGGTTGTTCGCGCCCAAACCGCCATCGATCCGATCCTACCTCGGCATCCACCAGCCGGTGCGTCGGCCGATATGCATGTTGAGCGTTTTTGTCTCGGTATAGTCCTCCACCGCATGCCGGCCGAGCTCACGCCCCAGCCCTGATTGGCGATAGCCGCCGAAGGGCAGTTCCGCCGCGCCATCCATGAAGGTATTCATCCAGATCGTGCCGGCCCGCACCCGCCGCCCGATCGTCATGCACGTATCGAAATCGCGGCTCCAGACGCCGGCGGAAAGGCCGTAGTCGACAGAATTGGCGATGCGGATCGCATCTTCGGTCGTGTCGAACGTCAGCACGGAAAGGACGGGCCCGAACACCTCCTCCTTCGCCACCGCCATCTCTGGCTTGACGTCCGAAAGGATGGTCGGCGCCATGTATTGGCCGAAGCCGAAGTCGATCTGGCTGCCGCCATGCGCCACGGTTGCGCCGCTCTTTGCCGCGCCGGAGATATAACCTTGAATCTTCTGCAAATGCTGCGGCGTGATGATTGCCCCGACCTGCGTTGAGGGGTCGAGCGGGTCGCCGACCTTCACTTTCTCCGACAGGCTGGCGATACGCGCCGTAACGTCCTCAGCGATATCCCGATGGACGATCAGCCGCGAACCGGCATTGCAGCACTCGCCGGCGTTGAAATAAGCGCCGAACACCGCGGCATCGACGAACTCGTCGAGATTGGCATCCGGAAAGACGATCTGCGGGTTCTTGCCGCCGAGTTCGAGCGAGACCTTCTTCAGCGTCTGCGCCGCATTCGCCATGGTCAGTCGCCCAACGCCGGTCGAACCGGTGAAGGAGATCATATCGACATCCGGATGGCTGGTCATCGGCGCACCGACATCGGCACCCGTGCCGACAAGGATATTGACGACGCCGGCCGGCACGCCGGCCTCCATCAGGATCTCACCGAGCACCAGTGTCGAACCTGACGTCAACTCGGATGGCTTGACCACTGCCGTGCAGCCCGCCGCAAGCGCGAATGGTAATTTCTGGCTTACGATCAAGAATGGGAAATTCCAGGGTGTGATGATCGAGACGACCCCGATCGCTTCGCGCAGCACCACGCCCATCGTGCCGTCGCCGAGCGTATTGTAGCTCTCGCCATGCAGGTCTCGGGCAAGGGCGGCCGCATAGCGCCAGATATCGGCCGAACCGCTGATCTCGGCGCGCACCTGGGTGATTGGCTTGCCCGCTTCGATCGCATCGAGGTAGGCGAGCTCTTCGGCTCGTGCCGAGATCATGTCGGCGACTTTCAATAGGATGTTAGAGCGTTCCGCCGCCGTCATGCGCGGCCAGGGACCGTGGTCGAACGCCTTGCGCGCAGCGGCAATCGCCTTATGCACATCGTCCTTGGTCGCGGATTTATACCGACTGACGGTGACGCCATGGCTCGGCGCCACACGCTCGATCGTACCGGTCTCGACGCCTTCGACCCATTTGCCGTCGATCAGCATCTTGAAGTCACGCACTTTGACATCTGGAAGCGCTTGGGGCTTCACAAGGACCGTCATCACCATTCTCCCTTGAATTCGGCAGTGCGTTTGCCGGCAAAGGCCGCAACGCCCTCCTTGAGGTCGCCGGTCTTGGCGACCAAGATCGATCCCAACGCCTCGACAGCCGAGCCATTATCCTCGCCATTGGCCGAAGCGATCATCAGCTTCGCAATCTCCAACGCCGCCGGTCCGCGCGCAGCAATACGTGCTGCATACTCCCTCGCCGCGGCAAGCACCGTTCCGGTTTCGACGACGGCGTCCACGAGACCGTAGCCGCGTGCCTCCTCGGCGGAAAACATCTCCCCGCCCAACACCATGCGGCGCACGATCTGGGCGCCAAACCGCTTGGTAAGCCGCTGCGTACCAGACCAGCCGGGCACCATGCCGAGGCTTGTCTCCGGCAGGCCGATCCTGATCTGGCTTTCCGCAATGCGGATATCTGCCGCCGCCGCCAGCTCCAGCCCACCGCCGAGCGCGTGACCGTTCAATGCCGCGATCACCGGCATGCGCAGCGTCGCCAGCCGATCGAAGACACGATGGCCGAAGCGCACCCAGGCATGACCGAACTCATTGGCCGCCATATCGCTCCAGGCCTTGACATCACCCCCGGCTGAAAAGGCCTTGCCTTCGCCTGTGAGGATCGCGACCCGCACAGCACCATTCGCCTCCACGTCGTCACAGGCAGCCGCCAGCGCCTTCAGCATGTCGATATCGAAGGCGTTAAGCTTCTCCGGCCGCGAGACCATGATGGTCGCGATGAAACCCTCAACGGAAACCTTGATCTCACCCATGGCGTGCTCCTTCCAGAACACGGCTCGCCTTCGCAGGCAGCGTCAGACCGATCGGCGTCTCATGGAACAGAGCTGCATCCATCACCTTCAGCCGGTCGGAGACGAGCAGCGGAAATTCCGACTGATCGAGAATATGCGCCTCCAAATCGACGCCGGGCGCAATCTCCGTCAGCAACAAACCATCCGGCGTCAGCTTCATCACGCAGCGCTCGGTGACATAGGTGATATCCTGCCCCTGCGCGACGCCGCGTGGGCCGGAGAAGGTGACGTGTTCGACGGCGTTCACCAGCTTTTTGAGCTTGCCTTCCTTCTCGATGATGAGCCGTCCATCCTCGACACCGAGCTTGGCACCCGCATTGAACATGCCGGAGAAGACGATCTTCTTCGCCCGCGCCGTGATATCGACAAAGCCGCCGGCGCCCGCCGTCACATGCGGGCGGAAGCTAAGCCGGGAGACATTGACCGATCCGTCGCGGTCGATCTCCAGGAAAGAGAGAAGCGAGGCGTCGAAGCCACCACCCTGGAAATAGGTGAACTGATAGGGCGACGGCATGAAGGCATCTGCGTTGGAGGCACAGCCGAAGGCAAAATCAAGCAGCGGCACGCCGCCGACTGCTCCTTGCTCGATCACCCAGGTGACCGCGCCATGCAACCCCTCTTCCATCAGGATACGCGGCACATTGGCCGAAATGCCGAAGCCGAGATTGACGGCGCTGCCGGATTGCAGCTCCTGCGCCACCCGCCGGGCAATGACCTTCTGAATATTGAATTCCGGCACACGGAAGCTGTCGAGCGGCCGAAAGATTTCCCCCGAGATCGCCGGATCGTAAAGCGTCTGCGTCGTCTGTTTCTGATCCTGATCGACGACGATATAGTCGATGAGAACACCGGGAACGCGCACGTCATGCGGTTTCAGCGAGCCTTCCTTGGCAAGGCGCTTGACCTGAGCGATCACGATGCCACCATTGTTGCGGGCGGCGAGTGCCTGATCGAGCCCGCCGAGATAGGCACCTTCATGTTCATAAGTGAGATTGCCACGCTCATCGGCGGTCGTGGCCCGGATGATCGCCACCTGCGGCGCGATCGCCTTGAAGTAGAGCCAGTCTTCACCCTCGAAACGGGTTCGCTTCACCACCGGCTCAGCCTCGGCTGCCGCATTCATGGCGCAGCCCTCGCGCTCCGGGTCCACGAATGTATCGAGGCCGACCTTGGTCAACACGCCAGGACGCTTGGCCGCTGCTTCGCGATGCATGTCGAAGAGAATGCCGGAGGGAATATTATAGGCCGCCACATCGTTGCTGCCGATCATCTGCCAGATCAGCGGCGGCTCGGAACTGGACGGCCCGGACGGATAGGAGCCCCCGATGATCTTCTTCAGCAGGCCTTTCTTGGCGATATGATCGACGCCCTTGATGCCGCTCATATCGCCCGCGGCGATCGGATGCAGCGTCGTCAGGTCACGCGGATGGCCGGTCGCGTCGAAACGCGCGCCGATCGCCTTCAGCATCAGGTCCGGGCAGCCGAGACCGCTGGAGGATGAGACGGAAACGATGGCGCCATCCGGGATCAGGGCAGCCGCCTCGGCGGGGGGGATGTGCTTGTTCATCGTGACGCTCAAAGTCCTGGAACGATCTTGGCGGCTTCGCCGGTCGCAGCCGATTTGACGACGGCAAGCCCCGTTGCCAGCGACCACACTCCATCCTCGCCGGTAGCCGACGGTTTTCCCCGGCCCTCGATCGCGGCATGAAAGGCGGCAAGCGCCGTCTCGTAGAGATTGTGGTGATGGAGCGGCAGCTCCGTCTCACCATCCCTGTTGCGCAGGAAGACATGACCGATAGGCTGCTGCGTCATGACATTGCGGCCGATCAGCGATCCATCTGTGCCGTGCACCTCGAAGCCGGTCTCCGCATATTTCGTGGTAAAGCCGTCGTGGAACTGGGCGATGACGCCGGATTTGAAACGCAAAGCGCCCATCACGGCGTCCTCAAGCCCGGCCTTGCTCATGCCGCCGCTCTGGCCGAGCGCGATCGCTTCCACCGGATCATCGTTCAGCACGAAGCGCAGCGTGTCGGCGTCATGAACGGTGATGTCGAGAATGACGCCGCCGCCCGCCTGTGGCTTGTCCAGCCGCCAACCCTGCAAATGCGCCGGCAGATAGACGGCGTGGAAAACGCGGGCGCTCAGCGGCTTGCCGATCCGGCCGGCGGCGATTGCCTCCCGCATCGCGTGGTGGCTGGCTGCGTTGCGCAGATGATGGTTGGTGCCCATGACCACACCGGCTCCCTTCGCAGCCTGCACCATGAGCCGCGCATCTTCCACCGTCAGCGCCAGCGGCTTTTCGCAGAGCACATGCTTGCCGGCCTTGACCACCGCCAAGGTCTGGTCTCGATGCAATTCGTTGGTCGTCGAAATATAGACGGCATCGACATCGGGATCGCTCACGAGGTCGGCGACATCCGTCACCGATTGGGCAATGCCATTCTCTGCCGCATAGGCACGGCCGCGCTCCGCATCCGTGCTCATCACGGAGACGACGTCGCCGCCGGTCGCGCGAATTGCGCCGATCATCCATTCACGGGCGATCGTGCTTGCGCCGATCAAGCCCCATTTCACACCTCCGCTCATGACACGACCCTCCTAGCCGTTGTATCCAGCCCGGCTCCGCAGCTCTGGCGCACCACCAGCCGCACGGCGCTGACGATCGCCTCTGCCTCCACCTTGCCGGAATTGATCTGCTTCAGGAGCAACTGTGCTGCCCGCCGGCCCATGCCCTGCGGATCCACGGAAACCGTCGTCAGTGCAGGCACCGCACTTTCGGCCTCGATCACATCGTCGAAACCAACCACTGCAAAATCGACGCCCGGCTCCAGCCGCCGCGCCCTCAGTCCATCGCAGACGCCGAAGGCGACCGCATCGTTGAAACACACGGCCGCAGTCGGCTTATTGGCGAGCAACATGGCACGGCCGACCGCTTCCACGCCGCCGGCACGCGACGGCGCGGTGGCAACGACGAGATCATCGTCGAAAGCTATTCCCGCCTTGGCCAGCGCATCGCGATAGCCGCCGAGCCGTTCGGCAAAAACGGCGGTATTGGCAAAGCCGCCCATGAAGGCGATGCGGCGGTGACCGAGACCGGCCAGATGCTCCACCGCCGCCGATGCGCCGGCAAAATTGTCCGACACCAGCGACGAGACCTTCGCCCCGGGAATATTGCGCACGACGATCACCACCGGAATGCCGGCATTGGTCAGCGACTTGAAGTCCGCCGCTTCCGTGCCGCGCGCCGGCGAGACGATCAGGCCGGAAATACCGTGCTCGCGCATGGAGGCAACGACCTCGCGCTGCCGGTCTATGCTCTCGCCGGTATTGGACAGGAACTGCACATAGCCTGCCGACTGCACAACCATATCGACGCCGACGGCCAGCTCGGCAAAGAAGCTGTTGGTGAGATCGTTGACGACGATACCCACGATCTTCGACTTCGCCTGCCGCAGATTGGCGGCGCCGCGATTGTAGACGTATCCAAGCTCGCGGATCACCGCATTCACCTTGGCTCGCGTCGCCTCATTGACGAGCGAGCTGCCCTGCAGAACGAGCGACACGGTCGATTTCGACACGCCGGCGGCATGCGCAATATCGATGACCGTGACACGTCCCTTGTTCATCCGTCTCCCCGCGAGATTCAAATTCTTTTGTTGCGGTGATTATTTGGAACGTTCCAAATTTTGTCAATGAAGAAATACGAAGATGAACGAGCGCGCTCGCGAACCGCATGGAAAATATAGGATTTAATTTGCCTTCAATGCCCGAAAGGCATTATCTGCTCGGCAGTCAATTTTTCGAAATATTGCATCAAAATTTGGAACGATCTAAATCGCCAAGCTTTCCGGCCAGATCGCATCGATAGAAACGCGCCGAATATGCTGCTCCCCTGGAGCATGCTGCGCGACCGGATGGACGAACGCGCCGTTTCCTGATCCCCCAAAAAAGTTGCGCCTGCGGTATCGGCGCAGATACCGCAGGCGCGTCATGCGTCCCTTTGAACCCCCAGGACGCAATCTTTGTCGGTGTTACTCCCGCTCGCCCGTGAAGTTCAGGAGAAGCTGGAAGATGTTGACGAAGTTCAGGTAGAGCGACAGCGCACCGAAGACGGCCAGCTTCTGCGACGACTCCTGATCGTAGTTTTCGGCATACTGTTCCTTGATGTTCTGCGTATCCCAGGCGGTCAGGCCGACGAAGACGACGATACCGATGACCGAGATCGCGAACTGCAGCGCGCTCGAACCCAGGAAGATATTGACGACGCTGGCGATGACCACGCCGAACAGGCCCATCATCAGGAACGAGCCGATGTTGGAAAGATCACGCTTGGTCGTGTAGCCGTAAAGGCTCGTCGCGCCGAACATCGTTGCGGCAATGAAGAAGGTTCGCGCGATGCTGGTGCCGGTGAATACCAGGAAGATCGAAGCGAGCGACAGGCCCATGACCGCACAGAAGGCCCAGAACATTGTCTGCGCCGTGCTTGCCGACATCGATTGGATGCGGAACGAGAAGAACAGCACGAAGGCGAGCGGCGCCAGCATGACGACCCACTTCAGTGGCGTCTGGAAGATCGGCACATAGAGCGCCGGCGTCGTGCCGACGATCAGCGCGACGATACCGGTCACCACAAGGCCGATGCCCATGTAATTGTAGACGCGCAGCATATGCTTGCGCAGACCTTCGTCGAAGAGCGCCTGCGAGCCAGCGGCGGCTCCATAGCCGTATCGCGGATTGGTCGGGTTCATGGTCGTTCTCCTTTGATTCAAAACTAGTACAGACTGCGGGCGAGCTTTTCGGCCTCGCCATCGAGTTCGGCCGCCTTGCCGTCGCCGATCAGCGCGTAAGCGACCTCGCCGATCTGCCAATAGGCAGCCTGGACATCGTCACGCTTGACATGGCTGACCTTCTGGACACCGAAACTGCCCGGACGGACGGCAAACAGCGACAATTGACCGCCTTTGCCGGCATCAATCGTCATTTCAACGCTCGGGCCGAAACCGGACGGATAGATCTGCGCATCGGTGACACGCCAGCCCTGCGGCAGTTCCGGCAGGACGATCGCCGTCGATGCGCGGATTTCATCCGGATTAAAGGCAGCCTGCGCCGGCTGCGACTTCATCGTTTCGCGCAAGGCTGTCGCCCGGTAAGCTTGTACCGCATCATCGACGAAAGCCGGCACCGGAACGGACGCGTTGACTTCGCTCGCGGTGAAAGCGCCAAAGGACGTATGCGCGACCCAGCCGGCGGCCATCAGCATGGCAACGGCGGCAACCCGCTGGAACGAGCTCAGCACCCGGCCATAAGCCAGCCCGCGTTCCAGCCGCCGCGCGGCCTCGCGGGTTTCCGCCTTCGCCGCCAGTCCTCCGCCGGCCAGTGCCATGCGCAGCTCGCCACGGATACTCATATCGGCCATCACCTTGGCGGCGATCGCAGGATGTTCCGAGAGGTAGGATTCCACCTCGACGCGGCGCGCGACGGTCAGCTCACCATCGACATAGGCGTCGAGATCGGCGTCGATGACGGGATCAATTGTTTTCATTGCCGCCTCCGATCAGTCGAAGATGCGAAACCGTGGGTGATGTGTTCTCGAAATCTCTCAAGCTGGCGCGGGCGCGGGCGATGCGCGACATCAACGTACCGACGGGAATACCGAGTGCAGATGCCGCTTCCTGATAGGAAAGGTCTTCGATCGCCACGAGATGCAGCGCTTCGCGTTGCTCCTCCGGCAGGTTGAAGAAAGCGTCTCGCACCTGCTTCAGGCGCACGGCATGATCCTGCGAAGCCGGCAGGGCCTGGTCGAATTCGGCAGCCGCCTCTTCATGGCGGCGATTGAGCGAACGCGTCTGGCGCAGCCGGTCGATATGGGCATTGTGCAGGATCGAAAGCAGCCAGGTGCGCAGGTTCGCGCCGCGCCGGAAAGAGGATTTTCGCTCATAGGCCTTGACCAGCGCATCGTGCACCAGGTCTTCCGCTTCATCCGCATTATGGACGAGCGAACGGGCATAGCGTCTCAGCGAACCGAGCTGCCCCAAAACATCGAATGTTCGTCCTTTGCGTTCCATACCCCAATATACGGAAGCCGAGCCGATCCTATTCCATCGCCCGGCAAATATTTTTTGAACGCTACATCAGCACGAAATCCTTCGGCTGCGGCATTGGAGGAAGATCGGCTTCGCCGAGCGCTTCGCGAAGGTTGATTTCGACCGTATCGGCCAGCGCGCCGATCGCCAGCGCATTCGGGCGATTGCTGAAAGGATCTTCAAGCTCATCACCGAGGGCATCCAGACCGAAGAAGGTATAGGCCACCAAAGCGGCCACGAAGGGTGAACCCCAGCCGAGCGTGTCTACGAAACCGAAGGGCAGCAGGAAGCAAAAGAGATAGGCCGTGCGGTGCAAGAGCAGCGTATAGCCGAAGGGAAGCGGCGTGTTGCGGATGCGCTCACAAGCCGCCTGCACCACTCCCATCTGACCGACGCTGGCATCGAGCATCTGATATTGGATGTCCGAAATGTCACCCGCAGCCTTGAGTCGTGCAAGGTCCGTCGACATGAGGCGCAGCAAGAGATCGGGCCGATTTTGAGCCATATGATAGAAATCGGCTTCGCTGGGCGACAGGTGGTTCAACACTTTGTTCTCGTTGCCGCCGGGCCGCAAATGGCAGACCAGCGCCTGCGTGAAAGCCATCGTCAGCCGCAACAAATTCCTGCGCGCCTGGCGACCATTCTCTCCCGCCGATTCCAGAATGAGCGTCTGCCGCGCAAAACCGCGGGCAACATAAACGAGCTGACCCCAAACGCGCCGGCCCTCCCACCAGCGGTCGTAGCAGGCATTGTTGCGAAAGCCGAGGAAGATCGAAAGCGCGATGCCGAGCAGGGCAAAAGGCGATCCATTGAACGAGAGGATTACATTCGGACGCTCTTCATGCCCCCAGACGATCAACGCCGACAACAGGAAAATCACCACGATCTGCGGCAGTATCCGGCGAATGACCGAACCGCGGACGATGAAAAAAGCTGAAAAAGACTCGGCCTGTCTCGGACGATCATTGTGGCAAGAACTCTCGGCTAGGATTTGATTTGCCGAGCAATACATCAGACAAGCAGGAAACAATCCACTCTTCCGCAATTGGTAGCGACTGTCACCAGCCATCATAGTTGGATATATCGACGAGGGGGCACGGAAACGACAGAGGACGACTTGATGAAGAGCATCCGTATTGCAGCCGCCTTGATCCTGCGGGGCAACGGCGACACCTTACTGGTCCGCAAGCGGGGAACGTCAGCCTTCATGCAGCCGGGCGGCAAGATCGAAGCCGGAGAAACCGCCGCGGCCGCACTGATCCGCGAACTGAGTGAGGAAATCGGCCTGCGCTTTGCCGAGACACAGTTAAGTCCTATCGGCCGTTTCGAAGCCGAGGCCGCCAACGAGCCGGATCATCAAGTGATTGCCGAGGTGTTCCGCCTCGATATCGGCGACGATGTCATTCAGCCCGCCGCCGAGATCGAAGAAATACGGTGGATATCTCCGACCAATCCCGGCGATATCCCTTTAGCACCCCTGACGGAACACCAGATCCTGCCCACTCACCGGCAGCAGCTCGCCGCCGGCGTGAAATAGAACTCAGTCAATTCGCCGAGGCATTCGCTTCGACCAAAACTGGATCGGCGCGATAGTCTTTCGGGAAAATGCGCTGCAGGTTTTTGATCTTCGGCAGATCGTTGATGACGATGTAGGGATAATTGGGATGTGTCGTCAGGAAGTCCTGATGATAGTCCTCGGCAGCATAGAATTGCCGTGCCGGCTCGATCTTGGTGACGACAGCCGCGTCGAAAACCTTGGCGTGATTGAGCTGGTCGATATAGGCCTTGGCGACATTGGCCTGTTCGGCATTGGTCGGGAAGATTGCCGAGCGATATTGCGTGCCGCTGTCCGGCCCCTGATAGTTGAGCTCCGTCGGATCATGGGCGACCGAGAAGTAGATTTGCAACAGATGCCCGTAGCTGATCTTGTGCGGATCGAAAACGATGCGCACGGATTCGGCATGGCCGGTATCGCCGGTGCTCACCATCTCATAATGCGCCGCATCCTTGTTGCCGCCGGTATAGCCCGACGTGGCACTGATGACGCCGTTGACATGCTGGAACACGCCCTGCACGCCCCAGAAGCAACCGCCAGCGAGCACGGTGGTCTCCGTACCGCCGGAACCCGGCTTTTCATCGACCGTCGGCGCCGGAATGACACGCGCGTCTTCGGCCGAGGCGCTGGTAACGAACTGGAACGCCACGCCGGCAAGCAAGATTGCACCGGCTGCGAAAGCCGCTGGACGGGCAAGACGCGGCAGGCGTTTGCGGATCGTATCTTTCGATGCACGGTTCATGATGATCTCCTTTCAGCGGAGATTATAAAATCTCTCGTCACCAGGGGATACGGGAGGACCGGGCATTTTGTTACACACGGGCGCGTGAAACACCGAAACGTGATGGTACGCCACAGCCGGAAGCGCGGGCCGTCGATCTGATTGCGCCGACAAAGCCGCTCAGTAATGCGGCGGCTTCGTGATGGCCGGAGCGTCCAGGCTCTGTTCTTCCAGCGTCAGGAAGCGTTCGGTCAGCCGGTCGAGCTTCTGCCGCGTCTGCTCGATCACTTTCCACTGCTCCGCCACCTGATCGGACAGTTCCTCGATCGTCTTTGCCTGATAGGCCACCAATTCTTCGAGTGCGGTGATACGACTTTGTTCGTCTGACATCTCTGTTTCCCTTCGGCAGCGATCTATAGCACCCCGACAGCAGACGTATAGTGACTCAATCAAGCATATGACGGGCGCCGGCGCCATTTGACGGTGATGTGACAAAACTGAAAAACATATGAAAAGACCCGTTACCTAACTGACATCAGGGCCTTCTAAAGAGAGCGCAGAGACGCGCCAGTTTGAAGGCAATCCCTTTGCAGGCGCACCCTTTCTGAAGACCTCGGAGACGCGCCTTGAAGATCATCCAGATCACCGACACGCATTTGAGCCCCAACAAGCCGCATTTCAACGGCAACTGGGAGCCGCTGGCGAAATGGATCGAGGCGACTGGCGCCGATCTCGTCGTTCACACCGGCGATCTCAGCGTCGACGGCGCCGACAAGGACGAAGATCTCCTCTTTTCCATGGACATGATGCGGCAGGTCTCCGCGCCGATGCTCATCGTGCCCGGAAACCACGATGTCGGCCACCTGCCCGGCTCGTATCAGCCCGTCAATCCGGAGCGGCTGGAACGCTGGCGTCGTCTCGTCGGTCCCGACTATTGGGCGAAGGACGTCGACAATTGGCGGCTGATCGGCCTCAACAGCCTGCTGATGGGCTTCGAGGATGCCGAGGAACAGAAGCAGTTCGATTGGCTGCAGGATATGCTCGAAAGCCGTGGCGACCGCCGCGTTGCCCTTTTCGCCCACAAGCCGCTCTTCGTCGATGCGCCGGATGAGGGCGATACCGGCTACTGGAGCGTGCGCCCGGTGCAGCGCGGCCGGCTCTATGATCTAATCGCGGCCCATGACGTGGCCCTGTTCGGCAGCGGCCATTTGCATTGGACCTGGGAAGGCGGCTTCAACGACACGAAGCTGGTATGGGCACCGCCCGGCGCCTTCATCCTCGACAAGATGGAACGTGAAATGCCCGGCGAACGGCTGATCGGCGCCGCTATCCATGAGCTTGGCGAGACCGTATCGACCGAGCTCGTCGCCGTGCCCGGCATGACGGCTTACTTCCTCGATGACGTTGTCATGGAAGTCTATCCGCAGGCCGCACCCAAGGCACAGAAGGAGCCGACCGAATGAGCGCGCTTTCGCTTCGCGGCATCGCCAAGTCCTTCGGCGGCAACGCCATCCTCAAGGGCGTCAGCCTCGAGGTCGAGCAGGGCGAGTTCATTGCCCTCGTTGGGCCGTCCGGCTGCGGTAAGAGCACGCTGCTGCGCATTCTCGCGGGGCTCGATCACGCCGACAGCGGTGAAATCATCCTTGGCGGCAGCGACGTCTCCGGCGTTGCTGCGGCCGACCGCAACATCGCCATGGTCTTCCAGTCCTACGCGCTCTATCCGCATCTGACGGCGTCGGAAAACATCGCCGTGCCGCTCGCCATGCGCCGCCTGACGCGCGTACAGCGCCTGCCCTTCATCGGCGCCCTGCTGCCGGGTCAAAAGAACATCCGCTCCGGCATCATCCGCGATGTCCGCGAGATGGCGGTTTCGCTGAAGATCGACCATCTGCTCGACCGCAAGCCCGGCCAGATGTCCGGCGGCCAGCGTCAGCGCGTGGCGCTCGCTCGCGCCATGGTGCGCCAGCCGAGCGTCTTCTTGATGGACGAGCCGCTCTCCAATCTCGATGCCAATTTGCGCGTCCATGCCCGCGGCGAGATCGTCGACCTGCATCGCCGCGCCGGCGTTCCCACCGTTTACGTCACCCATGATCAGGCCGAAGCGCTTTCCATGGCCGATCGCGTCGCCGTCATGATCGGTGGGCAGTTGCTGCAGCTCGCCTCTCCGCAGACGATCTATGACGATCCGGCCCATATCGAAGTCGCCCGCTTCGTCGGCCAGCCGCGTATCAACCTCCTGCCGGCCCTGGCCGAAAACGGCATCGTCGCCTTCGGCGGCATCAGGCTGGCGCTCGCAGAAACCAGCTTTGCAGGCACTGCGGTCACGCTCGGCATCCGTCCGGAATTCGTCCGCTTGGCCGACAGTCGCCAGGATGCACTCGCCGCCCATATCGAACGGATGGAATTCCTCGGCTCCGAAGTCATCCTGCACGCCCGGCTCGATGGCATCGGCGAAAGCATGATCGCCAAGCTCACCCCCGCCGATGCGAATGGCCTATCCGCGGGCATGCCCGTCGCCCTGACGCTGGCGCCGGAACAGGCCATGGTCTTTGCCGAAGATGGCCGCCGTCTGCGCGCCGTGCCTGTTGCGGCCGATGCCGCCAGGGAGAAAGCCCATGGCTAGCATGGCCGCCACGTCGATGCCGATGCAGTCGGTGGCGGCGCGCGAGCGCAGCGAAGCCCGCACGGCCCTGCTGCTGGCGCTGCCCGCCATCGTCCTGATCGTGATTTTCATTTTGCTGCCGATCGTCGCCGTCGTCTTCCTCGGCTTCACCGATTTCCAGCTCGGCGACAAAAGCTTCCGCTTCGTCGCCTTCGAGAATTTCGCACACCTGCTTCGGGACCGGACGTTCCAGAAATCCCTGTGGAACACGACGGTCTATACCGCCATCGTCGCGCCCGTCTCGATCGTACTCGGCCTCGGCGTGGCGCTGCTGATCGAGAGTGAAGGCATCGGCCGCAGCTTCTTCCGCACGGCCTACTTCCTGCCCGTCGCCTCGTTGATCGTCGCCATGGCGACCGTCTGGCAATATCTCTTCCATCCGACCATCGGCCCGATCAACGCGCTTCTGGCCGAGATTGGTGTACGCGGCCCGAACTGGCTCGGCTCCTCGGCGACCGCGCTCTACAGCCTGTCGATCATCGGCGTCTGGCAGTCGGTCGGCTTCAACATGGTGCTGTTCCTCGCCGGCCTCACCGCCATCCCGCGCGAACTCTACGCCGCCGCCGAAGTGGATGGTGCGAAATCGGCGCTCGACCGCTTCTGGCTGGTCACCTGGCCGATGCTCGGACCGACGACGCTCTTCGTCACCACGATCAGCATCATCAACGCCGTCAAGGTCTTCGATACCGTCAAGACGCTGACCGACGGCGGCCCGAACCATGCCTCGGAAGTGCTGCTCTTCACCATCTACCAGGAAGGCTTCGTCTATCTCCGGGTCGGCTACGCCTCGGCGATGACGACCGTGTTTCTCGCCATCCTAGTGGTGCTGACCTTCCTGCAATATCGCGTTCAAGACCGGCAGGTGCATTACACATGACCTCGACAGGCTTCACTCCCGGCCGCATCCTGCGCCTCTCAGCGCTGATCTTGGGCTCGCTCGTCTTCCTGGCGCCCTACATCTTTATGATCTCGACCGCCGGCAAGGCGCAGGACGATATCTTCACCTCCGCCCTGAAGCTGATCCCGACGCATTTCTTCTACATCGAGAACATCACCCATGCGTTGAGCAAGGTGCCGATGGGCACGCTGCTGCTCAACGGCGTCCTCGTCTGCGGCCTGATCTTCTTCTTCCAAGTGCTGATCGCCATCCCTTGCGCCTACGCTATGGCGAAGCTGAAATTTCCAGCCGCACGCATGATGATGGTGCTGGTCATGCTCGGTCTGCTGATTCCGATCCATGCAACGGCTCTGCCGCTCTATGTCGGCTTCAACAGCCTATCGCTGCTGAACAGCTATACGGCCCTCGTCGCGCCCTTCTCGATCTCGGTCTTCGCGATCTTCATGTTCCTGCAGTTCTTCCGCGCCATGCCCGACGATCTGATCCACGCTGCCCGCCTCGACGGCATGTCGGAACTCGGCATCGTCGCTCGTGTGATCGTGCCGAATGCCTGGCCCGCAGTTACGGCCTTCGCGATCTTCTCGGTCGTCGCGCATTGGAACGACCTCTACTGGCCGCTGATTGTCATCAGCAAGCAGGACTACGCCACCCCGCCGCTGGGCCTCATGTATTTCCGCGCCGCCGAAGCCGGCGACGACTACGGCGCCCTCATGGCGGCAACCCTGATCATCACCCTTCCCCTCGTCGCGGCGTTCCTTCTCGCACAGAAGCGTTTCGTCGAGGGCATCACCATGACCGGTCTCAAAGGCTGACTGGTTCCCTAGAGCGGATGATTTTAGATCGTATCGATCTAAAATCTGAATCCGCTCTAGAATCAAAGAAGTAGAGCATGATGTCGTCCGAAAACCGCATGCATTTTTCGGCATCATGCTCGACAGGAGAACGAGCGATGAAGCATATCACCCAGATTCTCGCCGCCGCGGCCATTTCGATGGTCGTGACGGTCCCGGCCTACGCCGAAACGACCCTGACTGTTCACTATCCCATGCCCGGCTTCTTCAAGAACGTGATGGACACGATCTCGAAGAAGTTCATGGAAGAAAACCCCGACATCAAGATCCAGTTCGCCGCTCCTTCGGCCACCTATGAGGAAGGCATCCAGACCATCCTGCGCCAGGCCGGCACGAGCGAAATGCCCGATGTCACCTTCATCGGCCTCAACCGCCTGCGCATGATGGACGAGCGCAATGTCGCCGTCGATCTCGGCCCCCTCGTCAAAAAAGAGGGCAACATGGCCGACCAGGGCTTCTCGGACACGATCCTGAAGCTCGCCCAGGTCAAGGGCAAGCAGGTCGGCCTCGCCTTCGCGACGTCGAACCCGATCATGTATTACAATGCCGACCTGGTGAAGGCTGCCGGTGGCAATCCGGACAACCCGCCGAAGACCTGGGATGAAGTCATCGCGCTCGCCGGCAAAATCAAGGCGCTCGGCAACGGCGTCGACGGCATGGACTTCCGCTGGCAGGGCGACGACTGGATGTTCTCCGCTCTCCTCTTCGGCGCCGGCGGCAAGATGCTGAGCGACGACGAGACGAAAGTTGCCTTCAACGGTCCTGAGGGACAGAAGGCCGTCGATCTGATCGAGCGCTTCGTCAAGGAAGGCGGCATGCCGGTCTTCACCAAGCCTGCCGGCGAGCAAGCCTTCGCTGCCGGCAAGGTCGGCTTCGAATTCCAGACCACCGGTGCACTCGTCAACACCATCAAGAATGTCGGCGCCAAGTTCGACCTGCGCACCGCCAAGATCCCGCTGATCGACCCGGTCAACGGCCGCCTGCCGACCGGCGGCAACGCCGTCGTCATCCTGACCCATGACCCGGTCAAGGAAGAAGCTGCCTGGAAGTTCGCCAAGTTCGCCGCCGGCCCCTATGGCGCCTCGGTCGTCGTTCCCGGCACCGGCTATGTTCCGAACAACGAACTCGCCGCCAAATCTCCTGAATATCTCGGCGACTTCTACAAGAAGAACCCACTGTTCCAGGCAGGCCTCAGCCAGATGTCGGTCATGATCCCCTGGTACGCCTTCCCGGGCGCCAACGGAGTCAAGGTCACGCAGACCATCGTCGACAACCTATCGCGCATCGTCGACGGCTCGGCCAAGCCGAAGGAAGCACTTGATGACGCTGCTTCCGATGTCGAAGGCATGTTGCCGCGTAGCTGATATCTGATCGCAAAATCCGCGCCGCTTCTCCTCGGAGAGGCGGCGTTTTCAATTGCGGCGATGCATCAACACGGAATGGTGAGATTGCGTACTGTTCCACCCGAGCGCAGCCGATAGGGCACGGTCAGATGACGCGGCGGGGCGGCATTTTCCGCCATGTCGAGCAGCAGCGAGGCAGCCGCGGCCCCGATAGTCCCGTCCGGTATTTCCACCGTCGTCAACGAAACTTCCGCCAACAGGCCGAGGGAAAGCCCGTCGAAGCCCGCGACGGAAATATCGCGCGGGATCGATAGCCCCTGGCGCCGAAGCGCACCCATGACACCGAGCGCGAGAAGATCGTTGGAAGCAATGATCGCCGTCGGGCTTAGCCTCGAAACCGCATCCGAAAGATCGAGCTGTTCCAGGCTGCTCACGAAGGAAATCTCAAGGGCATCGAGAGGCTGCTGTCCCGCCGCTTCCATCGCTTTGACATAGCCGAGATAGCGCAGTTTCGCCCGATCCGATGCCGCAAAATGGCCGGAGATGAACAGGATGCGGCGATGCCCCTTGTGCAGGAGATGACCCGTCAAATCCCGGCCCGCACCGAAATTGTCGGTCGCGACGGCTGCGGTGAAGCGAGCGGTCGGCAGATTGCCGAGCAATACGGTCGGCGGCAGGGCAGACGGCAAAACCAGGCTGCGTTCGGGATCGCAGAGCGTGAGGATCAGTCCGGTCGGCTGCTGCTGGAGAAGCGAGGCGACGGCATCGGCCTCTTGGGCCGGATCATAATTCGATTGTGCGATCAGTACGCTATGCCCGGCATGCAACGCCCTGTTCTGGATGCTCGAAAGCGATGCCGCAAAAACAGGATTGGTGATGCTGGGAATGAGCACGCCAATGGCCGGCCGGCCGTTACCGCTGCGGCTGCCCGCCCGATAGCCGATCTCGGCTGCGGCGCGACGCACGCGGCGCACCATTTCGTCGCTGACCGGGCCGTTGCGATTCAGCACCCGGCTGGCCGTCGCAACCGAGCAGCCGGCACGAAAGGCGACCTGCTGGAGCGTCGACATGATCTCATGCACCTCCGGCTTCAGGTCCGGCAGCAACGAGATAATATCGAGCTACTGGAGTGGCCGGCTATTTATCCGAGGTCCGTGACAGTTATTTGAAGGATTTTTGTCCCTCTCAGCTCATCCATTTCCGATGTTCCGCAAAACGCTCCGCGACGAGATCGATGAAGATCCGGGTTTTCGTCGGCAGATAGGTGCGGTTGGGATAGATGGCGTTGATCGAGAATTCCGCCGGCTTGTAGTCCGGCAGCATCCGCACCAACGCGCCGGAGGCCAGATCGTCCATGATGAGAAAGCTGGGCGCCAGGAAGACACCCTGCCCGTTCTGCGCCATATAGCGCAAGGTCTCGGCACTCGTCGTGACGATATTGCCGCCGACCTTCACATCAATCTGTTTCTCGGTCTCGGTGAAAAAACGCCAGTCGTCGCCATAGGGGTAATAGGAGTAACGCAGGCAATTGTGGCTCGCGAGATCGGCAGGCTCCGTCACGGCGGGATGCGTCCGGAGATAGTCCGGCGAGCAGACGAGTACATGCCGCCAGGGCGTCAATCGCCGTGCTACCAAGCTGGAATCGGGCGGCATCGTCGTGCGGATGGCGAGATCATAGCCTTCTTCGATCAGGTCGATCATCCGTTCGCCGATGCTCAAATCGACCGTCACGGAAGGATAGAGGCTCAGATACTCGCTGATGACGGGCGACAGGAAGCGGGTGATATGCGTGCTGGTGTAGAATTTCAGTGTGCCGCGCGGCGTCGAGGTCGCAGCGCCCGCGGCGCTGTCGGCTTCCTCCAGATCGGCGAGAATCTGGCTGGAACGCTCGTAATAGAGCTTGCCGGTTTCGGTGAGGCTGACCTTGCGCGTGGTGCGGTTCAGCAGTCGCACGCCGAGGCGATCCTCCAATGATTGTATATGGTTGCCGACCATGGTGACCGACATGTTGAGACGCCGGGCCGCTGCCGAAAACCCGCCGCATTCCACCACGCGCCCAAACACCTGGAGGCTCGTCAGCCTGTCCATATTGACCCTCGATTATCCGCTCTGAGTTGATGATCCTTCCCGATTTAAGCACATTATCACGCGACGCGTCAGGGAGCATTCTCCAGGCAACGAAACACCGGCCTCCGCCCAGAGGTCGAGACCATGGAGAGAGACAATGGTTGAGTTGCCGCGCAAGGAACAGTTCGTTCTGGAAGCAGATGTCAAAACCCCCGCCGTCGCCGAGGCTCCGGTTACTGGAACCCCCGCCGCCGAAACCCCGAAGAACAAGTCGGGCAGCAAAATCGTCAAGCGCTCCATCATTGCCGTCGCATTGCTGGCCGGCGCCGCCTTCGCCGGCAACTATGGCTATCATTACTGGACGACCGGCCGCTTCATCGAATCGACCGACGATGCCTATGTGAAGGCTGACTACACCACCATTGCTCCGAAGATTTCCGGCTACATCGCCGAGGTGCTGGTCAACGACAACGATCACGTCAAGGCCGGCCAGGTGCTCGCCCATGTCGACGACCGCGACTATCGCTCAGCGCTGACCCAGGCCCAGGCCGACGTCAAGGCAGCCGGGGCGGCCGTTACCAATCTCGATGCGCAGATCGCCCTGCAGCAATCCGTCATCGACCAGGCCAAGGCCACCATCGTCGCCTCGCAGGCGTCATTGACCTTCGCCGAGGCCGATGCCCAACGCTCGCAGAACCTTATCCGCAACGGCGCGGGCACAACGCAGCGCGCCGAGCAGAGCCAGTCTGCCCGTGATCAAGCCGCAGCCAATCTCCAGCGCGATCAAGCCGCTCTCGTTGCCGAACAGAAGAAGATCGCGGTCCTTCAAACCCAGCATGACCAGGCCGTTGCCCAGCGCGACCGCAGCGCCGCCGCCGCCCATCAGGCCGAGCTCAATCTTTCCTATACCGAAATCGTCGCCCCCGTAGGCGGCACAGTCGGCGCCCGCACGCTGCGGATCGGCCAGTTCGTCACGGCAGGTACGCAGTTGATGGCCGTCGTTCCGCTCAACGCGGTCTATGTCGTCGCCAACTTCAAGGAAACGCAGTTGACCTATGTCCGCCCCGGCCAGCCGGTCGAAATCAAGGTCGACAGCTTCCCTGATGCCGCCATCAAAGGCCGTGTGGACAGTGTATCGCCGGCAAGCGGCCTGGAATTCTCTCTGCTGCCTCCGGACAACGCCACCGGCAACTTCACCAAGATCGTCCAGCGCATCCCGGTGAAGATCACGCTCGACGATGCAAGCCTTGCCGGCCTGCTCCGCTCCGGCATGTCGGTCGAACCCGAGATCGACACCAAGGCCGCAGTTCAAGGCGGACACTGAGACGAGGGATTATCCAGCCAGACTGGATGATCCTTCCCTTCCTTCCTCGATTATCACTTGGACCTCCCCGTGAGACTGTCTCTCCCAGAGAGCCAGAGGAGAAACGTCATGGCTACGCTTCAGATCGCCACAAATAGCAATTCCTCCGCAAAACCCGTGCCCGCCGCCGGTGGCGCGGCAACCATGAGCCCATTGAAGATGTGGACCGCCGTCATCGGCTCCACCCTCGGCGCCTTCATGGCGGTCCTGAATATCCAGATCGTCAACGCCTCGCTCGCCGACATACAGGGCGCGATCGGCGCCGGCACGGATGACGGCGGCTGGATTTCGACCTCCTACCTGATCGCCGAGATCGTCGTCATTCCTCTGACCGGCTGGCTCGTCCGCGTGTTCTCGGTGCGCACCTATCTCCTGGTCAACGCCATCCTCTTCCTCATCTTCTCGGTCGCCTGCGCCTTCGCCGCCAACCTCCAGCAGATGATCATCCTGCGCGCCTTTCAGGGCTTTTCCGGCGGCGTGCTGATCCCGATGGCCTTTACCATCATCATCACGCTGCTGCCCAAGGCCAAGCAGCCCATCGGCCTTGCCCTCTTTGCGCTGTCGGCCACCTTCGCGCCGGCCATCGGCCCGACGATCGGTGGCTATCTCACCGAGAACTGGGGTTGGGAATATATCTTCTACGTCAACCTGGTTCCCGGCGCGATCATGGTMGGCATGCTCTGGGCTTCGCTCGACCGCGCGCCGATGAACCTTGGCCTACTCGCCAAGGGCGACTGGCCCGGCATCGTCACCATGGCGATCGGCCTCGCCGCGCTGCAGACCGTCTTGGAAGAAGGCAACAAGGACGATTGGTTCGGCTCGCCCTTCATCGTCCGCCTGTCGGTCATCGCCGCCGTCTCGCTGACCCTCTTCCTGATCATCGAGCTGCGCGCCTCCCATCCGCTCTTGAACCTGCGCCTGCTGTTGCGCCGCAACTTCGGCTTCGGCATCGTCGCCAACTTCCTGCTCGGCATCGCGCTCTATGGCTCAGTCTTCATCCTGCCGATCTACCTGACCCGCATTCAGGGCTATAATTCCGAGCAGATCGGCATGGTGCTCGCCTGGACCGGCATCCCGCAGCTCCTGTTGATCCCGCTGGTTCCGCGCCTCATGAAGCGTATCGACCTGCGCATCATGATCGTCGTCGGCTTCGCCCTCTTCGCTACCTCGAACTTCATGAACATCTACATGACCGCCGACTATGCCAGTGACCAACTGTTCTGGCCGAACATCGTCCGCGCCATCGGCCAAGCTCTCGTCTTTACCCCGCTGTCGGCCATCGCTACTTCGGGCATTGAAAAAGAAAATGCCGGTTCCGCCTCGTCGCTCTTCAACATGATGCGCAATCTCGGCGGCGCGGTCGGCATCGCCATGCTGCAGACCTTCGCCCAGAAGCGTGAACAGTTCCATTCGAACATTCTGACGGACTCGGTCACGGTCTTCGACGAAGCCACCCGCGCCCGCATCGCACGACTGACTGCCTATTTCATGAACCAGGGCGTCTCGGACGTTGCGACCGCCCAGCACAAGGCCATCGTCGCCGTCGCGCTGCGCCTGCGGGAACAGGCCAATATCATGGCCTACAGCGACACCTTCTACTTACTCGGCATCGCGCTGGTCGCCGCGCTTATCGCCAGCCTGTTACTCAAGAAACCCGGCCATATCGAAGGCGGCGGCGCTCACTAAGCGCCGCGCCCCCGCCCCCAAGGAGATACGATCATGACCACCGTCAAAACCCGCCAGGCAGCAGCTTCATTGTCTGATCTTCTCGATATCGAAAATCCTGTCTCCGAGCGGGGCGCCATCAGCCCGGCCGCCATCCTCGCCCTCATCGAATGGCTCTCGGGCGACGAGGCCCACGCGCTGGATGAGGCCGGCCTGACCTTCGGCCTCGGTCGTCGCCTAAGGAGCCTCGGCCTTCCCCTCGACCGGCTGAGCTTGCATCTCATGACCCTACATCCGGAAATCCTCGGCCGCTCCATCGCCTGGTCACCGAACGAGCCTGTACAGATCCGCGACCGCGAGCATGGGGCCATTACCGAGACGTTCCTGCACAGCGCATTATGGAAGGCCATGAACACCCGCGACATCGTCATTGCTGGCCGGGGCGACGATGGCGACCGGTGGGAACAGCTCGACACATTTGCCGGCCGTGGTCTGGTGGAACTGATGATCGTGCCGCTCTGCAATGCCGACGGTCCCGTCAGTGCTGCCTCTTTCGCCACCAAACGTCCCGGCGGCTTCACGGCATCGGAACGGCAACTGATCGAGCGCATCATGCCGTCGCTGCGCAATGCCTGCGAACTGCGGACGCTGCGCCAGGTCGAGCTCAGCCTGCTCGATATCTACATCGGTCCGATGACGGCGCAGCGCATCCTCGCCGGCCATATCCGCAAGGGCGAGATCGAGACCATGGAGGCCGCGCTCATGCTCTGCGACCTC
This sequence comes from Rhizobium sp. BR 317, assembly GCF_047445835.1. Classification (NCBI taxonomy): domain Bacteria; kingdom Pseudomonadati; phylum Pseudomonadota; class Alphaproteobacteria; order Hyphomicrobiales; family Rhizobiaceae; genus Rhizobium; species Rhizobium sp. BR 317. The sequence continues at coordinate 27,167 of NZ_JARWLB010000006.1, read as the reverse complement.
CGCGGCTTTACCGAACTTTCCAACCGCCTGCCCGGCGAGCGGGTGCTGGAGCTGCTGAACGTCTATTTCGACGCTGTCGTGCCGGCAATCGCCCGCGAAGGCGGCGAAGTCCTGAAATTCATGGGCGATGCCGTTCTCGCGGTTTTCCCCGGCTACGATGCAACCCGCTCCAGCGATGCCGCGCTCGCCGCCGCCAATACCATCCTCGCCCGCCTCGAAACGCTGCATTTCCCCGATGCCCGCCTGCAGGCCGGCATCGCCCTGCACTATGGCGAAGTCAGCTACGGCAATATCGGCTCAGGCCGCCGCCTGGATTTCACCGTCATCGGCCCCGACGTCAATCTCGTCAGCCGGATACAGGGCGTGTGCAGCGATAGCGGCGAGCCGCTGCTGATGTCAGAGGATTTTGCCAAGAAGCTCGGCTATCAACCGAGCATCTCGATCGGCAGCCGACCGCTCAAGGGATTTGACGAAGAAATCGAGCTGTTTGTGCCACCCATCCGATGACGTCTATCCTGCCTCAGAGCGAGGATATCCCCATCGATTGCGGCAGTGAGACTGCTGACGCGGATGACATATTAGCGATAGGACATTTATATCACACCTGGACTCAATTTGCTGCTTTCGCGCCACTCTATCTAGGATAGTGGTCCGAAAATTGGTAATCGTCACTGGCATCGGTCTGAGAAGGGGCCGGTTGTTGTGAGGCTGGGGCGTAGCAACAATGCATCATGGTGCGGGGTCGGAAGACTATTTCAGGCTGAGCACGCCAGCGTCTGCGCTGGAAGCTGTCCTATGCAAAAACGGAATTGCCCTGGACTGTCCCGAGACGGCTGGGGGCCGTGCCGGTGAAGCCGGTTTCGTGCTTGGCCTGCAGCGTCAGGAGCCGGCGCTGGACCGGATAAAGCTCGGCGAATACTTCGTTCCCGTCATTCCCTTTCCGCAAGGCACGATAGGGCTTGCCAGCCTCATCCTCGACCCGCCGGGCAAGATGCGCCGCGAGGAAACGACCAATATCTATCTGTCGCGCCGGACCTTCGACCAGATCGCCGACACGCTTGGCACTGAGCGTATCATCGAACTTCCCCTCGCGCCCGGCATCGCCAGCGGCGACACCGTCATCGAAAACCTGTTTTCCTGCCTGACCCCGGCCCTCGAACAACCGGATCGCGTCAGCGCATTGTTCATCGATCATGTCGGCAAGGCCTTCAATGCCCATATCGCCCAGCGCTACGGCCGCATGCAGATGACGCGATCCACCGTGGTCGGCGGCCTGACGCCTTGGCAGTTGCGCCGCGCCCGCGACACGATCAATGCCCGATTGGATCAGGATGTGTCCCTGGCGCAGCTTGCCAGCGACTGCGGCCTCTCCACCAGCCATTTCGCCCGCGCCTTCGCGCGCAGCACCGGTATCCCGCCGCATCGCTGGGTGATGCAACGCCGCGTCGATCGCGCCAAGGAGCTGATGCGGGCAGGAATGCCGCTTGCCGAAATCGCGCTGATGTGCGGTTTTTCGGATCAAAGCCACCTGACCCGCGTCTTTTCGCATTCCGTCGGCCTCACGCCGGGGCGATGGCGGGAATCGCAGATATCGGCCACTTTCGATATGGCACCGATTACGGTTGTTTGAGAGCCTCCTTCTCCCCTCGGGGAGAAGATGCCCGTCCTTCGACAGACTCAGGATGGCGGATGAGGGCGCGGCGCAAAAGCGCCGCACCATTATCTGTCAGATTGCCTTTAACGCCCGCTCACCCCGCGCTACCCATAACGGGGTTGAGCCATGGGTCTCAACCGTCCTTCGGACTCCCGATGGGGCGAGGGTAGGTCGAGATGGCGCCCTCAGTTGCCGCCGCGCACGCCATCCAGCAGATGCGGCAGCGACTTGACGCCGTCATCGCGAAGCTCGACCGGCAACAGCCCCTCCGGCAGGTCCTGGTAGGATACCGGGCGCAGGAAGCGGCGGATAGCGAGCGTGCCGACCGAGGTCGTGCGGCTGTCCGATGTCGCAGGGAACGGGCCGCCATGCACCATGGCATGGCTGACTTCGACGCCGGTTGGCCAGCCATTGGCGAGAATGCGGCCGACTTTGCGCTCCAGCACCGGCAGCAGCTTGGCGGCAACGGCATGGTCATCCGCTTCGATCTGCAGCGTCGCAGTGAGCTGACCCTCGAGCTTTTCCGCGACCGCGATCATCTGTTCGATGTCCTTGCACCGCACCAGAAGGCTTGCCGCGCCGAAAACTTCGTGGCCCAGGCGCTCATCAGCCAAGAAAGGCTCGACATCCGTCTCGAAGAAAATGCCGGGGCTGCGATTGACGCCTTCGGCCGGTGCGCCGTGAGCCACGGTCTTGACCGCGTCATGCTCTGCCAGTGCGGCAACGCCCTTGTCGAAGGCAGCGTGAATGCCCGGCGTCAGCATCGGTGCCGGCGCGCGGCCGGTAAGGGCATCGCTGGCAGCCTGCACAAAACGGTCGAGATCGGGGCTTTCGATCGCAAAAAGCAGGCCCGGATTGGTGCAGAACTGGCCCGCGCCGAGCGTCAGGGAGTCGATGAAGCCCGTGCCGATCGCTTCCGCGCGAGCCGCAAGCGCTGCCGGGAACAGGAAGACAGGGTTGACGCTGCTCATTTCCGCATAGACCGGGATAGGCTCCGGCCGGGCTGCGGCGATTGCACCAAGCGCCACACCGCCAGCGCGCGAGCCGGTGAAGCCAACCGCCTTGATATGCGGATTGCGCACCAGCGCGGCACCGGTCTCATTGGCGCCGGTCAGGAGCGAGAAGGTGCCTTCCGGCAGGCCGCAGGCAACGACGGCGGCGCGGATGGCGCGGCCGACCAGTTCGCCAGTGCCCGGATGAGCAAGATGGCCCTTGACGACAACAGGGCAGCCAGCGGCCAGCGCCGAAGCGGTATCACCACCGGCAACCGAGAAGGCGAGCGGGAAGTTGCTGGCGCCGAAGACGGCGACAGGGCCGAGCGGGATCTGGCGCAGGCGCAGGTCCGAACGCGGCAGCGGCTTACGCTCCGGCAACGCCGGATCGACACGCAGGTCGAGCCATTCGCCCGAACGAACCACCTGCGCGAACAGCCGGAGCTGACCGACGGTACGGGCGCGCTCGCCCTGAAGGCGAGCGACCGGCAGGCCGGTTTCTTCGGTGGCGCGCTCGATCAGCGCATCGCCGATCTCCATGATATTGGTCGCGATCGTCTCCAGGAACGTCGCGCGTGCCTCGGGGCTGGTGGCGCGATAGATATCGAACGCCTTGCCCGCCAGCTCGCAGGCGCGGGCGACCTCCGCCTCGCTAGCGATTGCGAAGGCTGGTTCCAGATTCGCGCCGGTCGCCGGGTTGATGGCGCGCACGGATTTGTTGTCGCCGGTCGAATCCGCGCCGATCAGCAGATCGCCGCTAATCACAAAAGACTGTGTCATGGGTATTCCTTGATGATGCCAGGGCGCCGGGAGTTGCGCCCCTCAGAAGCAGATAGCAAGATGAAATGACAGATGTAAGATGATAACCGTCATCTAAATATCAAGCCTTATCCGGGGAGATAAAGCGGCTGCGACCTTATGCACTGCAGCGTTTCGAAATCAAGGATGCTGCTGCACGCTTAAACCGCCATCGACGGTCAGGCAGGTGGCATTCATGAAGGGGCATTCGTCGGAAATCATGAAAACGGCGGCGAGCGCGATCTCCTCCGGTGTCGCGATGCGTCCGCCCGGATGCAGCCGCATCGTTTCCGCCCTGGCGGCTTCAGGGTCGGGAAAGCTGTTCCAATAGTCGATGACCTTCTGCGTCGCGACATAGCCCGGCGCCAGCGCGTTCACCCTGACACCCCTAGCCGCATATTCGAGCCCCAGCGATTTTGTCATGCCGAGCAGGGCATGCTTGGCAAGCGGATAGGGAAAGGTTTGCGGGATGATGGTGAAAGCATGCGTGGAGGCAATGTTGAGGATCGCACCACCGCCCCCTGCAATGATGCCGGGCAGCACTGCCTTGCAGCAATTCCAAGCCCCCTTGAGATTGATGTCGAAACAGCGCTGCCACTCCTCATCGGTCGTCGCCAGCGGTTCGGAGAAAACATTCACGCCGGCATTGTTGATCAGTGCATTGAGTTGACCAATCTCCCTGCCCGCCTGCGCCACCACAGCCTCGATCTTTGCGGCGTCAGTTATGTCAGCCGCCGCATAGCCGAGCACAGCACCCGCCGCCTTCAACGCTTCCGCCTCGCGCGTCAACAATGCGTCGTCCATATCGATCAGGAATAGGGCCGCACCTTCCGCAGCACAGGCCTTGGCAATCGCAAGGCCGATACCCTGCGCCGCGCCGGTGATCAGGATACGCTTGCCCGAAAGGCGGTTGCTCATGGGGGTCCCTTTCTTGAACTGAAAACCGCTAGGCGATCGTTTCCGGGCGCAATTGCAGGCCAGCCGTCATCGCCTCGCCCGGCTCCAGCACGGTGAGATCGCCGAGGTCCGGCAGGTTCTGGCCGTTTGCGAGATGCGACATCGGTTCGAAACAGAAATAGTCGCGCTGGAAACCCGGATCGAAGCCGGCATCCGAAATGAAAATGAAATAGTGCTTGAGCCGCCGGTCCGCCGTCAGATGCAGCCGCGCATCATGCTCGGGCCAGGCGATCTCCGCGACACCGTTCCATCCTTCGAAACCGTTATTGACCCAGCGATGCGGCAATCCGCGCGCTGTTGCGAAATCGAGGTCGCCGGGAATATCCGCCGCCTCTCCCGGCAACCAGCCCTCCACTTCCGTCCAGAACCGCCGCGCCGGCGCCTTGAGGGTCGTGGCAGGTGTCATTGGGAAGTAGGGATGCCAACCCAGGCCGAAAGGAAGCGCCTCCGCTCCAAGATTTCTGACGTGAAGATGCATGTCGAAGCGATCGTCACGAATGGCGAAGCGTTGCCGCACCTCATAGACGTAGGGCGTGCCATCACCTTCATGCGAAAAGCCGAATTCTACCTCGCTGCCGCTTCGGCTGAGAACAGCCCATTCGGATTGCCAGCCTTCGCCATGCAGATAGTGAGAATCCCAGTCCGTATTGGGCTTGAGGACATAGTCCTTGCCGCGGAAAGTGAAGCGATTGCCCATCACCCTGTTGCCGAAGGGAACGAGCGGATAGCAAGCGGAGGAGAGCGCATCTGCGTCATCGGATCGCGCTTCACGCAGCAATGGCAGACGCATGCCGTTTCTCTCCCACCAGAGGCCCAGCACGATGCCGCCGCGTGTGGAAAGCCGTGCGGTCAAGCTGCTGCCCGTGAGCTCCACCACCGTCATCTCCAGCCCTTGTCCTCCATGTGCATGGGTGAACTCGGCAGGGACGGTAGTTTTCATCATATTTATTGTCAACATAGGTAGTATTTATATAGAGTCCGCGTTGGGATCGCCGTGCTTGGTGATCGCGTAGGGAACAACCGGAGAGGCGGCGTGAGCGGCGGCAAAACAAGGGGAAAATTGACTGCGGCAATGCCCGGGCTTTCGGAGGGCGGCAAGCGCAGCGTGCGCGAAGCGCTGCTGCAGCGCTTCATCGACAAGATCATCTCTGGCGAAATGGCGGAAGGATCGACGCTGCCGAACGAGACGGAGCTGACCGAGCAATTCGGTGTCAGCCGCACGAGCCTGCGCGAAGCCATGCAATATCTGGCGGCCCTCGGCATGATCCGCTCGCGTACCCGCGCCGGCACCACCGTGCTGCCGCGGGAAAACTGGAACTATCTCGATCCGCTCGTGCTCGACGCCACCCTGCGGCTCGGCAATGACGAGCGTTTTCACGCCTCGCTGATCGAGGCCCGTCAATTGCTGGAACCCGCCGCCGCTGCCCAAGCCGCCGCCAACGCCGATGCTCACCACCTATTCCGCATATCGAAAGCCTTCGAGGAGATGGTGGAGGCCAATGCCCGCGACAGCGAGGCCTGGAGCCGGGCCGATCTCGAATTTCACACCGCGATCATCCGCGCCAGCGGCAATTGGGTCTATCTGCAATTCGCCACCGCCATCCGCGCAGCACTGCTCGCCAGCTTCCGCCTGACCAACCGTGCCAGCCCGTCGCATGAACAGGCGATCGCCATGCATCAGGACGTATTGGAAGCCATCCGCATGCGCCGCCCGGACGAGGCCCGCAGCGCCATGGAGCGCCTGATCGGCGTTGCCCGCGAGGAGATTTCGTATGCGTTAAGGAAAGCCCGGAGTTAGCCGTATGGTATTGCGGCCAAGTTCATGCCAATTTACCGGCCACCCGAAAGACTGAACGCGGCCAAGTCCTCATGTCCATTGCGCTTCTCGCCGATCCGATCGTCCAGTTCTGCATCTTGGTGGTCATCGGCACATTCATCAGCCGCTACCTGCTCCGCCACCGGCGCGCCGGACGGTTGATCGGACAGATTGCATTTTTCATCAGCCTGACCGCGCTTCTGCTCTATCATGGCATCATTCCCTACGAGCCGACCCCGCCGCAGCCGCAGGACACGGTGACGTTGCGGGTCTTCACGGGCTTTGCCAAGATCGTCTGGTGGATCAACGGCGCCTGGGTGCTGGTCGCCTTCGTGCGCCTGTTCCTGATCTTTGAGCGCAAGCCACGCGAAGCAAGGCTGCTGCAGGATCTGGTCGTTGGCGTGATCTATCTCGGCGCGGCACTCTCCGTGGTCGCCGATGTCTTCAGCGTACCGGTGGGAACGCTGATCGCGACCTCGGGCGTCTTCGCCATCATTCTCGGTCTTGCGCTGCAGAGCACCCTTAGCGACGTCTTCTCCGGCATCGCGCTCAATCTCGGCAGGCCCTATTCCGTGGGCGATTGGGTGGTGCTCGACAATGACGTCCAGGGCCGCGTCGTCGAGACCAACTGGCGGGCCACGCATCTGCTGAGCGGCACCAACGACCTCGTCGTCATCCCGAACAGCGCCCTTGCCAAAAGCCGGATCACCAATCTCTCAAGCCCGGACGAAAGCCACGGCGTCACCATCACCGTCCGCCTCCAGCCGACCACGCAGCCGAAGGTCATCGCCGATGTCATGCGCAACGTGCTGATCAGTTGCAACACGATCCAGAAGACGCCCGAGCCCAGCGTGATGATCAATTCGATCGACGGGCAGGCTGTCGAATTGCAGCTCAATTTCCGCATCCGTGACATATCGCAGATGACGGCCGCCAAGAATGAGATCAACGACCTCATCTATCGTCATTCCAAAGCAGGCGGGTTGAAGCTCGCGGGCCCACCCGACGCGATCACCATGCCGTCGGAATCTCAGGCCGAGGCGGCCAATGCCGCCCAGCATCCCGGGACGCCGTGGCGGCTGCTCAACAATATTCCGCTGTTCTCCTCGCTCACCGAGGATGAGAAGGAGCATCTGGCGTCGCGTATGCAGCGCCGCACCTATCACAAGGATGCCGTCATCGCCGAACAGGATTCGCTGCTGCGCGCGCTGACCATCGTGCGTTCGGGCGTTGTCAGCGTCACCCGCCGAGAGGCGCAGCGGCAGATCGAATTGACGCGGCTCGCTCCCGGCGACTATTTCGGCGAAGGCGGCCTGCTGATGGGGTCCGGCGAAGTCGGCACGATCCGCGCGCTGACCTTCGTGGTGACCTACGAGATCGGCGAGGATTGCCTATCGCCTCTGCTGCACGACCGTCCTTCCATCGCCGAAGAGCTAGGGACGATCATGTCGAAGCGCATCGAAGCCGAACGCCATCTCTTCAGCAGCAGCGACATGTTGGTCAACGGCGCACCGATCGGTACGCTGACCTCGCGCATCAAGCATCTGTTTCAGCTACAACACGATTAGTTAGTTGGACTGCGTCGGAGGTATCGTCACAGGCGGCGCCGTGAAGAATGTTCTGGCGTCTGCGGTGAATTGTTCGCGCGATGTCGGCCGCGTGTAGAACATGTGCCCGCCGCGATAGAGCTTCAACGCCACGCGGTCGGCAAAGGCCGGCGGCATATGATCGAGCACATATTTGTTGACGCTGAAGGGTGTGATGAGGTCGCTATAGCCCTGCGCCACCAGCAGCCGGAAAGACGGAACGAGGGTCAGCATCTCCTTGATGTCATCCGTCGCGCTTGCATGGAGGCGCGAACCGCCGTTACGGCCGCCCCAGTTCCAATGCTCGTTCACCGAACTCGACAGCAGATTGTAGGTCATGTCGGTATGAAAGCCGAGTTCGTCACGCGCATAGCTCGAAAAGGCACCGCCATAGGCCCGAACGAAGCCGTCGAGGACGGGATCATCACTGCGGCCGGCTTCCGATTCCGGATAAGGGTCCGGCGCCAGGAACGAAGCGTCGTAGGAGCTGACGATATCGGCGCCGTCACCATCGGAATGTTTCTGATACACCCCGCTGAGAAAGCCCTGGTTCTTGGCCACGATATCTTCGGGAATGCCGGTCAGCTTGGCAACGTGATCGTAAAAAGTGCGCCCCGCATCGCCGGTCGGGGGCGGACCTGCGAGCGTTGGAAGATATTCGTGCAGAGCAAATTTCTGGGCGTCTTCGACCGCCTGCTCGCTGAAGGCATTTTTCCGCTCCAGTTCGGCGGCCGCAAGCGACGGCAGTTCGAGCGCCGCGCCAAGCGCTAAGTCGTTCGCTCCGAAGACGAGCCGCCCTTCAATCAGCGGCGACAGCATGACGATACCGGAAATCAGGATGCCCTGATCCTGCCGCAGGCTGGTGGCGACTTTCGCCGCGCGCAGCCCGCCATAACTTTCACCGAGAATATATTTCGGCGAGGCGGCGCGTCCGTGGTGGGCGATATAAAGCGCGATCGCCTTCGCAAGGCTCTCGGCATCTCCGCGCATATTGTAGAACTCATTGGCATCATCCTGCTTGACCGTTCGGCTCCAGCCGGTGCCGACCGGATCAATCAGGACAAGGTCGGTGAAATTCAGCCAGCTATGGGGATTGTCGACCAGTTTGGCATTGGCACCGTCGCGCCCGCTGGGGCCGAAATCGAGAATGCGCGGTCCGACCAATCCAAGACTGAGAAAGGCCGAGGCGGCGCCCGGGCCGCCATTGAAGACGAAGGTGATCGGCCTGCCGGCATCCCGATTCTTGGCGACATAGGCGGTATAGAAGATTGCTGCCGTGCGTTCGCCATCCTGGCCGAAGAGATCCAGCGTTCCCGCCGTCGCCGTATAGGGAATGCTTTTACCATCGGCATTCAGCACATGATCGCTAACCGCATCCGATGGCAACAAGGAGAGAACGCCGCCACCACCTCCTCCGCCGGAGTGCCCCTGTTCCGGCGGCGCGGCAAGGGCGAGCGTCGAGACGAGAGAAAAGACCAGCGCAAGGCTCGGAACGAACTGGCGAAAAGACATGGGAACGCATCCTCCATCGGCCCCGCGTATCGACGCCGTCGCTTCGGATACTATTCCACCGACAGCGAAGGCGGAAACTCAAGAGATGTTGATCGTCGATCCGCCTGCCGCATCCCTTTGAAAGCAAAAGGCCATTGAGCGCCATCAGGCCATTTGCCAAAGTGCCGCCTCGGGGAAACGAACATTCAAACCAGACCGCAAGGAATTTGATGATGAAACACGATATTGAAATCAACGCCGCCGATGGTGTGGCGAAAGCCGCCATCTTCCGCCCCGACAACGGCGCCTCCGCCGAGCGCGGCATCATCTTCTATATGGATGCCATGGGTCCGCGCCCAGCGCTCTACGACATGGCGCAGCGGCTGGCCGATGGCGGCTATATCGTGCTGCTGCCCGATCTGTTCTATCGCTTCGGCGCCTATGGCCCGTTCGACGGTACGGCCTTCGGTGATCCGGCCTCCCGCGAAGTGATCATGGCGATGCTGCGCGGCACGTCGCAGGAGATGACCAAGCGCGACAGTGCCGCCTTCCTCGACGCGCTGACAGCAGCCGGCGCCACCGGACCGGTCGGCACCGTCGGCTATTGCATGGGCGGCGCCCGCGCACTGACGGCAGCCGCCGCCTATTCCGACCGCATCGCCGCCGCCGCTACCTTCCACGGCGGCAATCTTGCCAGCGACGCGGCAGATAGCCCGCATCGCCTGGCCGCCGATATCAAGGGCCGCGTCTATATCGGCGTTGCCGGCGTCGACAACAGCTTCCCGCCAGAGCAATCCGCTCGCCTCGCCGAAGCGCTCCGCACAGGCGGTGTGGACCATCTGATCGAGAACTATGTCGGCATGGCCCATGGCTGGACCGTTCCCGACCACGGCGTCTATGACAAGACCGGCGCCGAACGGCACTGGAAGCGCCTGTTGAATCACTTCCAAGAGACGCTGGCTTGATGTCAGCTCCCTTTTCCCAAGAGAGGAAGGCGGCTGTCAGAACTTGATCATGTCGATCTTGGTCAGCGTCGTCTTCTGTGAAACGCCTGGCGCATTGACCATGTGCCAGGCGACATATTGCTCGCCGTAGAGCTCGGTGGACGACATACCGTCGACGGGAAGGATGATGTTCATCCCGTTCAGCGCCGCATCGGTTGCCGTATCAAGAACTGCGCCTTCGGACGCCGTGCCGGTGACGATCACGGTCTTGATGCCCTTATCGGCGAGTATGTTGCGGAGATTGGTGCCGATGAACTTGTCGGGACCAGACTTGACGATCGGATCGCTTGCCAGCGGCGCAAGATCCGTGGCGATGTCCTGGGGTTCGCCCGCACCGGCGAGGCTATAGACCACGAGCACGTCCTTGCTACGGGCCTCATCGAGCAGCGTCTTGACCTTCGGCACGGAGGCGAGGCAACGCGGTTTGGTGTTCTTGTTGCACGGCCCCTTGGCCGGGTTCTGCGCGCCGTTAAAATCGAGGATCAGCAACGCCGTCGTCTTGGGATCGACTGTCACCGGCTTCAATTCCGGCGCCGCCGGCGGCTTCACCTTCTGCCAATCGTCGATGATGGTCTGGGCGGAAGCCGGCGTTGTGCCGAAGGGGCCGATGGCCACGCTCAAAGCAATGAAGCCAATGCCGAAAGCGAAGGCTGCCTTTTGCACCATACTACCGATATGTCTCATGAAATCGCTCTTCTGAACTCCATAGGTTCCGTTGGCCCGACGCTGCAACCTAGATAGGTCAAACCTCGGAGATTGATAACGAAACTCTTCGTGATCCCGGCGTTGTCGGACGGAACATCCGAAGGCGGGAACTTGATGCGGACGACCGACTTAGGAGCCGGCCTGTTCCCCATGTTCTCCAGGCCCGATCGTGGTGTCGCCGCGCTGCAGCTTGCCGAGCAATCTTTGTAAAGCATTCTTGATCTGTTCGATCTCTTCCGAGCCGGCAATTTCCGCCCAGCGTTCGTCAACCAGACGACCGGTCGCCATGGCGATCGGCCGCACGCCCTTACCGCGTTCGGTGAGGAACACCAGCCGCCCGCGTCGGTCGTTGGGGTCTGGGCGGCGCTCGACATAGCCCAACCGTTCGAGTTCCTCGACCGCCTGCGTCATCGTCTGCTTGCGCACATGGGCGAGCTTGGTGAGTTCGCTGACCTGAATGCCCTCTGGGCGGGCAAAGGTAAAGACGTTGGCATGCGATGGACGAATATCGCCGAACCCGGCTTCTTCCAGCGCCGCTTCGACAGCCTGTGTCCAATGCTGATGCATGAGGCGCAGTAATAAGCCGAGGGGCGGATGAGAGGGAGCGCATTTTTCCATGATGTAGACAGGCTCCTGACTATTATGATAGATAGACAGGCACCTTACCATTTCCGCTGAAGAGAGGATACCCCATATGCCCTCCATCAATGTGCTGGATTCAACGATCTTCTGTGAGGATGCAGGGACTGGAACACCCTTCGTCTTTCTCCACGGCAATCCCACCTCCTCCCATCTCTGGCGACATGTCTCTCCGAACATCGGGGCACCCGCACGCCGTCTCGCGCCCGATCTCATTGGCATGGGCCGCTCGGGCAAACCGGATATCCCCTACCGCTTCGCCGATCACGCCCGCTATCTCGACGCCTGGTTCGACGTACTTGAACTTACCGGCGTCGTGCTGGTTGGCCACGACTGGGGTGGCGCGTTGGCCTTCGACTGGGCAGCCCGCAATCCCCACCGGGTGCGCGGCATCGCGTTCATGGAAACCATCATGCGACCGCTGACCTGGGACAACCTGCCGAACGCGCGACCGCGTTATGAGGCGCTGCGCTCGCCGGCCACCGGCGAGGCCAAGGTTCTTGACGAGAATTTCTTCATCGAGCAGGCGCTGCCGGCTACCGTCCTCAATGGATTGAGCGACGAGGATCATGCTATCTATCGCGCCCCCTACCCAACCCGCGAAAGCCGGCGACCGCTATTGGAATGGCCGCGCGCAATGCCGATCGAAGGCGAACCCGCCGATGTGGTCACCCGGATCGAAGCCTATGACGCCTGGCTGGCGGCGAGCGCGGATGTCCCGAAACTGCTTCTAACCTTCGACGGCCCGGCAGAAACCCTATTGATTGGGGAGAAGATGACGGCCTGGTGCCAAGCGAACGTCGCCAATCTGGATATCGAAAATTGCGGCCCGGCCCGCCATGTCGCGCCAGAGGATCAACCCCAGGCAATTGCCACCGCCATTTCCCGATGGGTGGATCGCCACCAACTACGCTAGGAGATCCGCTCTCGCTTGCGGCGAAACTTTTCAAAAACAATCCATCGTTGACAAATGACACCCAGACCATAATCTCCGCCTAAGCGCTTGTGATCCCACATTCTTTCGGAGATGAAGATCATGCTGGCGAAATGCATGAGACGACCGGTTCTGGCAGGCCTCATCCTTTGCGTCTCGGCATACATAGCCGCCGCTGCGCAAGCGCTCGACCTTATCGCTCAGAAGGGAGCCGTGAGGATCGGTTATATTGCCGACGAGGCACCGTTCTCTTTCCAGAAAAAGGACGGCAGCCCCACGGGATACGCCATCGATCTCTGCGGCAAGATCGCCGATGAAATCGGCCGCAATGTTCCCGACGCCAAGCGGGAATATGTCGAAACCACACTTGCCGACGGCTTCAACGCGGTGAAAAACGGCCAGATCGACCTTCTCTGCGGCGCCACTACAATCAATCTCGCTAGGCGCGAAAGCGTCGATTTCTCCCAGCCGATCTTCCTGACTGGTGCGAGCGCGCTGCTGCGCAAGGATTCGCCCGAATATTTGCAGATACTCTTCCTCGACAAGCGCCCCGTTCGTGCGGTCGACGCGCGATCCCCCTCAGCGAGCACCATCGGCGTCCGCTCCGACACGACCACCGGCGCGACGCTACGAGAAGCGCTCGGTCCCGATGTACCGAAGACCCGGGTCGCCGATTTCGCGACGCATCAGGACGGGCTCAAAGCCCTCGAAGACCATCGGATCGACGCCTATTTCGCCGACCGGATCCTTCTGATCAGCCTCGCCGCTCATGCGCGCAATCCTTCGGCCCTCGCGATCGGCAACCGCCTGTTCACGCATGAACCCTATGGCATCGCATTACGGCGCGACGATTCCGCTTTCCGCCTTCTCGTCGACCAGGCGCTCACCGCATTCTATCAATCCGATGATTTTCCGAAATTGCTGAAGACCTATTTCGGAGACGAGGCGCCTATTCTGCGTAGCGAAATATTGATGCAGTCCGTTCCGCAATAGGGCCAGCCGTCGTCTGAACGGCAAGCACCTCCATGGTGCTCACCTACAGCGTGGCCACCGGTCCATTCGCTTTTTTCCAGGCGGCGATGCCGCCCTCGATGTGGCAGGCGGTTGTCAGGCCAGCGTCCTGGGCCGCTTGTACGGCCATCGCCGAGCGCTCGCCGAAGGCGCAATAGAACACGATCCGCTTGCCAGTGGCCGCTGCCAACTCATGCAGCATGCCGCCGTCGCTGAGGTTTTCCAGCAAATCCGGATAGGGTGCGTGCAGCGAGCCTGGGATCGTTCCGTGCTTTTCGCGCTCGCCCCTCTCCCGCAGATCGACGATCGCGATATCCGGACGGCCGCGCAACGCCAGTGCCTCGGCCGCCGAGACGGCCCAGCCTTTGCGCGCGATCTCATCCTGATGAAAGCCGACATGCACATTGGCCGGCACAGCCACATCCATCATCTTCGGGTTGGGAAGTTTCAGATTGTTCATGAGGTCGGCATACTCGTCGGCCGACCGAACCTTGAGGCGTGGATTGAACATCTTCTCCTCGCCGATGGTTGAAACGGTATCGCCTTTATAGTCATGGGCCGGATAGACCAGCGTCTCGTCCGGCAATTTCAGAAGCTTGTTGAAGATCGAATCGTACTGCTGAAGCGGATTGCCGTTCTGGAAATCGGTGCGGCCGGTGCCGCGAATGAGGAGCGTATCGCCCGTGAACACACGGCCGCCCATCAGGAAGGAATAGGAATCGTCGGTGTGGCCCGGCGTATAGAGCACGTCGAGGCTCAAACCTTCGATAGAGACCCGATCGCCTTCCGCCACGCGCATGGAAACGACATCGGCAAGGGTCTGCTCACCCATCACTGTTATGCAATGGGTGCGGTCGCGCAGCGCACCCAATCCGGTGATATGGTCGGCATGCAAATGCGTATCCACGGCCTTGACCAGCTTGAGGTCAAGCTCATGCACGAGCTGCAGATAGCGATCGACTTTCTCGAGCACGGGATCGATGATGAGCGCCTCGCCGCCCCGCCGGCTGGCGATGAGGTAAGTGTAGGTGCCGGATACACTGTCGAAGAGCTGGCGAAAGATCATCTGCGGCTCCCTTGCGCAAGTCTTGCCCAGGATCAAATCTTTTCCTTGGTATAGTTATTGTCCGTTTTAGTAATTTAGGCAACGACAAACGATGACGGAAATCTTCCCGGAGAAAGCGTTGCACTGATGCTTGGATTTTCTCTTGCAGGAACGCGCTTAACTTAAGGGAAGCCGAGCAGGACTTTGAATGAGGTGGCAAAAACAGTMGTCATCGAATCTGCCGGCATGACCGAATTGCAACGATCGGCAAARAAAACCCCGCCACTTTGGCGGGGATAGAGAGGTGCTTCAAGAATTATCATGATAATATCATAATACTTTCGCGCGCCCATAAAACAAAAAAGCGCCCACCTGCTAAGCGGTGACAGGCGGGCGTCAAATATCCAACGAATTGAAGTTAAACGATAATCAAATATCGTCAATAGCTAAATAAATTTACCTAAATTTATCGCCTATGTGACAGCATAGAGCGATATTACACTATCATCTGACATGTAGATGAAAGCATTGTGTGCCGCCCAATGAAAAAGCCCCGCCAATCGGATGAGGCGGGGCAAGGGGGGAAAGCTCCCTCAGATATGAGAAGGGAGCGGCGGTAATAAATCAGGACTATTCGAACCGCACGAGGTCAGTTCCGACCAATGCGGTACGGTGCGCATGAAAAAGCTGTGGCAATCCTCGAGTCCTACGGGCGGGACATCACGCCGCTCTTCGCCCTTTTTGCGGAGAAGACAACCGCCACATCAAGGGGCATGATCTACCGCGATGCAGTTGCCGGCACGCGCCTTGATCGGCGGATCAATGGCCGATCTCGCAGAAAGCGGCAAAGACGTGTAGAATTTTGAACTCAGGCGATACGCTTCACGCTGTTTGTAGGCATCCGGCAACGTGGGTTGGGGGGACATGATGGCATCGACTATCGCTTCGCAGCTACAATTTTCCGCAGAGCCGTCATTCCGATGACGGACAGTCTGGCATTCCGTCCGCGCGGGCTGACCCGTATTTTCCGCGAGGAATGGTTTCTGGCGATCAGCATTCTGACCTGCCTGGTGATCATCAGCTCCGAAGATGACCTGTTTCGGCAATTGTCGGACCCGGTTTGGCTCGCAATAACTTTCTTCGGGCTTTTTGCCGCCGTGCTTGGTTCCGCGCTTTCGGTTGTCCGCCATGCCGACCACCTCGCGGAACGACTTGGGGAGCCTTACGGCACATTGATCCTGACGCTCGCTATTACTTCGATCGAAGTGATGGCCATTTCCGCCGTCATGATCCACGGCGAGAACAATCCTACCCTTGCCCGCGATACGCTTTTTGCGGTGATCATGATCATCCTCAACGGCATGGTGGGATTATCGCTGCTGTTCGGCGGCTGGCGCCGACCGGAGCAGTCCCACAATCTGCAGGGCGCCAACGCCTATCTCGGCCTTATCGTGCCTCTGGCGACGCTAAGCCTGATCTTGCCAAGTTTTCTATACGGCACCGGAGGCCCGCATCCTTCCACGCCGAGACAGGTGGTGCTCGGAATCATGTCAGTCGGCCTCTACAGCATATTCCTGATGCTTCAGGCGGGCCGTCATCACCATTTTTTTGCCGAGGAGGGCGAAGCACCCGTCAAACGAGCCGTCCGTCCCGGCCGCAAGGCGATATGGTATCATACCGTTATGCTGTTCGCTTATATGGGGCCGGTGGTCTTCCTGGTCGAAGAACTCGCCAAGCCGATCGATTACGTGATTGAAACCTTGCGCGCCCCTGTCGCCTTCGGAGGTGTCGTCATGGCCGTGCTGGTCGCCACACCGGAAGCCATCAGCGCCGTGCGCGCCGCCGCCGCCAACCACTTGCAGCGTTCGATCAATATCTTCCTGGGTTCGGTCCTCTCGACGATCGGGATAACCGTCCCAGCCATGCTCGCCGTCAGTCATCTCTATGCGCATCCCGTGACATTGGGACTTGAAGGCGGCGATCTCGTTATGCTCATCCTGACGCTTGCCGTCAGCATCATCACCTTCTCCAGCGGCCGGACCCATGTCATGCAGGGTGCCGTTCACCTCGTCCTTTTCCTGTCTTACGTGCTGCTCATCTTTCAGCAGTAAGGTTGACATCATCCTGGTCCAGGGCCACCCACATGACCATCGAGCTTCTGATCGCAAGATATGGCCTGCTGGCAATTTTCCTGGGAGCCGCCATCGAAGGGGAGACCATGGTGATCCTGGGCGGTGTGTTTTCGCATCGCCACCTCATGACCTATTGGGACGCTGCCGGGGCCGCCTGCGCCGGTTCCTTTATCGCGGACCAGACGCTCTTCTTCATCGGCCGCTATGCCCGGCACTATCCGCGCGTCCAGAAAATCATCGCGAAACCGGCATTCGCACGCGTCACGCATCTTCTGGAGCGCCATCCCACCGGCTTCATCTTTTCCTTCCGGTTCATCTATGGTTTGAGAGCGATCAGTCCCATCGCCATCGGAATGTCCGGCGTTTCAGCGATAAAATTCGTCATGATCAACGCCGTCGCAGCCTTGGTGTGGGCATCGCTCTTCACTGGAATAGGCTATCTCTTCGGACAGGGCATCGAGCAGACGTTCGGCCATCTGCCGCTTCACCACCACGTCCTGATTGCCGCCGGGATCATTGTCGTCCTGCTTCTTATCATGATGACATTCCGAAAGAGCCGCCGGCCTGCATAATCAGCGTCGGCCTTCACCGGTGAAGCTCATACGAATTGCAGATCAAGGGGCTATTGCAATTTTCAGCAATGCCGCTTCATAGTGTCACATACCTTGATCCATCGGCGCCTTTTGGCCGCCGGCGAGGTGCGCATGAAGACTGGAACTCGCAAGTATGGGGGGTGTCAGGAATGCGTGGAGGATTTTCTCAAGGTCTACAATTTTGCGTCGTGCTTCTCAGCACGATTTCCCTTCAAGCATGCGACGGCAGTAACAATACATATGTTGCCCCGCCGCCGCCGAAGGTGCGCGTAGCGCTTCCATTGCAGCAGACCGTCACCCGATATTTCGAACTGACGGGCAATACCGCGGCAATCAATTCCGTCGATATCGAAGCGCGCGTCCAGGGCTTCGTCGAGTCGATCGACTATCGGGATGGCATGCCGGTGACAAAGGATACCCAGCTCTTCGGCCTTCAGCGCAATACCTACCAAGCCCAGGTCGATCAGGCGCAAGCAACCCTTGCCTCTGCCCAGGCCTCGCAGGTCGGTGCCAATCAGGAATACCAGCGGCAGCTCAATCTCAGCAAGCAGAGCGTCACGACGCAGACGGCCCTCGACAGCGCCAAGGCGACGCTTGATCAGGCAAACGCAACCATCCTCAATGCCCAGGCGAGTCTCGATCTTGCGGTGATCAATCTCGGATATACGAAGGTGCTGGCACCCTTTGATGGCATCGTAACCGCCCATCTCGTCGATGTCGGCGCGCTCGTCGGCGTGTCCGGCCCGACCAAGCTCGCGACCATCGTCCAAACCGACCCGCTCTACGTGAACTTCAACGTCAGCGAGCCGCAGGTGCTGATGATCAAGCAGGCCATGGCAAAAGAAGGTCACACCTTCAGGCAAACCGACCTTCCGACCATTCCCTTTGAAATCGGCCTGCAGAGTGAGACCGGTTATCCCTTCAAGGGTCACCTCGATTATGCCGCGCCGCAGGTCGATTCCTCCACCGGCACTCTGTCCGTGAGAGGCATCGTCGACAACAAGGAACGCGCCCTTCTCCCGGGTCTTTTCGTACGTGTGCGCGTTCCCGTCGGGCACGACGACAAGGCGCTGCTGGTGCGGGACGATGCAATCGGCACCAACCAGCAGGGCAGCTACGTGCTGGTCGTCGGAAAAGATGACGCCGTCGAGCAGAAGCTGGTGAAGACCGGCCAGCGCGAAGGGCCTCTGCGCGTCATCGAATCCGGGCTTGACGCCGGTGATTGGGTGGTGACGGAAGGCATTCAACAGGCCATCCCCGGCAACAAGGTCGCACCGGAGAAAGTCGCACTGGACGCGGTCGCAGCAGCAAGCACGTCGAACAATGGCGCGCTCGCAATCGATGTGCCCAAGCCCGATGCGCAGAAGGCCGACACAACCCAATCTGACGCAACAAAGTCTGATACGGCCAAGTCCGACACGCCATGAACTCGCTTTCGTTCTCACGCCAATATCCGAGGAGGACAGCATGATTTCGCGCTTCTTCATCGAGCGGCCGGTGCTCGCGAACGTTCTGGCGCTTGTCTTCGTCCTCATCGGCGCGGTCGCGCTCTTCCAATTGCCGGTCGCGCAATATCCAAATGTCGTCCCGCCGACGGTACAGGTGACAACGCGTTATCCCGGCGCGAGCGCGAAGACCCTCATCGATACGGTGGCACTGCCGATCGAACAACAGGTCAACGGCGTGCAGAATATGCTGTACATGCAGTCGACGAGCGCCAGCGACGGCACCTATTCCCTGATAGTGACCTTCGCAATCGGCACGAACGCCGACCAGGCGCAGGTCCTCGTGCAGAACCGTGTCGCCATAGCCATGCCTTCGCTGCCGCAAGCCGTTCAGCTACAGGGCGTCACGACACAGAAGAAATCGACGTCCATTCTCGAATTCGTCAGCCTCACCTCGCCGGACAGCCGGTATGACAGCCTTTTCCTGTCCAACTACGCCGTGATCAACCTGCAGAACGAGCTGGCCCGCCTGCCCGGCGTCGGCAATGTCTCGGTGTTTGGCGCCGGCCAATATGCCATGCGCATCTGGATGAACCCGGACCTCCTGCAAGCGCGCGGCCTGACGCCGCAGGACATCATCAACGTCGTGCAACAACAGAGCCAGGAAGTGACGGCCGGTCAGGTGGGCATACCGCCCGTGCCGCCCGGCCAGGATTTCCAATATACGCTCAACGTCAGCGGGCGCCTGAACGACGCCATCGATTATGAGAATATCATCGTCAAGGTCGACCAGCAGAATGGCGGACGCATCACGCGCATTCGCGACATCGGTCGCGTCGAGCTCGGCGCCCAGACTTACAGCCAGTCCTTCATGCAGAACGGGCACCCTGCAGCCGGCATCGGCATTTTCCAATTACCGGAAGCAAACGCCATTGCCGTCGCGAAAAGCGTCGCCGCCAAGATGGCAGAGCTCTCGAAGAGCTTCCCGCCAGGCCTTACCTATCAAGTTCCGTTCGACACGACCAAGTTCGTGACGGCCTCGATCGACGAAGTTTACACAACGCTGGTGGAAGCCGGCATCCTAGTGCTCGTCGTCATCCTCGTCTTTCTTCAGGATTGGCGCGCAATGCTCGTGCCGGCGACAACCGTTCCGGTGACGATCATCGGCGCCTTTGCGGCAATGGCGGCGCTCGGCTTCACCGTCAACCTCTCGACGCTGTTTGCCATTGTTCTTGCCATCGGCATCGTCGTCGACGACGCCATCGTCATCGTGGAGGGTGTCACCCGCCATATCGAGGGAGGAATGCCGGGCAGACTGGCCGCCGAAAAAGCGATGGACGAGCTGTTCGGCCCCGTTATCGGCATCACACTCGTCCTGATGGCGGTGTTCATTCCAGCCGCCTTCCTCCCCGGTCTGACGGGCCAGCTTTACAAGCAATTCGCACTCGTCATTGCCGCGACCGCTTTCATCAGCGCCATCAATGCAATGACGCTCAAGCCGACGCAATGCGCACTCTGGCTGCGCCCGCCTGTGCCGCCCGACAGGCGCAACTTTTTCTACCGCGGCTTCAACAGGGTCTACGATCGGGCAGAACATGCCTATGCCAGGCTAATCAGCGGCATGGTTCATCATAGCGGCATTGCCGTCCTCGTTGCCTTGGCGCTGATTGGCGTTGCCGTGTGGGGGCTCACGCGCCTGCCGACCGCCTTCCTGCCGGTCGAGGATCAAGGCTACGTGCTGATCAACGCCCAGCTTCCCGACGGCGCCTCGAAGGAGCGCACCGATGCAGTCATGGAACAGGTCGGCAAGATTGCGCAACAGACGCCCGGCGTCGACCAGGTGCTGACCATCAGCGGCATTTCCATTCTCGACAACAGCGCGAGCCTGCCGAATGCCGGCGTCGCCTATGTCATCCTCAAGGATTGGGGTATCCGCGGCAAGGAAAAGGGACAGGACCTGCTGTCGATCTACGAACATCTGAACGGCGCCCTGCAGAATATATTGACGGCAAAGACGCTGGTGGTCGTGCCCCCGCCGATCCAGGGCATCGGCAATGCCAATGGCTTCACCATGCAAGTCGAGATCCGGAACGGCAATTTCGACTTTCCACTGCTGCAGGGTCTGGCCGATACCATCGTCAAGAACGGCAATGCGCAGTCGGCGCTGCAGCGGCTGAGCACATCCTTCCGGGCTGATGTTCCACAGCTCTCCGTTACCGTCGATCGCATCAAGGCGGAGACGCTCGGCGTGACCGTCGGACAAGTCTTCTCAGCGCTTTCGGGTTACGTGGGATCAAGCTACGTGACGCAATTCAACAAATTCGGGCGCACCTTCCAGGTCTATGTGCAGGCATCTCCCGATTTTCGTGTTCGCCCCGACGATATCCGCAACCTGAAGGTCAGGGCCGGCGACGGCACCATGGTGCCGCTCGGCACGGTGATAGATGTCACCAGCATGCAAGGCCCATCCCTCATCAGCCTCTATAACCTCTATCCGACCGCCACGATCGTCGGCGGAGCCGCCAAAGGCTTCAGTTCCGGACAGGCGCTCGATGTCATGGAACAGATCGCCGACCGCACGCTGTCGCCCGGATCTGGCTTCGAATGGACTGCCCTGTCCTATCAGGAAAAGGCTGTCGGCGGTCAGATCTATTTCATCTTCGCCCTTGCCATGCTTCTCGTCTATTTCGTGCTCGCCGGCCAATATGAAAGCTGGATCCTGCCATTGGCGGTGCTGCTGGCGGTGCCGCTCGCCCTGCTTGGGACGGTGGCAGCTTTGAGCGCTGCCGGCGTCGCCAATAACCTCTACACGCAGATCGGCCTCATCCTGCTGATCGCACTTGCCTCGAAAAACGCTATTCTCATCGTCGAATATGCGCGGGAGAAACGCGAACAAGGCATGGAAATTCTGGATGCGGCGGTCGAGGCGGCACGCTTGCGCTTCCGGCCGATCCTGATGACATCCTTCGCTTTTATCCTCGGTGTCGTGCCGCTGGTACTTGCGACAGGCGCCGGCGCATCCGCCCGCAAGTCGATCGGCATATCCGTCTTCAGCGGCATGATCGCCTCGACCTGTCTTGCCGTGCTTTTCGTTCCCTCGTTTTATGTCGTGTTGCAGCGTATCGAAGAACATAGGAAACGCCGAACAGTCACGCAGCCGGTTTCGCAAGCCGCGGACTGAGGGCAGATGCTGTCTGGATGCGGATGTAACTATCCGATCAGCCAGCGCTATGCGCCACGCTCTACGGCACGACCACTCGAACATAGGCGCCGCCGCTCTTGGCATAATAGCCAGATCCGCAACGGTAGTAATAGCCGCCATAATAGGCTCCATAAACGCAGCCCGGCGGCAATACCGCAATGACGGTGGTCGACGGCGTTCCCACGATAACGCGGCGCGTCGTTCTGCGGGCGACACCGGCATAGGAAAGCGGGGTCAAGGGCCGGCCGATGACGGCGCCGGCGGGTGTGGCGAAATCTAACGACAGCGGCATCAATGCGCCCGGCTCGACATTGACATCGGCGAAAAGGAAAGCGCCCGCCAAGCCCGCAGTGAGCAATAATCTTGGAAATCTCATTTGCTTTCTCCCGCATCGGCAGGCGCAGGAAGCTCATCGAGCGACTGGAGTTCGCTGAGATCGACCTTCTTCGCGCTGGTCGGAATATCGATGTTGTAGGAAACGGCAGCCACATCGGAGCCGCTCTTGAAGTCGCTGATCTCCAACGTGTATTGCGGTGCTTGGGCGACGTGCTTGCTGGTGATGACGTAGCGCCGCGGTATCGGTATTTCTCCGGTTTGTATCCAGATCTGCCAGTCGATTTCAGGCGTCCGGAAGGTGAGATATTCACACTCGACACCGTCGACGAAGGCGCTGGAAATATGTTTGGCGACGGTCACATCCGACATCAGCAGACCGTAGACATCCGTTGACAGCAAGTCCGCGCCCGGCGCCTCGACACCGGCACCCACCAGCCGGTCAAGCAGGTCGTCCACCGACCCCTTGGCATCGATCTTGGCATAAGCATCGAGATTCTTGCCATGCACAGTCAGTGTCGAACCATCGAAGCTTACATCCACATCGGCAAACCCGCCGGTCCTCGTGATCCTGAGCTTGTCGGGACGCGTCAGGCTGGCAGTGCCGGAACTGACGAACTGCAGCTTCTCAAAATCCGGCGTCACTGCCTCGAGCGAGGATTGATAATGAAATGACATCGTCCTCTGCGCCGCCAGATAGTCGGACATGGCTTTCAGAAGATCCTTGGCGTCATCCGCCCATGCCGCCGTGGGCAAGGCGCAGCAGAGGCCGAAAGAACTTAAAATCAGCAGTCGTTTGAATTTCTGAAGGTACGAAATCGATGACATGGCAACACCTTTCGTTTGGGTCATCGTTGATCCATCGAATGTGCAGGCTGCCAGTCTCGGCAGGCCCGTATCGCTCAAGTTCCCATGAAATGTCGGTCTGCGATTTCTGAAGACCGTGGACCGCGACGTTGGAGCTACACGCGTTCCTTTGAACGCACAAAAATCCTATCCGCTTGAAGGTGAATTCGCCTGAAGCGGGACACTCGGAGAGAAGCGACACTCTATAACCCGCTGGTCAACACCCTCTGGCATACGGGAGACAGCCGCTGCATATTGTTCCGCAGGCAGGCAATACCCCTGCCCCCGCCGAGCGGCACGGAGCGGCAAAAAGCGCGGAAGTCCGGCCCGCACGTCCGATGCAGGACGATTAATTCTTCGCGCGGTGAGAAAGATGGCATCCCTGCACGCGCACCGGGCATCGCCGCCGCGCCACCCCCTGCCGGCGCCTGTGCAGCACCCGCGGGCGCCGAAGCGCCTCCCAGAGCCGCAACTGCCTGCTGACAAGATGGGGAAAGAGTTGCACTGTGCTGCTGTAGGCAGGCAAGCGCCTGGGAACCGCCCGGCGTCACACCCGAGCACTGCGCCATGAAATCAGACCGGCAGGCCGATTTCACCGCATTGCGCTGCGCCTGTGTCGGCTGGGCCGCTGGCGTACCAGCGGCGGCCGCACTGGATTGCGCCGGCGCCGTTGCCGGCGTTTCGGCGGGCGTAGCAGCACTGGACTTCTTTTTGGTCCCGTCCAAAGCCGATACGGCGCTACGGCAGGCGGGAGAAAGCGTCGCGCTATGCTGTTGCAGGCAGGTCAGCGCTTCCTTGCCGCCCGGCGTCACGCCTGAACATTGTGCTATGAAATCGGAACGGCATGCCGATTTGATAGCACTGCGCTGCGCATCGGTCGGTTGTTGCGCATGAGCGACGCCGGCAGAAAGGCAGAACACCCATAGCAAGGCGCAAAGCATCGTATATGCCGACAGAGCGTATTGCCGTCCACACGGGGCGGCCGCCAGAAAAGACGCAGATTTCCCCATTGTCTCCCCCACAAAAGAAAAACTTTCGCGCTTATCGCAAAACCTGTCAGCCGAAGTAACGAGATCGAAAAAAGGATGAAATGGAAGCTACGTGCGGCCGATATGCAGAGGCATCGCGACTACTCCTGAGTTACCATACCAGAGATATTCGCGAAGAGGTAGTCTAGCAACGTATAGTCCTTTGGCGGTAATCACTCACTCAATGGGAATTTCAAAATCTATAGCATTCTCCCTGCCTGCGCCTGCACCAACAAATTTGATAGGCAATCCATATAGCGCGGCCAGATGTGTCTGCCTCGGGGACTAGCTCAGACGTTACTGTGAACAGCGACCAGCGTGTGGAGATGCAGCGACCGTAAACAAGGGCTCGTCTTTCCATAAGGCGTCCGACAACATTTCCCGTGTGCCGAGATCGAACACTGAACGCATATAGGGTTCGTTGAACGGATCGGTCATATCGTAGGGAAGCTGGCAATCTATCGACGCCACATGGAGGTTGGCTTCAGTCCGACGAGTATAGCCGTACAGGGCCATTAGAGAATCTCGTTCCTGCGCCTTGACCAAGGTGGAATATGCCCTTGCCATCACATTCAAGGTGCTGCCGTTCGTATTCGAAAATTCGGGGATCAGAGCGTTATTGACGATGACATATAGGTTGAATTGATCTCGCTTCTGCCGAGGCGGATGGTTTGCCGACGCAAGGACCGCGTACGGCAATGTAAGAATCTGCGACGAGGAGCCTCCGTCCGAATGGAGCTCCTGGAAGTCGTGACCATTTGCATGCACTTTTATCAAGACGGCCGGATAGACGCCTGGAATGCTTGCCGATGCGATGAGCACATCTTGGAAGAGCTGGAGCGCACCCGGCTGATGGCTGGCCGCAATGGCGCCCATATTCCAGATCACTGCGCGCTGGGAATCCAAATTCGAGGTCAGCACAAATAGCCGCCTGCCCTTCATATGTTCCTTCGCAACCTGCTGCAGGATATCCGCTGTAACGTAGCGTCGTATCATGTTGCGAAGCACCTCTCCTCTGAGAAGGCTTTCGCTGAGCATTTTGTTTGGAAACAATCTCCGGTCGACAAGGCTCTTGGCCACGCCGCTGGTGTACAGGTCTTTCAGCAGGTCGTCATAGGATGAGCCGAGATATGCGAAGGGCGCAATAAGCGCACCTGTGCTGACGCCGCTGACGACATCGAATTCCGGTCGCGATCCCTTTTTCGTCCAGGCCGATAGCACACCAGCGCTGAAAGCCCCCGCAGCGCCACCGCCGGAAATCATCAGATAGTTTCGCTGCGCCGCAGCCGGCTGCAGATCAAACGCATCCTCAAGCGACTTGGTATCCTGATCAAGATAGGACCTGACGTTCGGGAATCCCGGTATCTCGGCAAGGGTCGATTGCACCTGGTCATATTGCGGGCGCGTGGTTGCAACACAGCTCGATAAGAACAGGGACGCCATCATCACCGAAAGGAATATGTTACGACAATTTCCTTTGAGGACGGGCAACTCCGGTTCTCCGAGTTAATTTGCAGGATCGTTCGACAGCCCGGATTGATGGCTGCAGAGGCGGCCCTACCGCAGCGACAGAGCAGTGGTTCAGTCGTTCGTAAAATGACGAGATCAGGCGATCTAACTGTTTTGGCAGTTCAATTTCATGAGACGAAGCGTCTTTGGCGTTCTTGGAAGCGGTTGATTACCGCCACCAGTCTTCCCGCCTTCGCC
Source organism: Rhizobium sp. BR 317 (assembly GCF_047445835.1). Taxonomy (NCBI): domain Bacteria; kingdom Pseudomonadati; phylum Pseudomonadota; class Alphaproteobacteria; order Hyphomicrobiales; family Rhizobiaceae; genus Rhizobium; species Rhizobium sp. BR 317. The sequence goes on along the minus strand of NZ_JARWLB010000006.1, from coordinate 1,249 downwards.
GTGTCAAATCGCTCTTGTGACTTTTGCCCGCCGCTTTCCTGTCACCCTTCAGGTGATCCATGTAGCCACCCAGGACGCTGTTGATGAAAACATGAGATTTTGCGCGGTTCGAACCCAGCAGCTTAAACCTTGCTTCCTTGTCCTGCTCCATTTGCTGGGCGATCTTCCAGAAGACAAAGCTGTCGTGGCTTTCTTTCATCGCCAGAAAATAGCCGGACGAGTAGATGCGTTCGAAACGGTCCGCGAAGGTCAATATTTCCCGATGGTGCAAATTGTACCCCACCCATCCGCATTCGGGGTAAATCCGACGATTAAGGTAGGCGGCAAGCTGCTCCCCTCTCGGCGCAATTCTGTCGACTAGGCTTCGCGGAACGTCCCTATGGGTGACCGTATCGGCATCCAGCCATATCAACTGATCAACCGTCTTCCGGTATCGCCGGATCGCATCGGTGACGGCGAAGACCTTGTTGGAAAAGCGGACGGCATCCCACCGATAATCACGTTGCAGACTGGACCCGGATAAACAAATTCCGTTGGCTAGCGGATTGTCGGCAAACGCCTGGCGGAATTCGAGCAGCCGCGGGAGAGCTTCACTATGATCCAAGATCTGAAGCCTGCAATCCTTCTCTTCGACATCAACATCCTCAGCATAGACCAAGAGCGTAATGTCCTCGGGCCAATGCTTGAGAAAGGTCTCAATGCATCTTTTCCCATAGTCGCGATAACCCTTTTCGTGAAAGGTCGTCACGACAACATGCCTTAGCTGTTCTCGCCGCCACAGATTTGGGAAAAACATCGGCAATCAGGCTCCGCAATAAATGTTTTTGTCCGTCAGAATTGACTAAAGCGATTGAGCGGTCCCCGCTCTGAATGGAGCCTCGATGTTTAGATGATTGCCGGCAGTCGAGAATGTCTGAATGTTTCCTCGCAATGACATTTGTGAGAAATGTTGTTGCTAGATCTGTGTGTCGGACGATGGTTCGGCTGGATGCGGTAACGCCGGGCTGCGGCGCTGACCGTTACTTGTGCCTGTTCGGAGCGGCGCCATTGGACGCTGGGTGTCTGTGCTGCGGGCGCGTCTTTATGTTGGCGAGGGCCATTTGATATCGTCGCCGCGACGGCATCCTAAAAACGCAGAAAGCCCCGTGTGGGGCTTTGTGTGTGATCTTTGGCGGCTTTGTTGTGTGGAAGGAAGCTGGATTGGTTGCGGGGGCAGGATTTGAACCTGCGGCCTTCAGGTTATGAGAGC